>NZ_JBQSWW010000006.1:0-154691 GCF_052377515.1 Arthrobacter sp. AOP36-C1-22 | reverse complement strand
AAGCTGGTGGCAGGACCCTCGGATCGGGAGGGATGGCAGAAAGGTGCCGGTACATGCCCAAGATCGTCGATCACGAACGACGACGGATCGAGCTGGTGGAAGCAACCTGGCGGATCATCGCCAGACTCGGCCTGCAGCGCGCCACCATGCGTGAGGTGGCCGAGGAGGCCGGCTTTTCCAACGGTGCGCTCAAACCGTATTTCCCCACCAAGGATGCCCTGCTCCAGGCGACCTTCGAGCACGTCTTCCACCGGACCAGCGAGCGGATTGCCGAGGCGGCGGCCTCGCTGGAGGGACTCGACGCGCTGCGGGCCTTCGGCCGGGAGGTGCTGCCGTTGGATGCGACCCGCCTGGATGAGGCGCGGACGGTGGTGCCGTTCTGGCATGTGGCGATCCACGACCGCGAGAAGGCGGCGCTCAATGACGATTCGATGGTCATCTGGCGTGGGTGGATCCTGCAATGGCTCGCCCAGGCCCGGGAGTCCGGCGAATTGCGTGCGGGGGTCGAGGTCGGCCCGGCCGCCGAAGGGCTGTTGACCTTCCTGCTGGGCGCCCAGGTGGCGGCCACCCTGGATCCGGGGCATGCCGGCCCGGAGCAGTTGACCCGTCAACTCGACGTTCATTTGGGCTTGCTGTCCGCCTGAGGTTTTTCGACACTCGGAGAAAATAGTGACTTCCGCGGGGAACTGGCGTATTTTGACTGGTGTGTGACAGCTGTCACCAGAGGAGGAGGGGATCGATGACCATCGCGATGAGCCACCCGGCAGCCCAGCGGGCGGAGACCTTCACCAGATGGCGTGAACTCGTCTCCGCTTCCTTCGTTCCGCTCGAGGCCGATCCGGTGGCCCCGGGGCCTTTTGCCGGGCAGGTCTCCGGACATGGGCTCCAGGACCTGGCGGTCTTCGAAGTCGATGCCATGGCCCACCGTGTGCGCCGTACCCCGGCGCTGATCAACCCCGCGGACCCCGGCTACTACAAGGTGAGCCTGCAGATGAGCGGTCACGGGATCCTCATCCAGGATGGGCGCGAAGCCGTTCTGTCCCCCGGTGACCTGGCCATCTACGACACCCAACGCCCCTATACGCTGAGTTTCCATGAGGACTTCTCCACGCTGGTGCTCATGTTCCCCAAGCAGCTGATCGGGCTCGATGATGCCGACATGTCGATGTTGACCGCCCGTCGGCTGGGGTCCTCCGACGCCGTGGGCCGGGCCGTGGTCCCCTGCATCGCGCGCATCGGGGACCTGGTGCCCGAGGTCGGGGACGGGCTCGGCTACCTGCTGGCCCGCAATGCCGTGGATCTGCTGGGCACCGTGCTGGCGGCGGAGGTGCAGGTGGGGCCGCGGGCCGCCGATGCCGAGCAGGTGTTGCAGCTGAACAGGATCAAGCAGCACGTCGAGGCCCATCTGGCCGATCCCGCGTTGACGCCCGGCTCGATCGCCGCCGCCCACTACATCTCGCCCCGCACCCTGCATAAGCTCTTCGAGCCCACGGGAACCACCGTGTCGGCCTGGATCAGGGCGCGCAGACTGGATCGGTCCCATCGGGAGCTGTTGGACCCGCTGTTGGCGCATCTGCCCGTCGGGGTCATCGGGGCCCGCAACGGGTTGCCCGACGCCGCCCACTTCAGCCGGTGCTTCCGCGCCGCCTATGGTTCCGCCCCCAGCGCCCTGCGCGCGCGGAGCTGACGGCAGGGCCCCCGGGAGCCCTGGCGCCGGGTTTCCCACGGGCCGGCCGGTCGCCGGAGCGCGGCGTCGACACCTCGACGCCGCGCTCCGTATCTCAGGCGTGCCCGGTGGGCCCGGCCTCCAGCTCCTGCAGGATGGTCCGGGCCGTGGTGATCCCGGACTCGATGGCGCCATCGACCACGACACCGTTCCAGCCCTTGGCCCAATCCGCGCCGGCGAAGTGCAGCCGGGTGCCCGTGGAGCGGAAGTGGTGCCAGCCGTCGGTGAACTGCTCGGAGGCAATGGTGGACCAGGTCTGCCCGCTCCACTTATCGGCCACCCAGTCGTGCCCGGTGGTTTCGAGCACCTCCAGATCCGGCCGCCACCGGCGGATGATCTCCTGCACCTGCTCCGCATCCTGCAGGTCGATCCGCGTGTGGTCCGGCCCGAATCCCACCAGGACGGTCGTGCCGTCCTCCAGGAAGTACTCGCTCTTCATCATCGCCAACGGATTCCCCGACGGGGCGGTGGCCAGGAAGTTGTGGTGGCCCTTGACCTTGATCCAGATCTTGAACCCGGTGGAATTCGATCCTTGGCCCACCAGCCGCTGCTGGTCGGCCGAAAGCCCGGGGGAGAAGTCGAGGTTCTTCAGTGCGCCCCACGGCACGGTGACGATGCCCGCGTCCGCCGCGTGCACCGCACCGTCGGCGGTCGTCAGGCGGACGCCGGCGCCGTCATGGACGATCTGCTCCACAGCCGTCTCCAGGTGGATGGGGCAGCGCAAATCCGCGGCCAGAGGCTCGTAGATCCCACGCATGCCGTTCTTGAGCTTGAACTTCAGCGTCTGCTCATCGAGCAGGGACAGACGGTGATCGCTGAGTGCGGCCCAGTGCTTGGCCATGAGCGGAGAGGCGGTGGCCGTATGGCCGTTGTAGCCGGCGGACCAGTAGGCGTCGGCCAGATCGATTTCCTCCTGGCTGAAGTCCCCGTCGCGCAGGGTATCGAGGACACTGCCCCGATCGGCCTGGCGGAAGCGTTCAGCCACCTCGGGGGAGCCGTCGTAGTCCGGGCTGAGCACGTGCAGGGGCTCATGCGGGTACGGGAAGAACTCCTGCGAGCCCTCGAAGATCCGTGCCTGGGGGCGCTGCAGTTTGGCATCCAACTCCGCCTCGGTCCCCTCGTGGACCGTTCCGCAGGTCAACCAGTAGGCACGATCGTAGTCCGGGCTGGGATAGATCTCCTGGCCGTAGCGGATGATCTCGGTCCAGACGAACGGTTGCATCCAATGGACCCAGGTCGCGCCGATCTCCAGGGGGAGGCCCATGCGCTCCTCGGTCCAGGCCCGGCCGCCGATCCGGTCCCGGGCCTCGAAGATCTCCACCTCCACACCCGCGGTTTGCAGTTCGCGTGCAGCGACCAGGCCGGCGAAACCGGCTCCGACAATCAAGACCTTGGCAGACATGGGGACCGCTTTCTGGAGGCAGGGTGGGGCAGCGGCAACGCGGAGGCCCTGGGTGGGCCCGTCAGGGCCGGAGCCCCGGGCGCTGCCGAGCGATGATGCCGTGCTGTGGAGCACGTCACACCTTTTTTCTATGTCTGTAGAATATACGGTCGGCATCGCGTTGTGGCAAGCCCCTGCTGCCCGGGCTCGGCTGCGGGAAGGGTCGCGGACCCGGGAGCACGGACCGGTCAGAGGGCGGCGGGACCGGCTATTCGGACCATTTGGGGGTCGGGGGTCGCCAGGTGCCGAGCTGGTCCAGCAGGTCGTCGGGATCGTCGCTGACGATCAACGTGTCCCGGTACAGCGGAGCCAGGAACCCGCGCTCGACCATGGTCTCGATCATGGCCAGGAGTGGATCCCAGAACCCCGCGACGTTGTACAGGGCCACGGGCTTGGCATGGATGCCCAGATGCTGCCAGGTCCAGGCTTCGAAGAACTCCTCGAGCGTTCCCGCCCCGCCGGGCAATGCGACGAAGGCGTCGCAGAGGTCGGCCATGCGTTGCTTGCGCTCATGCATGGTGGCCACGACCTCCAACCGCGTCAACGACGCATGGGCCGTCTCGCCCTCGAAAAGCGCTTCCGTCGTGATGCCGGTGACCGTTCCGCCGCGGGCCAGGGCGGCGTCGGCGAGGACCCCCATGAGCCCCACCTGCCCGCCGCCGTAGACGATGCCGACACCGGTTTCGGCCAGCCGGGAGCCCAGCGTGGAGGTGGCCTCGAGGTAGGTGCCTCCGTGGCCGGTCCGGGAACCGGTGAATAAGGCGATCCGGCCGATGGGCCTCCGGCCCCGGTCCTGCAGGGCGGGGATGACCTGCTCGGCCAGCAGCGGGGCCAGGTCCCCGGGCAGGGGGACCGCCGTGGGGTCCAGCCAGCGCAATTCGGCGATCTCGGCGGCGGGGTATGCCGCGACCAGTTCCGGATGTTCGAAGACGGTCGCCTGGACCTCGTGGCCCGGCTCGTTGGCGGCGCGGCAGCGGAAGACCCCGAGTTCACGAAGGTCCGCGGGGTCCAGCTCCACGCCCAGCTCCTCGGAACATTCACGCAATGCCGTGATTGCGGGACTCTCGCCCGCCTCGGGCTTGCCTCCGGGGAGCATGAACCGGCTGGTGCCTCCCTTGCGCACGGTCAGCAGCGCCCCGGAGGAATCCCTGAGGACGACGGCGCTGACATGGATGACGGGGGTATTCGATGGCTTCACGCTGATCACGCTACTCCGTTGCGTCCTGCCTGCGCCCGGGGACAAGGGGGCGTCGCGCAAAGCCAAGCCCACCGGCTGTGATCCGGGGCACAGTGGTCTGTAATGCCGGTCCCATCACGCCGTGCTGTCATCACCAGGAGGAACCATGACCACCACCAAGACCCAGCAACAGGCCGGACGGGACCCGTCCGCCGGAACCGGGTTGGGGCAACGCCGACTCGGGATCCCGGCCCTGGTCTTCATGATCATCGCCGCCTCCGCCCCGTTGACCGTCGTCGCCGGCGGGGTGACCAGCAACTTCGCGGTCACCGGTCTGCTGGGGGTCCCGCTGTCCTTCATCCTGCTCGGTGCGGTCCTGGTCATCTTTGCCGTCGGCTATCTGGCGATGAGCCGACACGTCCGCAACGCCGGGGCGTTCTACGCCTATATCTCCCGCGGGCTGGGCAAGCCGGCGGGAGTCGGATCCGCCTGGGTGGCCCTGCTGTCCTACAACGCCATGCAGATCGGCATCAACGGCCTGTTCGGCTTCGCCTTGTCCTCGTTCCTGGCAGGGTCGATGGGGCTGGAAATCCCCTGGTGGGTCTGCTCGCTGGCCGGATGGCTCATCGTGGGCATCCTGGGGGTGAACAAGGTCGACCTCTCGGCCAAGGTGCTGGGCGTGCTGGTCGCGCTCGAATTCGTCGTGGTCATCATCTACGACGTGTTCGCCTTCGGCACCGCCCCGGAAGGAATCAGCACCGCCTCGCTGGAACCGGGATCGCTGTTCACCACCGGTGTCGGGGCGGCCCTGGCCTTCAGCGTCGCGGCCTTCATGGGCTTCGAATCAGGGGCCATCTACAACGAAGAGGTCAAGGATCCGCGCAACACCGCCCGCCGGGCGACCTATATCGCCGTCGTCGTCATTGCCGCCTTCTACGCCTTCTCCGCCTGGGCGATGACCATTGCCGAAGGCGAGAGCCAGGTGATCGGCCGGTCGGAGGAATTCGGGCCGGACCTGATGTTCGTGTACTTCGCCGACCACGCAGCCGTCTGGTTCGTCGATCTGGCCAACCTGCTGTTCATCACCAGCCTGCTGGCCGCCCTGGTGGCCTTCCACAACGTCGTGGCCCGCTACATCTTCTCGCTGGGACGCGAAAACGTCCTGCCGGCGAAACTGGCCGCGGTGTCCGCCCGGACCCGGGCCCCCTTGGCCGGTTCGATCGCACAGTCGGTGCTCGCACTGGTCGTCCTGGTGGTCTTCGCCGTGGCCGGAACCGGCCACGAATACGGGGAGCTGTTCCCGGTCCTGACCCTGTTCACCTGGCTGACCAACACCGGCGCGTTCGGTCTGGTGCTGCTGATGGCCCTGACGTCCTTCGCCGTCATCGGCTTCTTCCGCCGCCAGCCCACCAGACCCGGGGCCTGGACGACGATGGTCGCACCGCTGCTGGCCGGGGTATCGCTGACCGCGGTGTTCGGAATGATCGTCGCGAACTTCGATGTGCTCATCGGGTTGGAGGAACCCGGGATGCTCAGCTGGCTGCTTCCGGCCATCATCGTGGTCCCGGGGCTCCTCGGCGTCCTCGGTGCCTACTGGTTGCGATCGGCCCGGCCGGGCGTCTATGCCGGCATCGGCCGCGGTGGTCTGGACCCGGAGGAACTGGACTAATACCGTCACGGTCGTAGGCTGGAAGAAGAGCCCGAAACGTCGTCACGGGGGCAGGTGGCACCGCGGGCCCGGACCGATATGTCGAGGAGGACACGATGGGTACCCACGAACACCACCACCAGGACGCCGTCTCGCAAGCCGGGATGGGCATGGACGGGACACAGCTGCCCCAGCCGGAGGCCACCGAGCACGAGAGGCGCCGCGACGTCGACGGCCCCACCGAGATCGACTCCGGGTCCATTCCCGTCCACGGTGACGAAGACACCGCCGACGAGCTGGCGATGGAGGCCTACGGCGATGAGGACGAGGACGGGAATCCCTACATCCCCAACGCGCCGTTCCCCGGCTGAGCCCCCGGACAGGACCTGTCACGACAACGCCCCCGGACCATGGAAGCCATGGTCCGGGGGCGTTCGTCGTCCCGGCGGGAGCCCGGGGATACCTACCTAGGCGGCCAGCGCCGGGCGGGTGGAGGAGGCCGCGACGCGCAGTGCGCCCTCCTCGACCCGGAGGGTGATCCTGCCACCGTCCCGGACCGCTTCGGCGACCAGCAGGTCGGCGATCGGGTCATCGACCTCGCACTGGATCACCCGACGCAGCGGACGGGCCCCGTATTCGGGCTCGTAACCGTGCTCGGCAATCCACCCGATGGCCGCATCCTCCACGTCCAGGCCGATTCCCTGGGCTTCGAGCCGGGCTTCGGTGTCACGCAGTTGGATGGACACGATCTGGCGCAGCTGCTCCTGCTCGAGCTTGCGGAACAACACGATCTCGTCGATGCGGTTCAGGAATTCCGGACGCATGGTCTCGCGCAGCCGGCCCATGACCCGATCGCGGAGCGCCTTCTCGGAGCCGAAACCGCCGGCCCCCTCGCCGGACTGGGCGTTGAAGCCCAGGGCGCCGGTCTTGCTGGCCAGGAACGCGGAGCCCAGGTTGGAGGTCATGATGACCACCGTGTTGCGGAAGTCCACGGTCCGGCCCTGCCCGTCGGTGAGCCGGCCGTCGTCGAGCACCTGCAGCAACAGGTTGAACACGTCGGGGTGCGCCTTTTCGATCTCGTCGAGCAGCAGCACCGAATACGGGTTGCGGCGCACCCGTTCGGTCAGCTGTCCAGCCTCGCCGTAGCCGACGTAGCCCGGAGGGGCCCCGACCAACCGCGAGACGGTATGCCGTTCACCGAATTCGCTCATATCGAAGCGCAGCAGCGCCTCCTCGCGGCCGAACAGCGACTGGGCCAGCGACTTCGCCAACTCGGTCTTGCCGACCCCGGTGGGCCCCAGGAACATGAAGCTGCCCACGGGACGGGAGGCATCGCCCATGCCCGTGCGGTTGCGCCGTACGGATTTGGCGATGACGCCCACCGCATCGTCCTGCCCGATGACGCGCTCATGCAGTTCCTCCTCCAGCTTCGCCAGCCGGGCCCGATCGCCCTCGGTCAACCGGGCTGCGGGGATGCCGGTGGCCCGGGCGATGATCTGGGCGATCTGCTCCTCGTCCACCACGCTGGTGCCGTCGGTGTCGTCGTCGGTGCCGTCGGATTGCGTCCCGGCAATCAGCTCGTCGAGGTGCTCGGCCAGTGCGGCGATCTCATCGCGCAGCCATCCGGCGTCCTCGAAGCGTTCGGCCGCGATGGCGTCGTTCTTGCGTTCGCGCAGGGTCTCCAGCTCGCGGCGCAGCGCCTGGACGTCGACGGTCGGGCCGCGCCGCAGGCTCAGACGCGCCCCGGCCTGGTCGATCAGGTCGATCGCCTTATCGGGCAGGAAACGGTCGGTGAGATAGCGGGAGGAGAGGTCGACGGCGGCCCGCAGGGCACCTTCGGTATAGGTCACCTGGTGGTGTTCGGCGTAGCGGCCGGCCAGACCGGTGAGGATCTTCACGGAATCCTCCTGGGAGGGTTCGCCGACCGTGACGGGCTGGAAGCGGCGCTCCAATGCCGGGTCCTTCTCCACGCTGCGGTACTCGGCCAACGTGGTGGCGCCGATGAGCCGCAGTTCCCCGCGGGCCAGCCGCGGCTTGAGGATGTTCCCGGCGTCCATGCCGCCTTCCCCGGAGCCGCCGGCGCCGACCACGTTGTGCAGCTCGTCGATGAAGACGATGTACTCGCCGTCCCCGGCCGCGATTTCGTCCATGGTCTGGGTCAGGCGTTCCTCGAAGTCCCCGCGGTAGCGGGTGCCGGCGAGCATGCCCGGCAGGTCCAGGGAGATGACGCGTTTGCCCTGCAGCTGGGCGGGGATCGAATCGGCGGTGATGGCCTGGGCCAGGCCCTCGACGACGGCGGTCTTGCCGACGCCGGCTTCGCCGATGAGCACCGGGTTGTTCTTCATGCGACGGGCCAGGATCTCGATGGTCTGCTCGATCTCCTCCTGCCGGCCGATCACGGGGTCCAGTTTCTCCTCGAGGGCCAGTGCGGTCAGATCCGTGCCGTAGGTGTCCAGCATCGGGGTCGGTGAATCGGTCGGGGCCCCGGTCTGCGCGGGGCCGTCCTGGGGGCCGGAGGCTTCCTGCTGGGCGGCGGCCCCGATGTTCTGCAACGTTTCGGGGGTCACCCCGGAGGCGGCGAGGACCTGCCCGGCGGGGGAGTCCTGGTTGACGACGAAGGCGACGAAGAGGTGCTCGGGGTCGATGTAGGTCGAGCCGAAGGCGCGGGCGACCTGGCGGGCGTCGAGCAGGGCCCGTTGGGTCGAAGCCGTCAGTGCCGGGGCCCCGCCGGTGGGGCGGTCGGAGGATTGCGGCAGACGCTGTTCCGCGTTGCGGGCGATGGCCTCCACGTCGATGCCGCCGGCCCGCAACTGGGCGGCCGGCCCGTCCTGGGCCACGAGGACCCGCAGCAGGTGCAGGGCGTCGACCTCGGCATGGCCGTGTTCGGCGGCGAAGGCCGCCGCCTGCCCGAGCAGTTCGTGCGTGCGCCGGCTGAGCAGCCGGGTGATGTCGATGGGGCGGCCTGCGGCTGCGGCTCGCTGGCCCTGCAGGTAGCGGGCCAGGAAGTCATCAAACGAGCCGCTTCCCGATCCGGTGGGTCCGAAGAACGCTGGCATTTTCCCTCCAAGGAACTTGAGTGTCTTACGCTCAAGTATAGACCTGAGTGTATGTCACTCAAGTTAACGTGATGCGGTCGTCATTATTCCCCGCACGGTTTCCACCCGGCGGGCGAGGCCTGTGACCGGTAGGATTTCCAGCGAGAGCAGCCGGTGGCGGCTGGGGCAACAGCGGGAGGACGACGGTGGCCGACGAAGGCGAACGCGGATGGCTGGCACGCAAGGCGCTACCCAGCGGCAACGAACCCGACCCGCGGTTCACCCTGGCCAACGAACGCACGTTCCTGGCTTGGATCCGCACTTCGCTGGCCTTCCTGGCCGGTGGAATCGCCTTGGAGGCCTTCGCCTTCGACGCCTTTCCCACCGACCTGCGCAAGGCCATCTCGATCCTGGTCATCTGCCTGGGCCTGCTGATCAGTGCCGGGGCGGTGTTCCGCTGGCTGCGGATCGAGTCGAGCATGCGCAACCACCGTCCGTTGCCGTTCCCGGCGATCGTGCCGCTGCTGGGCATCGGCGGGGCACTGGCCGCGGCGGTCATCGTCGTCGTCCTCGTCGTCTCCGGATAGGTCCCTCGATGACCATCCCCATCACGCGCGGCCACCAGGACCCAGGACTGCAACCCGAACGCACCGTCATGTCCTGGGGCCGGACCACGTTGTCGCTGTTCGTGGTCAGCGCCGTGTTCATGCGCTGGATGCACCATTACGGCCCCTCGATCCTGATCCTGGTGGCCGTGGGGGGCCTGGGGGCGCTGTCCATCTACGTGACGCAGCGCCGCCGTTACTCCGCCCGCACCCGTGGCATCGCCGAGGGGCGCCTGGAGGCCGATGTGGCCGCCATCTTCTGGACCGCCGGCGCCGTCATGATCCTGGGCGTGCTGGCCCTGATCGTGGTCATCACGACCTGACGGTCACCCAGATCGTCTTGAGCTGGGTGTACTGTTCCAAGGCTTCCAACCCGTTGTCGCGCCCCCCGAAGCCCGAGGCCCGGTAGCCACCGAACGGGGTGGTGATGTTGCCTTCGCTGTAGCCGTTGACGGCCACGGTGCCGGCCCGCACCCCACGGGCCAGCCGGATGGCCCGATCGATGTCGTGGGACCAGATGGTCGCGGCCAACCCGTAGGTGGTGTCGTTGGCCAGGGCCAACGCCTCGGCCTCGTCCTGGAACCCGATCACCGCGACGACGGGGCCGAAGACCTCCTCACGGGCGATCGCCATCCCGGCGGTGACCTCGTCGATGACGGTCGGGCCGAGATACCAGCCGCCGCTGTCTTCGAACAGGGCCCGTCCTCCGGCGGCGATCCGGGCCCCGGCCGTGCGGGCATCTTCGATGAAACGCAGGGCCCTGGCCAGCGCGTCGGCCTCGATCAGCGGACCGAGGATCGTCTCGGGTTCGGCGGGGTCCCCGACGATCCGCTGGCCGGCCTGGCGCACCAGCTCGGCCACGAAGTCGGCCCTGAGCGATTCATGCACCAGGATCCGTGAACCCGCCGAACAGTTCTGCCCAGAAGCCCAGAACGCGGCCTCGGCCAGATCGGCGGCCACCTGGGGCAGGCGGTCGGCGTTATCCGCCAGCACGATCTGCGGCGACTTGCCCCGCATTCCAAGGTGATGTTCTTCAGGTTGCTCTCGGCGGCGTAACGCAGGAATTCCCGGCCGGTCCGGGTGGAACCGGTGAAGGAGATCATATCGACGTCCATATGCAGGCCCAGGGCCTTCCCGGCAACGGGCCCGAGCCCGGGAACCACGTTGAACACCCCGTCGGGTACGCCTGCCTCGGTGGCCAGTTCTGCGATCCGCAAGGTGGACAGGGAAGCCAACTCGGGGGGTTTGACCACCAACGAATTCCCGGCGGCCAGGGCCGGGGCCATCTTCCAGGCGAGCATGGCGGCCGGGAAGTTCCAGGGCAGGACCGCCCCGACCACACCGATCGGCTCGCGGACGATGAGTCCCAGCGCCCCGGGCCCGGTGGGGGCGACCTTGCCGAAGACCTTGTCGATGGCTTCGGCATACCAGCGGATGGTGCCGATCGTGTCGGGGAGGTCGAACTCGTGGCAGTCGGCCAGCGGACGGCCCGCATCCACCGATTCCAGCCCGGCCAGCTCGGCGGTGGCCGCCTCGATGAGATCGGCCAGGCGCAGCAGCACCTGCTGGCGTTCGATGGGGTCGGCATCGGACCAGACGCCGGAATCGAAGGCGGTGCGGGCGCTGGCCACGGCGGCATCGACGTCCGCGGGCCCGCAGGCGGCCACCCGGGCAATCGGCTGACCGGTGGCGGGGGAGAGCGCCGTGAACGTGGCCCCGCCGGCGGCGGGACGGAACCGGCCGTCGATATAGGCCTCCGTGCGCAGGGAACCGGTGGAGGGATCGGTCATTGCTGCCTCCATCCGGGGGGTCGACGTGGTTTGATCGTAGTCCTGCCCACCCGGTCCCGGCCATGGTTATTCCCGAACGACGGCAGTGCCCCGGGTGAGCGTTCCATCGGTCCGCACGTGGGCGTAGACGCCCATGATGGTGTGCCCGAAGGCGTCGTGGAGCAATTGCAGGACCGGCAGATCACGTTTCGAGCTCACCGGATCCACTTCGGTGGCCGGGCACCTGCCGATCTCCTGGAAGACCTCCAGCCGGGCACCTCCGGCCAGCAGCGAACGGCCCGGCAGGTGCCGTTCGGCCCAGGGCGGCAATCCGTCGAGGTAGATGTTGGCGCGGAAACGCAGCGGGTCCACCGGGACGCCGGCGATCCGGGCCAGTTCACGGACGGAGGCCAGGTTGATGATGGACACGGCTTGGGCTTCCTCATCGCCCTTGGAGAGCAGATCAGGGAAACGCCGGCCGGATTCGTGGGCGATGACCGGCGCGGCGTCCCCGGCCAGACCCAGCAGTTCGGCCACCATCGACGCCAACCGGTCGCGGCCGGTGGAGGTGGACAGATCGGCGTGTACCGCCTCTGCGTCATCACCCTGCGGGCGGGTGAGAGAGATCGTCCGTGAGGAGGAGTCGTAGTGGCTGCGCAATCCGGCCAGCGCGAAGTCACGGGCCAGGACGTGGAAGTTTTGTTTGCCCAGGTTCTGCGCCGTGTCCGGGACGTACTTCCCCCCGGCCCGGGCGAGTGCGTAGATCCGGTCGTCGGGGAAGCCGTGCCCGGCGTGGAGCCCGACCTCGGAGAGCGGCTGCGGGGACAGGCCCTTGACTGGATAGTGGTAGAGAGCGGCGATGGAGGCATCGGTACTGCCCGGCGGGGATTTTGGACTCTGCTGCACGGCTCCAGTCTAGTCAGGCTGCCTTGCTAGTCTGGCCGGGTGAGTTTCCTGATCATTGCCGCCCTGTTGGGCCTGCTCTACGTCTGGCTGCGCCGCAAGGACCGGCGCATGCTGCGCAACGGCGTCGTCCTGGTCGCAGCCATCTGGTTCGCACTCACCGGGGCCACGGCCCTGTTGAGCAGCTGGTCCCCGGTCTTCGACTACATCACCCTGGGCATCCTCGCCCTGGTGCCGTTGGCGGTGATCGTCCTGGCCGGATTCCTCATCGCCAACGGGCTGACCATGATGCGCAGCGAGGGCCGCCGGCTGGGGAACCTGCTGACCCTGGTGCTGGGCATCGCGATGCTCGTGCTGCCGGTCCTCGCCCTGCTGCTGGTGCTCACGCTCCAGCCCCTGCTGGTGGGACTGGCGTTCCTGCTCTTCTTCCTCTGCGGCTATCTCGGGGTCGTCTTCGTCATCTTCCTCGCCTACGCCGTGGCCTACGGCCGCATGGAGCACGACATCCACCCCGAAGCCATCACGATCCTGGGCTCGCGGTTGATCGGCGGAAAGGTCCCCCCGCTGTTGGCCAGCCGGCTGGACAAGGCGGTTGAACTCCATCGGCAGGCACCGGATCCGAAACCGGTGCTGATCCCCTCGGGAGGCCAGGGCCACGACGAGTCGCGGACCGAAGGGGAGGGGATGGCCGAATACCTGTACGAGGCAGGAATTCCCGCGGCCGACGTCGTCCCGGAGAACCAGGCGAAGACGACCCGGGAGAATCTGCGCTTCTCCCGCGAGGTCCAGAACGCCGCGGGGCGTCCCGGACCGTTGCTGGTGGTGACCAATAATTATCATGTGCTGCGGGCAGCCTTGTTGGCCCGCAAATACGACGTCGATGCCCAGGTGGTCGGGTCCCCGACCGCCCGCTACTACGTCCCCAGCGCCTTCCTGCGGGAGTTCGTGGCGATCATCAACGAGCATCGGGTCCTCAATGCCGTGTTGTGCCTGCCGTTCTTCGCGATTTCCGGGTTCATCGTCCTGGGCGTGCTGGCGGGGCAGTAGCCACGAGGCCAGAGCGGACCCCAACTACACTGGAGCCTCAGGTCTGCCTGCGAACCCGCCGAAAGGGCATGATGAAAAGACATTTGAGGAACGTGGCCACGGCCGCGTTGATCTGCGCCGCCCTGCCGTTGGCCGCCTGCACGACGCCGGGGGCCGGGACCGCTTCCAGCGGATCCGCCGGTGCTGCTTCGTCCGGTGCCAGTTCGTCCGGGACCGGGTCCCCGACAGCGACGCAAACCCCGGGCCATGCGGGTTCCACCCCGGCCTCGGCGGATGCGGCCTCGCCCGGGACTCCCGCGGCGGAAACCGCCGCGCAGGAGCGCCTCGACACCCTGAGTCTGGAACAACGCGTGGGGCAGGTCCTCATGATGGGGGTCCCCGCCACGAGAGCCACCGCCTCGGACCTGGGGATCCTGCAGAAGAACCATGTGGGCAACGTCTTCCTCAAGGGCCGCAGCACCGTGGGGCTGAAGGGCACCGCCGCGGCGGTGAAGAAGATCAAGGCGACCGTCTCGAAGAAGACCACCGGTGGGGTCGGGCAGTTCATCTCCACCGACCAGGAGGGCGGCAAGGTCCAGGTCCTGAAGGGCCCCGGCTATTCCACCATCCCCGCCGGACTGACCCAGGGTTCCTGGGATCCGAAGACCCTGGAACGCCGGGCCACCGGCTGGGGGAAGGAACTGGCGCAATCGGGCATCAACGTCAACCTGGCCCCGGTCGCCGATACCGTTCCTGCCTCCATCGGTGCCGCCAACGCCCCGATCGGCGCGTTCGGGCGGGAATACGGAAAGACCCCGGGCAGCGCCCAGGCCGGGTCCTCGGCCTTTGCCGCGGGAATGGAATCCGCGGGAGTCGCCCCGGTCATGAAGCACTATCCCGGGCTGGGGCGGGTCAGCCGGAACACCGACGTCTCCCACGGGGTCACCGACACCGTCACGACCCGCGAGGACGCGACGCTCGAGCCGTTCCAGGCAGGGATCGACGACGGGGCGGACTTCATCATGCTCTCCAGCGCCTACTACTCCCGGATCGACGCGAAGAACCCGGCGGCCTTCTCCGATACCGTCATCAACAAGATGCTGCGCGACGACCAGGGCTTCGACGGGATCGTCATCTCCGACGACATGTGCGATGCCACCCAGTTCCGTGATTGGAAATACGCGACCCGGGCGAAGAAGTTCTTCGACGCCGGAGGCACCATGATGCTCTGCGTTAATCAGGCCGCCATCGGACCCATCACCGCTGGGCTCGTCGCCGAGGCGAAGGCGGACCCCGACTTCAAGGCCAGGATCGACGAGGCCGCCTTGCGCGTGCTGAAGGTCAAGGACGGGCTGTAGGCCGGGCCTGCGGGCCCCGCCAGTGCATCCGTAGATGCTGCGGGCCGAGTTCGGCGACGGAGGAGACACCCAGCAAGGTGGTGGCCACCCGCAGCTCCTCGGCGAGGATGTCCAACGCCCGCTGCACTCCTTCACGCCCCCCGGCCATCAGCCCATACATGTAGGCCCTGCCGATCAGCGTGAAATCGGCGCCGGCGCAGAGTGCGGCGGCGATGTCCCCTCCAGACATGAGGCCCGAATCGAGGATGAGTTCCACGTCGGGGCCCACGGCCTCGCGGACCTCGCGCAGTGCCTGCAGGCTCGCGGGGGCGCGGTCGAGTTGGCGGCCACCATGGTTGGAGACGATCAGGCCATCGGCACCGGCATCCAGGGCCTTGGACGCGTCCTGCGCGGTGAGGATCCCCTTGACGAAGAGTTGGCCCGGCCACACCGAACGCAGCCAGGACAGGTCCTGCAGCGACAGCGTCGGGTCGAACATCGAGTTGATCAGTTCGGGCAGTGAATGCGAGGTGCCGCTGAGCGAGGCGAACTTCAGCGAGTCGGTGGTCAGGAAGTTGAACCACCACTCGGGACGGTAGGAGGCGTCGAGCACCGTCTTGAGGTTCAATTTCGGCGGGATGGTCATGCCGTTGCGCACATCGCGCAGGCGTTGACCGGCAATGGCGGTGTCCACGGTGACCATCAGGGTGTCGTAGCCGGCGGCCGCGGCCCGGTTGACCAGGTCGAGCGAGGCCTCGTGGTCGTTCCAGAGGTAGAGCTGGAACCAACGACGGGCTGCGGGCTGGAAGGCGGCGACCTCCTCGATGGACCGGGTGCCCATCGTCGAGAGCGTATAGGGGATGCCGGTATCCGCAGCGGCCCCGACCCCGGCCTCCTCGCCTTCGGCGTGCATGAAACGGGTGAAGCCCGTCGGGGCGATGCCCACCGGCAGGGAGGACCGTGCCCCGGCGATCGTCGTGGACAGATCGACTGCGGGGTGCCCGCCGAGGATCCCGGGAACCAGCTCCACATCGGAGAAGGCCTGCCGGTTGCGGCGCAGCGTCTCCTCGTTCCCGGCGCCACCATCCACGTAGTCGAAAGCGGGTTTGGGGGTCCGTCGCCGGGCGATCCGGCGCAGGTCCCAGAGGTCGGCCGCCTTCGCCAGTCGGTGGGCCCGGAAGTCCAGGCTCGGGCGTTCGAACTGCATGAGCGGACGCAGCTCGGAGAGCTGGGGGAAATTGCGTTGCATGGGTCCCTTCGGGGCTCGCTAGGGCTTGGCGATGTCGATGACTACCTTCACGTCACCGTCACGATGCTCTAAGGCCCCAGCGTAGTCCGCCATCGGGTGGCGGCGGCTGATCAACCGGGCCAACCACTCGGAGTCCGCCTTCGCCAGGGCATCGGCGCCCTGCTCGTAATGGCGTCGGTTGGCGTTGACGGAACCGAAGACGACGTCGTTCTCCAGCACCGCGGTACGGTTCATCTGCCCGACATCGAGCGGGGTCTTCCCGCCGACACTCGAAACCCCCGTCAGGCAGACGACCGCGTTCTTGCCGTTGTTGGCGATGGCGTCCACGATCACCGGGGCCACCCCGGTGCATTCGATGACGATATCGGGTTCCAGTCCCGATTCCGGCAGTGAGTCGGTATGGAAGTGCGCCCCCAGATCGGCCACCAGCCGGGGTTTCGGCCCGTCGGTGACGATGTCGTAGACGTGGACCTCGTATCCGCGCTGCACCCCCAGCAACGCCGCCAGCAGGCCGACCGGTCCCGCGCCGGTGACGGCGACGACCCTCGGGTCGAAGAAGGCGCGGGATCCGATGCGTTCGATCTGTTCCCAGGCCTTGGCCACGATCGTCGTGGGTTCCAGCAGGACCCCGACCTCGGCCAGGGCGGCATCGAGCGTGACCAGATGTCCCGGCTCCTCGCGCCACTGTTCGCGGCCGAAGCCGTCCAAGGAGGCGATGCCGTGTTCGGTGTACTTCCCGTTCAAGCACATATCCCATTCACCCGCGGCGCAGGCAGCGCACGGGACGGGATCGGGGCGACGGACGATGCCGACGACCAGGTCACCGGCGGAGAAGCCGGAACCCGCGGGAGCCTCACGGACCCGGCCGAGGTTCTCATGGCCGATGACCAGCACGTCCTTGCCCTCGGGGGCGGTGCCGTACTCGGCGTTGATGATCTCCCGGTCGGTCCCGCATAGCCCGATGGCCAGCGCATCGACCAGGATGCTGCCTTCGGATGGGTCGGGAGGCCCCACCTCCTGCAGGGTCAGCGAATCCTTGCTTCCCGGCGTGACGGTGAGGGCCTTCATGAACACTCCTTGGTAGGTGGCGCGGGTCGATGGGGTCGAGGTCGGCTATCCGCTGAGCGGCATCCGCGGGATGTTCGGTTTGCCGTCGCCCCCCGCGCCATACGCCTTCAGGGCGATCCGGGTGGCCAGTTCCTCGTCGACCCGATATTTGTAGATCGGGGAAACCGGTGTCTGTTCCGCCGTCGCCTTTGCGGCATGTGCAGCGGGCGCAATGACCTTCTCGTGGATCCGGTGCCTTCTGAACAGGCTCATGATGACCTCCTCGTCAACCCGGCAGAAGCTGCTGGTTCCTTCAGGATACGCCGAATATCCCCCGAATCCAGAGGATGAACGGAACCGTTTGGCCGTTGCCGTGGGGGCCTTCATGACGAGTTCACCGGCCGTTGATCCGGCCGTTGTCCGGGGTGGCCAACATGGACGTGGAGCACCCGCACCCCGAACGCCGAAGGAACCGAAACCCATGGCATTTTGCCTCACGTCCTCTCCGAAACCCCGCCGACCGCTGACAGTCCTCATCCTCCTCGTCGCGGTTCTGGTGATCCCGGCCGCGATGGTCCCTGCCGCCGCCGCCCCGGCGCATGCCGTGGCACCGGAGGCCACGAAACTGCGACCTTCGTCGGCGGGTCCGCTATTGATCGGGCACCGTGGAGCCGCCGGGGTGGCACCGGAAAACACGGTGGCCGCCTTCAGGGCGGGCCGGGCTGCCGGCGTCGACTTCATCGAAACCGATGTGCAGCTCAGCGCCGATGGGGTGCCCTTCCTCTTCCATGACAACACTCCGGCACGCACGACCAATGTCGAGGAGGTCTATCCCGGTCGGGAGAAGGATCCGATCACCTCATTCACCTGGAAGGAACTGCGGGCTCTGGAGGTCGGCTCCTCCTTCGGCCGACGGTTCACCGGGGCGCGGATCCCGCATCTGGATGACCTGGCCCGTATCGCGAACCGCCGGACCGGGGTGTACCTGGAGATCAAGTCGCCGAAGAACTCCCCGGGCATCGAAGCGCTCGTGGCACGAAAGCTGTCCGGGCATCCGGCATGGAAACGGCTGGTGGACGCCGGGAAGGTCCACGTGCTGGGTTTCGACGCCTCCTCCAACCGCCGGTTTGCTGCCTTGGCACCACGAATTGACTTGCAACAACTGGTCGGCACCGTGCCGAATGAACAAACCCTGGCCGATTGGTCCGGCTTCGCCGACTCGGTGGGCACCAACTACCGCACCCTGACCCCCGGCGCGGTCGACCGGGTCCACGCGGCAGGCCTGGGTCTGGGGGTCTATACGGCGAACTCACCCGAAGCCATCACCATCGCCGTCGACCTGGGAGTGGACATAGTGACCGGGGACTTCCCGCAACAAAGCGTGCGACTCCAGGCCGGGAGGCCCCCGTTCCCGCGGGCTCGTGGCCTGCAGATCTCCGAGGCGGTGAATGATCCGCCCGGGGACGACGTGGCATTCGACGCGGGGGAGCATGTCGTGATCCGCAACGCCTCCGACCATGCGATCGACGCCTCCGGGGTGCTGCTCCGCGACGCCGCGAACAACACCCTGCGGGTCGGCGCCGGCTACCGGATCCCTCCGGGCGGGGAACTGCGGGTCCATACCGGCCCCGGAACCAACACCGCCACGGCCTACTTCAACGGCGGCTCGGCATCGATCCTGAATAAGGGCGGGGACTCGGTGGCCCTATGGGACAAGTGGGGGCGACTGCAGGACGTCTTCGCCAACTGAACGGTCCGAGGAGGCTCGGGCATCCGGGCCTCTCCCTTGACGCCCGCCGATGGGCGGCAGATGATCGAGCCAGGGACGGAGGAGGACCGAAAGAGATGACGGAGGCAGCATGCGCGAGGTCAAGGTAGGACTGTTCCAATCGGTTGACGGCGTCGTCGAATCGCCCCATCTGTGGCAGTTCGACCGTTTCGACGAGGAACTCGGTGCGGGGATGAACTCCATGATGGAGCAGACGGACACCGTCCTGCTCGGGCGGCACAGCTACCAGGAATGGGCGGGACATTGGCCGAAGGCCGGGCAGGACGACCCGTTTGCTGCCTTCATCAACCCCGTGGAGAAGTTCGTGGCCTCCCGGACGCTGGGCGGTGAGCTCGAATGGCAGAACTCGACGCTGATCCAGGACCCGTTGGAGGACTTCGTCCGCGACCTGCGCCAATCCGACGGCGGGGACGTTTCCGTATGCGGCAGCATCTCGGTCGTCCGCCAGCTCCTCTTCGCCGGCTTGCTGGACTCCTTGCAGTTGATGGTCCACCCGGTCATCGCCGGGGCGGGGAAGCATCTGTTCGAAGCCAGCGACCCGGTCACCCGACTGGTGCTGCAGGATTCCCGCCGGACCAGCAAGGGCAACATGGTCCTCAGCTACGGCCGCCACAGCGAGTGAGGACCCCGCAGAGACCGGCTTCACGGCGACGGCTGGGCGATCTTGAACAGTGCACCGGTCGGATCCGATAAGGCGGCGACCCGGCCGAACGTCGTGTCGACGGGCGGTTCGATCACGCTGGCTCCCAGGCCCAGCGCGCGGGTGATCGTTGCCTCGGTGTCCACGACCTGGAAGTAGACCTGCCAGGCGGAGGGGTGGCCCGTGCGCAGATAGGGGGCCGCATCGATGATTCCGGCGCTGGCCTCCGGCCCCTGGCCCAGCGTCGTGTAGCGGAAGTCGTCGGTGTAGGAGACGACGGTGGTCTGCCAGCTGAAGACCTGCTGGTAGAACTGCACGGTCTTCACGTAGTTGCGGGCGTGGAGTTCATGCCAGTAGGGGGCGCCCGGTTCGCCATGGAGGCGGAATCCGCGGTGCTCGGCGATTTCCCAGAGGCCCACCGAAGCCCCGGAGGGATCCAGCGCCCGGGCCACCCGGCCACGGGGAACGATCTCGGTGGTCTGGGCCATGATCTTTCCGCCCTGGCTGACGGCAACGGCGAGCGTGGCCTCGATGTCCTCCACGCGCAGGTACGTGCTCCAGGTGTCGGGGAGACCGGCTTCGCCGTCGTTGCCCACGATCCCGGCGACGGGGAGGCCGTCCTTGAAAGCGGTGAAGTACCGGCCAGACTGCGCCGGGTCGGCGGTGTCGAAGGTCCAGCCGAACACGGCTGCATAGAAGCCGCGGGCCCGTTCGGGTTGGGAGGACATCAAATCGATCCAGCAGGGGGCACCGGGGCTGGGGACGGGCATGGGCATGACGACCTCCTGGGTGGCGCGGATGGAACCGTGCGGAGAGTCTATGCCCGCGGCATCGGCTGCGCCCATGGGGCAGGACGTGCGGGATTCCCGAACCATCCCGGCTGCGGGGGCCGATCGGTCGCCCCGGTCCCTGATCTGGCCTACGGTGAAGCCATGGCCATCGTCTATCGTGCTGAGCTCACCCCCGGAAAACAAGAAATCGTCACCGCCTGGCTGGCCCGCCAACCCTGGTCGGGAGTCGACGACGGCGACTCCGTCGAAATGATCGGCGCCTACCGGTTCGATGACCCGGACGAAAGGATCGGCATCGAAACCCATCTGGTCCGCCGCTCCGACGGCACCGTCCTGCAGGTGCCGTTGACCTACCGGGGGGCCGAACTGTCCGGGGCCGAAGAACATCTGGCCGGGGAAATGGAACATTCGGTGCTCGGGCATCGCTGGATCTACGACGCCACCGGTGATCCCGTCTACGCCGCGGCACTGGCCCGGACCATCGTCCGGGGCCAGGCGGGGGCCGACCAGTTCCGTGACATCGACGGAACCTTGGTGCTCCAGCCCAGCACCGTCGTCGTCCACGGGTTCGGCGATCACGCGGCGCCGGCGCCGGACATCACGAGGGCTGCCCCGTCCACGAGCGAGGAACCGGGGGCCGGGCACGTCACGACGATCACCACCGACGGTCCGGCGCTCGCCGTCTACCGCACCCCGCACGCGGCGTCCGGGCATGACGGACACGACGGACGTGACGGACAGCTCACCGGCCGCTGGGACGGCCTGGGGGATTCACTGCTGCTGGCCGCCCTGACCTGAACGGGTAGGCCGGGAGGGCCCGGGGCCGCTGCCCGTAGGATATGGCCCATGACGACTCAAAGTGCGATCTTCGTGGATGCCGGGTTCCTGTTGGCCGTCGGCGGGCAGCATACGGCGGGCACTTCGCTGCGTTCGGCCTTCCGGGTGGACTACGAACGACTCGTGGAGGGCATTGCCGGCATTGCCCGGGAAGACAGTGCCCTGCCGGTGCTGCGCACCTATTGGTATGACGCCTCCCGGGACGGGCTGTTCACCGATCAGCATAAGCGCATCGGCATGGTCGACGGCGTGAAGGTGCGGCTGGGCCGGATCTCCTACAGCGGTGAGCAGAAGGGCGTGGACCTGCGGCTGGCCCTGGACCTGGTGGGGCTGGCCCGCAGCGGAGCCGTTTCGGTGGTCTACCTCGTCTCCGGGGACGACGACCTGGCCGAAGCCGTCGAAGAGGCCCAGGACATGGGCGTGCAGGTCAAGCTCATCGGACTGCGCAAACCCGAGACCCGGATCGGGCTGGCCTCGGTGGCCGAGCACCTGGCCCTGTGCGTCGACGGCATCACCGAGCTGCCCGCCGAGTTGCTCGAGGCGATGTTCACCCGGTCGGTGACCAAGGGGTCCATGCCCGGTCCCGGGGTCCATGCCACCGCTGATCCGACGCCGGAAGACACCCCGGGTGAAGCATCCGGGGCCGCGCTGGAAACCGACCCGGTCCAGGCGGTGAAGCCCGGGGCCCCTGCGGTGCGCCCGCAGCGACCTGTGCCCGGTCCGTCCCCGGTGCGCATCCCGCCGAACACCGGGCCGCTGCCCCACGTGCCATCGGCAGGACCGCAGCTGGTCCACTCCTCCACGCGAGAGAACGCCGCGGCCACGGCCGGGGCCCCCGAGGCCAGCGATAGCGCCCTTTTGCGGGCCGTCGGTGAAGTCGGGGCCAGCGTCGCGGACAACTGGTACGTCAACACCACCCAGCGCGAACTCACCGAGCTGCAGGCCGACCGTCCGCTGTTGCCACCGGAGATCGATCGGGTGCTGCTGAAGGATTGCGCCCAGCAGATCGGTGAATGGAAGACCGATATCCAGGTGGTCCGCCGGACCTTGCGCGCTTCCTTCTGGGACCGTCTCGATGAGCTGACCTGACCCGCTCGAAGGTTAACCTTCTACTTCCTCGGCAGTAGGGTCGACGGCATGAGTGAACACCCAGCCACCTCGACGTCGGACGTGACGGAACAGGGACCACGGACCGGGGCCTCCTGGATCAGCAGCAACCGGCCGGCAAGCATGTATGCGGCGGTGATGATGGCCATCTCCGGGGGAATCGTCTGGTCCATGGCCGGCGCCCCCGAGGAAGCGGCCAAGAACTGGCTGATCCTGGCGTGGATCCTGCTGACCTCCACCTACACGGCGTTCGCCCTGGCCCCGAGGCCCCTGCCCCGTGTCGTGCACTTCGCGCTGGCCGTCGTCGTGGTGGCCGTCGTCGTGTGGGCGTGGTCGCCCGGTGTGCAGGAAAGTAGCCTGGCCATACCCTTCATCCCCCTGGCCATCGGAGCCGTGGGAATGGCCTTTTCCACGGGCCGGTTCCGGCCCGAAGGCGCGGAGCCCGAAGGGAACCCGCAGCAGCACGATTGAGACGTCTCAGCGCCGCCCGGTGCCGGCATCGCGGACCAGCTCGCGAAGGCCGGCGACAAAATCCTTCCACGCGGAACGACAAGGGACCCGGGGCTCCTCGGCCCCTTGGATGCGGGCGGCCCACAACTCATCGGTGGTGCTGTCCAGTGCCTCCTGCGCCCAACCGCCCATGAGCCCATAGGCCGGCGCACGGACGGGCGCGGGGGAGAGGAAGATGTCGTGGAAGGCGTCCTGGATGCGTCGGATGGTGACATCGCTGCCCAGGGACGACGCGCGTTCGGCCACGACGTCGACGTTCAGGGCGACGTCGGCGGTGGTGGCCTCGACGGACCAGCGCGGCTGCAGGTAGCTCCTGGATGAAAGCAGGACCAGGACCGGGATCTCCAGGTCCAGGCCGTCGGCCACGGTGGCCTGGCCCTCAAAGACGGCATTGAGGAAGGCCCAGGTCAGCGGGAACCCGCGTTCGGGCCGCCATTGAAGGTTGTAGTCCCATTCGCCGTCGAACTGGCTGGAGACGGCCCGGGTGTAGATCCCCGGATCGATGGTCGGCAAAGAGGCCGCCGGGCGCAGCCACGACCCGGCGTGCATCAACGGGGCCATCATGGCCCGGCCGATATCCCGTCCCTGGAACTCCAGCCACGGGGAATTCAGGACCAGGGCGTCGACCTGCTGCGGATGGCGGGCGGCCCACAGCGTGGCCGTCAGGCCACCGGTGGAATGACCCATCAACAACAACGGGGTCGTGGACGCCGAATCGCGACCCATGGCCTCCAGCGCGGCGGCGATCTCCTCGTCGTATTCGTCGAGGCTGGTGATGTACCCCGGGGTGGAGCCCGGGCGGAGGCTGCGCCCGTAGTGGCGTAGATCGATGGCGAAGAAGCGGGCGCCGGCCCGATGCCAGAACTCCGCGAGCTCACGTTGGAAGAAGTAGTCGGACCACCCGTGGATGTACAGGACGTCGACTCCGGATAGTTCCGGGACGTTCCAGTCCTGGATGCCCCCGCCATACCTCACCAGGGTGGCCACCTCGCCCGAGGGCAGCTCCAGGGTGAGCTGCTCGAACCCCGGCCCCAACACATCGGGAACCCACGTCGTCATGTCCGCAGCCTACAACGACTGACCGGGCCTCCCTCCAGCTGCGGGAACCTACAGTAGGGGTGTGACCTACACCGCACCGGAATCCTTCACCACCCGCCCGACCCTGTACGGCAGCTTCGGCATGAGCGCCTCCACCCACTGGCTGGCGACCGGCTGCGCCCAATCGGTCCTCGAACGCGGGGGCAACGCCTTCGATGCCGCCGTGGCCGCCGGCTTCGTGCTCCACGTCGTCGAACCGCATTTGAACGGCCCCGGCGGCGATATGACCGCGCTCTTCGCCACTGCTGAACGGCCGGCCGAGCCAGTGATCCTGATGGGCCAGGGGCCGGCACCGGCGGCGGCCACCGTGGAGCATTACCGTGCCGAAGGCCTGGATCTGGTGCCCGGGGCCGGCGCGCTGGCGGCGGCGGTCCCCGGGGCGGTGGACGCCTGGTTGCTGCTGCTGCGTGACCACGGCAGCTGGGACCTGGCCGACGTGCTGGCCTATGCCATCGACCAGGCCCGGGACGGGCACCGGATCCTGCCGCGCGTGTGCGACACCATCGCCACGGTCGCCGACCTGTTCACCGACCATTGGCCCAGCTCGGCCCGGCAGTGGCTCCCGGAGGGGAAGCCGCCGGCCGAAGGGTCGATGCTCTACAACCCGACGTATGCGCAGCTGCTCGGATCCCTGGCTCGGACGGCGACAACTACCGCAGCGGACGGCGGCCGGGCCGCTGGAATCGATGCCGCCCGTGGGCTCTGGGCGCATACCGTCGGCACCGAGGCGGAGGCCTTCCTCGCGACACCCCACCGGCATTCCTCCGGGACCGACCATGCCGCGGTGATGACGGCCGCCGACGTCGACGGGTTCCGGGCCGGCTACGAACCGGCGGCCACCGTCGTCTTTCGCGGACACACCATCGCCAAGACCGGACCCTGGGGGCAGGGCCCGGCACTGCTGTTGGCCCTGGCCATCCTCGAGGGGTACGACGACGACTACCTGGACCCGTCCACCGAACTCGGCGCCCACACCATCCTGGAGGCCCTGAAGCTGGCGATGGCCGACCGGGAAGCCTATTTCGGGGACACCGATGTCCCGCTGGAGTACCTGCTGGGTGCCGACTATGCTGCCGAACGCCGCGGCTTGATCACCGAACGGGCCAGCCATGACTTCCGACCGGGAACCGTCCCCGGGCACACGCCGTTTCGGCCCGACCTGCGCACCGAGGAACCGTCCCCGGCCCGGGCCGACGGCGCCAAGACCGGTTTCGCCGGCGTCGGGGAACCGACGGTCCGCCCCAGCGGGGAAACCCGAGGGGACACCTGTCATCTGGATGTGGTGGACCGGTGGGGGAACATGGTGTCGGCTACCCCCTCGGGTGGCTGGCTGCAATCCTCGCCGAACGTCCCCGCGCTGGGATTCTGCCTGGGCACCCGGCTGCAAATGACCTGGCTACAGGCAGGCTCTCCGTCCACCCTGTCTCCCGGGAAACGCCCGCGCACCACGTTGACCCCCACCCTGGTCTTCAAGGGCGGTCAGCCGGTGGCGGCAGTGGGCTCGCCGGGAGGGGACCAGCAGGATCAGTGGCAGCTGCTCTACCTATTGCGCACCATCGTCGGTGGGTACACCCCGCAGCAGGCGATCGACGCCCCGGCGCTGCACACCACCTCAATTCCCGGTTCTTTTTGGCCGCGGACCTGGGCTCCGGGTGGGGCCGTGGTGGAGGACCGGCTGGGCGAAGCGGTGATCGCCGGGCTTGAAGCCCGTGGCCATGTGGTGACCCGGGCCGGTGACTGGGCGCTGGGACGGCTGTCCGTCGTCGTCCGGGATCCAGCGACAGGTCAACTCGCGGCGGCAGCGAATCCCCGTGGGGCCCAGGGCTACGCCGCAGGACGCTGATCGGCAGGTGTGGGTGCCGGACCGCGTCCAGCGCGGTTCCCGCCGTGGAGCCGGGCCCCGCGCTGGTTTCGGCGTTATGCCTTCCTCGGATGGGCCACGGCCTCGCTACTGGCCAGGCGGTTTAGCGCCAAGGCGGCCACCAGAAGGCCGAAGTCCCGCAGCCCCACATCGAAGAACCCGGGGAGCAGCAGGAGGTTCACGATGATGCCGGCCAGCCAGGCGACGATGACCAGCGAACCGATGCGTGGCCGCAGTGCGACCAGAATGCCTGCGGCGATCTCCACGATGCCGACCCCGTACATGAAGACCTCCGGGCTGACCGGGACGATGTCGGTGGCGATGGGGGCCAGGTAATGCGTCCAATCGGTGAGCACGTTGGTGAACTTGTCGATACCGAAGATGATCGGCGCGATGGTGAAGATGGTCCGCAGCAGGAGGAAGGCCTGATGCGTGGCACGGCTGTGTTGCCGGGTGCCCTCCGGGGCGAGATGGGTGGTCATGATGGGAACCTTTCTAAAGTAGAGATAACTCACATTAGAACCGTCGGTACTCTAAATCAATACATATTCGTTTTAGAAGTAGACTGACGTCATGAGACCCGTATCGCGCCATCGTTCCCTGCAGGACATCGCCACCGTCGCGGACCCCCTACGCGCTTCGATTTACGAGTTGGTGTCGCGCAGCCGGGAATCAGTGGGGCGCGACGAGGTCGCCCGGGAACTGGGCTTGGCCCGCCATGCTGCGGCCTTCCAATTGGATCGGCTCGCCGAACAGGGGCTGCTCACGGTGGAATTCCGTCGGTTGAATGGGGCCACGGGCCCCGGTTCCGGCAGGCCCTCCAAGGTCTACCGGGCGACCCGGACTGAGGTGTCCGCCAGTGTCCCGCAGCGCGAATATACCGTCGCCGCCGACATCATGGCCGAGGCGATCGACGCCTCCCGTGCCGACGGCCGGTCGTTGGACGAGCACCTGCCCGAAGCCGCGCGCGCGGCGGGGCGCCGCCTGGCGGCCGGCCAAGCGGATGTGCAGGCTTTTCTCGCCGCGAACGGCTACCGGCCAGAGGATCGTCAAGACGGGACCACGGATCTGACCAACTGTCCGTTTCACTCCCTGGCCAACCGGCATACCGACACGGTGTGCGGAATCAACCAGGAGCTGATCTGCGGGGCCTTGGAGACGCTGGAATCGGATCGGCGCACCGAACGGGTGGAACCCAGCGCGCCCTGCGGATGCTGCGTCAGATTGGCTGCGGAGTAGCGCCCGGCAGGTCTACGGGGCGCACGTCAGCTCATCCGGCACAGCGATCGTCTTCACGACGTCGCCGCTGGCGGGATCGATGAAGACCACGGAATCCTTCGGCCATTCGGGGTTCGGCTCCACCCGGTCGGGGTACTCGGCTGAGGGTGAAGAAGCATCGGGATCCTGGGCGGCCTCCGACGTGAGCGGGCCGTCTTGGAGGATCGTCCCGCTGGTGGTCTCGACGACCCGCACGCCCTGATCCACGCCGTCATAGAATTCCTGCGGGAGATCCCCGGCAATAAATTGGTCCTGCAACGCCGAACAGTCCTCCGAAGCCACGGCCGAAGAAGAGCCGGCGGCGGACTCCGGCGGCGCCGAGGCATCCGGCGCCGTTGTCCCCGTGCCGCAGCCGGCCAGCAAGGCGCCGACCGCGATCAGCGGCAGGATCGTTTTGGTCTTCACTGGCATGCGTCCTCCGACGTTGTGGTTTTGCCCACCGTATCGCAGGGGGTGAGCAACAAAAACGCTTAGCGGTGCGGGAGAGGTCATCATTGGCCGTTGTTCTTCACACCGTGTAGTTCTGGGGTGTGCTTCCTCCGAATCCCCCCGCGCCCCCGGTGGCCACGCCCAGCCCAGAAACCCCTGGACACGTCGTGGCGGCCCGGGGCCATGATGGGTATCGGCAGTACCGGATCCCCGCGCTCGCCGTGAGTACCTCGGGAACGGTACTGGCCGCCTATGACGGCCGACCCAATCTCGATGACCTACCCAACACCATCGACCTGCTCGTGCGCCGCAGCTTCGACCACGGTACGACGTGGGGACCACAACAGCTGATCCGCACCGGGGAAGGCCTGACCGGATACGGTGATCCCAGCCTGCTCGTGGACCGGCAGACCGGACGCATCTTCTGCTTCCATGCGGCCGGCACCCATGCCGGGTTCTTCGAAGCCGTCGAAGGGCTCGAACCGGACGACGACGTCCAGCACGTGGATCTGTCCATCTCGGACGACGACGGGGCCACCTGGTCCCACCGGCGGCTGACCGGGGAACTCAAGCGCGAGGGCGTGACCGGGATCTTCGCCGCCGCCGGGAACGGGATCCAACTCGACGCCGGCCCCTATGCCGGCCGACTCATCCAACAGATGGTCCTGCTGTTCAACGGCTTCATCCGCGCCGCCAGCGCCTACTCCGACGACCACGGAGACACCTGGACCCTGGGTGAGCCCGCCCCGGGGGAAGCGAATGAAAACAAGACCCTCTGCCTGCCCGACGGCACCGTGCTGCTGAACTCACGGGCGCCCGGGGCCCGCCGGGGAGCCATCTCGCGCGACGGCGGCCACAGCTACACGGCCCTGGAACCGATCCCCACCCTCCCCGATCCGGGGGACAACGGATCCATCCTGCGCCTGCGCACCACCGCAGACGGAGGGTCCGTCCTGCTGGCGACCAATAACCGGGACACCGCACTGCGGCGTCAGACCGTGCTCAGTGCCTCCTACGACGCCGGGGCCAGCTGGGTGCCGGTGCGTACCCTCTGCTTAGGAAGCTCGGCCTATTCCACGGCCGCCGTGCTGGCCGACGGCTCACTCGGGGTCTTCTACGAACGCTGCGGGTACACCGAGCTGGTGTTCACCCGCATCGACGCCGACCAGTTGGGTGATGAGGCACTCGCCGCCGCGGCGGCGACCTTCACCGAGGACGACGGCGGAGCGCTGACCTGGGTGCTGCGCTCCATCACCCCCGGGCGGCCCACCGAATGGGTCACGGTCGGGGCCACGCATTCGATCCCGGCGGAAGCGGGGCAGTGGGGTGTGCACACCTGGAAGGAAATCGGGCACGGTTACGCGGAGGAGGGGCAGATCCTGGGCACCCGCGAGGCCCAGATCGCCAACTACGGGCCCCCGGCCCCCGGGGTGAAGGTCGGGGACCTCCTCGCCTTCACCGGGCGGTTCAGGAACCTTCGGGATGAAACGGTGACGGCCGAACTCTCCGGGACCTTCGATGGGGAGGTGGCCGGCGACTTCCCGCCGGTTGAACTCGAGCCGGGCGCCGAGACACTGTATTTCACCCCGACCCAGACGGTGAGCGCAGCAGATCTGGCAGCCGGAGCCGTCGTCGTGCACTGTGCGGTCGCCGCCGGAGGGGAGTACTTCGAGCAGACCTTCACCGTGGACACGAAGACCGGAACCGGGGAACCGGTGGGCAGTAACGGTCGGACGACAATATAGACCAGCCGAGTGGACGTCTCTTCGAGTGCTGTAGCGTGGCCGGAAACGCCCGTCGCGAGGTCGCCGGGCCGGACCACTGGCACCGTGGGGAGAGGCACCATGATCGGTCAAAACGCAGTGGGGCCAAGGATCGCGGTCTGCGCCGCGGTGACGCTCCTCGCCGCTGCCGGGCTGAGCGGCTGCACCTCATCGACCGGATCGTCGGCTGCCACCTCCACGGCAGCGGCGGCCCAGCAGGGGCTGGAATACGACGCCGACCTCGGGGCCATGTATGCCGGCGTCCCGGTCCTGTTCAACCCGGCGGAACTCGCCGGCGGGGCGGCCGTGGAGGATCATGAACGACTGGAGTTCGACGCCGGGCAGGAGGTGCCGAAGGGACTGGAGATCGCCACCCCCGGCGTGGCCGAGCTGCCGCGGCTTTGCGAGGAAGCAGAGCCTTGCCGGGACGGCGAAGAACCGAAGTTCGCCCCGGAAGAGGCGGTCGTGGTCAAGGCCTCCGAAGGGTATGACGGGGCACCCTTCACGCTGACCGGGCAGGCGATCGATGCCGACGGAAAATCCACCGACGTCAGCATGGTCGTGACCCCCGAATCGGTCGGCAGGGCCCCCCGGGGATACCACGGTGTCCGCAGCCAACCGCATGACCGCGGGATAGGGGGACAGCAAGCTGACCATCGACTTCTCCGAGGCGATGATGGTCAACCATGCGGGCGGCAAAAGCTACGTCACCGGCACCTATGAGGCCGAGTTCCCGGCGATGGCCGTTCCCCCCGGTGGCGTCCTGGACAGCACCCACGCCGGCGACTTCACGGCTGATGAGATCTTCAGCACGGTCGTCGACCAGAAGAAACCGCAGCTCTCCGGCGAACAAGGCGTCCTGGCGGTCCTCATCGACGATACCGCCGGCGGGGTGACCTACTCCCTCGCCGCCGGCGCCGTCCTGTCGTTCCCATACGCCGAGGTCGTGGCTTCGCTGCCCCACACCACAGACGAATAGGCGCCGGCACCTTCTCCTGCGGTTAGTGGTCCGGGGCCTGCGGGTTGAGCATGCTGGCTGCGGCGGCCCGATGCTCCTCCAGCCCGGTGGCCAGTGCGTAGAGCGCATGACTTAGTGGGCTGGCCGCCAACAACGAGGCGCAGCGTTCGGCCAGCCGGGGCTCCTCCCGCCCGGTGAGCTCGGTATAGCGGGCCACGGTCCGCTCGAAGATATCGGCACTGGAGATCATGCAGTGGAACGTGAAATCGACCACCGGATCGCTGACCTTCGCCGTGGTCCAGTCCAGCACCGAAACGATCTGCTCATGCTCATCGAGCAGCAGATGGGCCGGGTAGAGCTCCCCGTGGGTGAACACGGTGGACCGTGGCCATAATCCGTCATCGGCCAGCCAGGCCTCCCAACCGCCGACCAGGTCGTCGGAGACCTCGAACTCGGCCCGCACCCGCTCCAGGTCCGCCCGCCAGCGGGCTCTGACCTGCTCGGGGTCCTCATGCGGAACGCCTGCTGTTTGGGCCCGGTCCGTGTCCAGGGTGTGCAGTTCGGCGATGACCCGGGCCAGGGAATCGGCGTAGGCCTCTGATTCGGTGTCGAAGTTCCACAGCGGCTCACCGGCGCCGTCCAGGGTCAGCCCGGGGAAACCGGGCAACAACGGATAGGCGATGAGTTCGGCGGTGCTGATCCGCCAGTCGGGGACGGCCACCGACAGCCGGGGGCGCACGAAATCAAGGATCGCCCGTTCCTCGCCGAGCGTGGCGGAGACCTCGTCGCGGCGCGGGATCCGTAGCACCCACTGCTGGGCCACCTCGGAGTCCTCGTGGCCGAACGCGACCCGGTAGTCCAGCCCCGATTCGTTGAACGTGATGCCCTCTTCGGTCAGGTCCAGATCGTGGCGGGCGGCCAGGGCGCGGACGGCTTCGGGGGTTTCCGGCAGGTCGGTGCTCATGGATGGCATTGTCTCAGAGGTCGGTGACGATGACGACGTCCAGACGCCGGGGCCCGTGAACCCCTTCCACCCGTTCGAGCTCGATATCGCTGGTGGCGCTGGGGCCGGAGATCCAGGTCAACGGCCGGGTGATCTCCAGCCGCGACATGGCCTCGGGCAGGATCTGGACGATGGACGACGCCGGGACGATGCACACATGCTGATCGGGCACCAGGCTGATCGCCCGCCGCCCCTGGTCGGGCGAGCCGTCCAACACGATCGTGGCCGATTCGGCGATGGAGACCGTCGAGGAAGTGACCACGGAGGAGAGCGCGTCGAGTTCGGGCACGCTCAACCGGTGGCCCGGGGCGTCGGTGATCCGCCGGTCATCGACGCGCAGATCGTCAACGTCGAACCAGGCCTCGGGCAGCCCGTGGGGGACCACGTACCCGGAGGCCTCCTTCAGCAGGGTGGCGATGGTCCCCGGGAGTCCTGCCGCAGTCACGACGTCGACGTGGGCCTTATAGTCCTCGAGACGTTCGACCAGCATCTCCTCGATGTCCTGTTCCGATAGATCGGCGGACCGGCGGTAGGTGCGCGGGACCTCGGGGATCGCGGGTTCGTCGGCCAGGGCCGAGGTGATGCGTTCGAGGATCTCTTCGCGGGCGCCCATCATTTTCCGTCCTTCGTGGTGCCGGTGTCCCCAGCGTCGTGCTCGGAGGCCCACCAGTCGCGGAAGGACTTCTTCGGTGGCGCCGGGATGTCACGGGAGGCGGTCCACCCGCCGGCCAGGCGGCCGGGAAGACGTTTGATCTTCTTATCCCGTCCGGCAGCCAACCGGCCCAAGGGCAGGGCCTTCTCCAACAGGTTCAGGTGCGTCCCGGAGGAGAACGCCCATTGGGCGCCCTTCATCATCAGGTCCATTTCCGAGGGCATCCGGGGTTTTCCGCGCCGGGAGTCGACGTCCTCGCCGCGCAGGTGCACCAGGATCTCGGGGATGTTGATCTTCACCGGGCAGGCGTCGAAGCAGGCCCCGCACAGGCTGGAGGCATAGGGCAGGGAATTATTCTCCTCCGCCTTGATGCCGGTCATCAGCGGGGAGAGGATCGCCCCGATCGGTCCCGGGTAGGTCGAGCCGTAGGCGTGGCCGCCGGTGCGTTCGTAGACCGGGCAGACGTTCATGCAGGCCGAGCACCGGATGCAGTGCAACGCCGAACGTCCGTACCGATCCGACAGGGCGGCGGTGCGCCCGTTGTCCACCATCACCAGGTGCACGTTCTGTGGTCCGTCGTCCTCGGTGACCCCGGTCCAGAAGGAGGTGTACGGGTTCATCCGTTCCCCGGTGGAGGAGCGGGGGAGCAGCTGCATGAAGACCTCGAGGTCGTCGGCCTGGGGCAGCAGCTTCTCGATGCCCATCACGGTGATCAGCGTTTGTGGCAGCGTCAGGCACATCCGGCCATTGCCTTCGGATTCGACGACGCCCAGGGTGCCGGTATCGGCCAGCGCGAAGTTGGCCCCGGAGATGGCGACCTTGGCCGAGAGGAACTTGCGCCGCAGGTGGGCCCGGGCGGCCATGGCCAGCTGGCGCGGGTCATCGGTCAGCTCCGGGTCGACATCGGGCATTTCGCGCAGGAAGATCTCGCGGACCTCGGAGCGGTTCTTGTGGATGGCCGGGACCAGGATGTGGCTGGGCTTATCGTGGCCGAGCTGGACGATCAGTTCGGCCAGATCGGTTTCGAAGGCCTCGATCCCCTCGGCCGCGAGGTGGTCGTTCAGACCGATCTCCTCGGTGGCCATCGACTTGACCTTCACGACCTCCTCGGTGTCCTGCTCACGGACGAGGGAGGCGACGATCCGGTTGGCCTCCTCGGCGTCCCGGGCCCAGTGGATGATCCCGCCGCGGGCGGTGAAGTTCGCCTCGAACTGTTCCAGCAGGGCCGGAAGGTCGGCCATGGCCGCTTCCTTCGTCGCCGATCCGGCGGAGCGCAGGTCCTCCCAGTCGGGCAGCTCCCCGACGACCTTCAGCCGCTTATCGCGGATGGAGTGGGTGGCATGGCGCAGGTTGGTGCGCATTTGGTCGTTGGCCAGCTCGTGGTGGGCTGCGTCGGGGAAGGACTCGGTGGCATGCAGGTTCCCGATCCCGTAGGCGGGCAGGGACGGCATGCCGACGAAGACGGCGCTCATCGGGCCACCTTCGCCTTCGCGCCGTGCCCGGTCCCGGCGTCATACGGGTTCTCCCGGGTGCTGGCGAGGATCTCGGCGAAGTGCAGGGTGCCCGCCGCGGCGCCGGAGCGGGAGAGCCCACCGCCGATATGCAGCAGGCAGGAGGCGTCGCCCCCGGTGCACAGCGAGGCGCCGGTGGAGGTGATGTTCTCCGCCTTGTCCTCGAGCATGGCCGAGGAGACCTCGGCGTTCTTCATCGAGAACGTCCCGCCGAAGCCGCAGCACTGGTCGGCCTCGGGCAGATCGGCCACCGTGATGCCCTCGACGGTGCGCAGCAGATCCAGTTGGCGGTCCTGCAGGCGCAACAGCCGCATCCCGTGGCAGGAGGGATGGTAGGTCACCGAGGTCGGGAACCAGCTGCCCAGTTCTGCGGCGGCGTCGGTGATGCCCAGGACGTCGGTGAGCAGTTGGGAGAGCTCGTAGGTGCGCGTCCCCACCGACTCGGCCCGGCTCTTGAGCCCGGCATCGCCGGCCCGTTCGGCGATCATCGGGTGCTGGTGCTTCACCGAGGCGACGCAGGAGGCCGAAGGGGCCACGGCGACGTCGTAGTCGGGGGTGTCGAAGGCCTCGACGTGATTGGCGATGACCGGCACGGCCTCGGCGAAGTAGCCGGAGTTGATGTGCATCTGACCGCAGCAGGCCTGGCCGGTCGGGAACACGACTTCGTGCCCGAGCCGTTCCAGGATCGAGACGGTGGCCCGGGCGGTGCTCGGGTACATGCCATCGACGATGCAGGTGGCAAATAGGGCGATTTTCATTCAGGGCCTTCCGGTGGCGTCGTCGAGCGAGCCATGGGCTATGTGGTCAGACCACTATAGGGTTACTGCTCCCCTCCGTCCAGCACCCGCGCCGAGGGTGGTCGGACCATGGAAGGATGGACGGGTGACCACCGAGAACCAGGCCGGAGCTCCGGCACCGAAGGCCTACCAGACCGTCCTTGACGCCATCGAGAACCAGCTGCGTCATGGGCAGCTGAAGGTCGGGGACCAACTGCCCGGCGAACGGCTGCTGGCCGAAACACATGGCATCTCCCGGGCCTCGGTCCGGGACGCCATCCGGATCCTGGACGTCATGGGCGTGGTGCGCACCGCCACCGGATCCGGGCCCGGCGCCGGGGCCGTGGTGATTTCCGAACCGGCCACCGGGATCGCCACCGCCTTGCGGATGCACGTCGCCTCGGCTCGGCTCAGTGTCGAGGAGATCGTCCAGACCCGCATCCTGTTGGAGACCTGGGCCGCGAACACCGCGGACCTCCAAGCCGACCCCGAACGCTCCGATCGCCTCCTGGCCGCGGCACGGGAGCTGCTGGACGCCATGGACGATCCGCAGCTGGACCGTGCCGGCTTCCATGCCATGGACGCCCGTTTCCACGTGCTGCTCTCCGGGCTGGCCGGTAACGCCGTGATCGAGGCCATGATGGAGTCCCTGCGGCTGTCCATCGGCGACTACGTGCGCGAATCGGTGCGCAGCGACGCCGCCTGGGAACCCATCGCCGAGGTCCTGCGGGCCCAGCACCATGGCATTCTGGCGGCCGTATCCGCCGGCCACGGGGCCGAGGCCGCCCGGTTGCTGCGCGAACACATCGAATGGTTCCACCAGGAATCAACGGAGACCCAGGGGGACTGACCCTGCGGTGCGGAACGCGTTCGACAGGGCCTCGACGGTTCACTCCATGCGCCCGGTCTCGTAGGCCCAGATGGCCAACTCGACCCGATTCCGTGCCTGGAGTTTGGCCATGAGACTGCCGAGGTGGAACTTCACGGTGCTTATGGCGATGTGGAGGTCCTGGCCGATTTCCGCGTTGGTCCGCCCTGCGGCCACGCTGAGCAGCACCGCTTCCTCACGGGTGGTGAGCGGATCGAGGGGCTGGGCAGGGCGGGTCGGGATGCGACGGGTGAAGTCGGCCAGGAGTCGGGCCGTCACCCCGGGATCGATGAGCGCCCCGCCCCGGACGGCGGCCTGGACGGCCCGGACCAGTTCTTCGGGGGAGGCGCCCTTGAGGAGGAACCCCCGCGCGCCCGCCTTCAGCGCCCCGTAGACATGTTCGTCGGTGTCGAAGGTGGTGATCACGACGACGGCCAAGGGGTTCTCCACGCCGGGCCCGGCCAACAGGCGGGTTGCTTCGATGCCATCGAGGTTCGGCATCCGGATATCCAGCAAACAGACATCGGGGCGCAGGCGCAGGGCCATGTCCACGGCCTCCCTCCCGTCGGCAGCCTGGCCGATGACGTTCAGGCCGGGCTGGTGGTCCAGGATCGTGGTCAGCCCGGCCCGGATGATGCTTTGATCATCGGCGATGAGTACCCGCAAGGTCATGATGAGGCCCCCGGGCGGGGGAGGACCGCGGTGACCAGCCAGCCGTGTCCGGTTCCCGGTCCGGCATGGAACGTCCCCCCGAGCAACCGGACCCGCTCGGCCATGCCGATCAGCCCATAGCCGGGGACCCCACCGGTGGTGGCTGCCCCGTCGTCCATGACGCTGAGCCTCACCTCGGTGCCACCGCCCACGACGGTGACATCGATCAAGGTGGCGTGGCGTGCATGCCGCCGGGCGTTCGTGACGGCCTCTTGTGCCACGCGGTACAAGGAAGTCTGCACGCCCGCAGGCAGGCCTGCCAGCTCGCCCCGCAGCCGGACCTCGACCCGCGGAAGGCCGGTTCCCGGGGAGGCCAGGTTCTTCAGATCGGCCAGCTGGCTCGTTGGACCGGCCGCTTCCCGATCGCCGGTGCCGCGCAGCGTGCCCACCATGGCCCGCATTTCCTCCAGCGTGGTGGCGGCCTCCCGCTCGATGACTTCCAGCGCGTCAACGGCGCCGCCCGGCGAGGTGGAACGAGCCAGGACCAGACCTGCTTGGGCTTGAATGGCCATGGCGGAGACATGATGGGCGACCGTGTCGTGGAGATCCCTGGCCAGTTGCTCCCGCTCCTGGAGCCTCGTGTGCTCGATCAACTGACCCCGGACGAGAACCCGATAGCGGCCGGCCGTTCCCACGGCGGCGGCTGACACCAGGACCGCCGTCCCCCCGATCGCATCCGCCGGCCCGCTGAAGTCCGTCAGGATGCTGAGCAGGAGTCCGATCACGATCACCCCGGCGCCCAGGGCCACGTCCCGTCCGGCGGCCCGCCGGAAGAGGGAATGGACCAGCAGGAGCACGGCGGCCCCGCCATGGAGCACCACCGGGCCGGTGCCGGAGACGAGGGCGCCCAGATCCACGAGGATGAACATCCCGAACGCAAGAACGACGGCGGCCAGAGCATGCGCTCGCCGGATCAACACCGCCACCGTCACGAGCAGTCCCATCGGTACGATGAGCCACGCGGAGTCGGGCCGGACGGCCGCCTCGAGGACCACCGCCACGGCCACGACCGCAGCCAGGACGCCGTCGTGCCAGCGGATACCGGCCGACGCACCCCTGACGGGTGGCTCGACCCACAGCGACCGGGCGACACTCCACATGGTCATCAGCATAGAAGAGCGGTGCCGGCAACGGAACGGCCGAAGGACCAGCCCCCGCCCGGCCGATGGGCCAGATCGATCCAGGCCTGCGGACCGGTGTGGTGCCGGGGGTGCCGGACCCACACTGGAAGCCAGGAACCAGTGCCCACCCTCGATGAAAGTGAAACCGTGATGCGTAGGAATCCAACGACGGACCGTTCGGACCCCCGACTCGACGAAAGGATCGTGCTTAGCGGCCTGTGGACCAGCGTCTTGTTCGTCTTCGCCTATGTCGATCTCTTCGGATTCTGGAGGGCAGACATCGTCCAGGGCGCGCTCGCCGGCCAGGTCTCCGGCACGGGCGTGGCGATCAACCAGACCTTCCTGGCGTTGGCGACCGCCTACATCCTGGTTCCCAGCCTCATGATCGTGGTGTCGCTTCTGGCCCGGGCCAGGGTGAATCGGACCGCCAACATCGTCATCGGTGTGCTCTACTTCGTCACCATCGTGGTGACGGCCCTGAGCGAGAGGTGGATCTACTACCTTCTCGGTAGCGCCGTCGAGCTGGTTCTTCTGCTGATGATCATGCGGACCGCGTGGACCTGGCGGCACTGTTCCCGCCGGACGCTGCCGTTGGCTGGTTCCAGCGCAAAACCAGCCACCTGAGCCAGGGCCACGGCGCCACGAGGGGGGAGGACCTCATGGCTGCCGGATCCCGCACGGACCCCACCGCCGACCTGCTGGTCGACGTCCGCGCATTCCACCCCGGGACCACCGATCTGCGTCACCGGCTTTACCATGACCCCCACGTCGGGCTCGATCTTCCCGGCACACAGCAAAAGGTCCTGGACTTGGCTCGACGGAGCGCGCTTCGAGATCTCCACGGGGGCCCGCACCACCTCGGTGTCCGCAGTGCTGTTGCTCGGGGACATGGACGCCTTGCCGATCCAGGAGAAGATCGGGCTTGGCTATGCGTCATGGGTCGAGGGCTCGAAAATAGAACCGCATCTAACGCAGTAGGCCTCGACGTGGATGCGGCCCACCCCCAGCAGGTCCAGCGCGGAGCGGTTCAGACACTCCAGAAGGGGAGGCCGTGCCCATAGGTGAGACGGGTGTGCTCCGCCGGCAGGGATAGCGCCCATTTGGCGATCAAGACGGCTTAACGGCCTGCCTTGCTTGAAGTTGGGCCGACGGTACCGAGGGCTGACGTCACTTCCACTCGATAACCGACATTATCGTGTGTATTCTGTGCGAAAATTTCTGCTTCCGGGGCTGCTACACGGATCCCCCGAAGTCGGTTGCAAAATAGTTCCGTTTCCGTCCGGGGATCCAATCGAACAGAACATAGATGGCGACTAGGCCTGTTGTTGAATAGTTCCGAAAGACACGGAAAATTCCGTCCGCGATCTTGGAGAACGCTAACGCCCTGCTCAGCAACTTAGCCAGTGACCAGGCAAAACGTGCGTTGTAATACCACTGCCGAACAGCCCCTTGTTCTACTCATCGCTGGTTACCTAACCGGATGTTGCAATAGCATCTCAGGTACAGGATCGAACGTAGCAGTCAATTAAATGCAAACGACCCGCAACACTGGCGGGTCGGAGCAGATAAACAGCGAGCATTTTTGCTGCGCTTCGTGGACAATTGTCTTACCAATTAGCGAATAAGTCAAGGAGACCCAATGACGAAGCCTGCTTTCGCTTCATCCATATTGTCCGTTTTAGTTGAAGTTATCGCTGGCATCGCCATGATTGTGATTGGCGTTATTTTGCAAGTAAGTGGTTCAAGCGGAAAAGTACCTAACCCCACGCTCACAGTAACTGGTGGTGTGCTTGTTGCCTTAGGCGGCGTGCTCTTATCGTGGTTGGCTTCCCGGATACTAAGCGAACGCCAGCGCGAAGAATCACGAAAAAACGCAAAAGATGAGTCAGCGAACGCTGTAGAAGTCGCGCGTGCTGAGATCGACGAAAAACTCAATAACCTTAGTCGTGTTCTCGGGCAGGCTGCAGGCCAAATTAGCCAGACCGTCGAAAAGTTCGAAATGAAAGTATTTTCCGCCGACACGGGGTTCGAACTAATTTCACAAGCAAACAGGACGATTTATGGGCAAGTAAATGAAATTGCGGTTATGCGAAAATCTAAGTTTGACTCGGCATCCTTGCTTGATACCGCGCACTCGCTGGACAAGCTCGGTCGGGAACTAGCTTCACGATCAGACGCCGACAACAGCCAACAAGACTCAACTGGCTTAGCCCAGTTACAAAACAAAATTAACGAGGTCATTGAGGAGCTAGCAGATAGCAACGGGAGCGTGCCTCGGGCTTCAGGGAAAGTACGCACCACATGCCCATACTGTGACTTCGGGGTAAATGTACTGGTAGGAGCGACACCTGGAGATACCTCTATAGAAACTTGTCCTAATTGCGGTGAGGTTTTCAACGTACATCGAAACTCAGCCGGTGCTGGGTTCACTAGAAAATTTGGTCCCAAAGGTGCAGAAAATTCGTCGAAAGAGAAGCTTCCACGATGGAAATTCAGTTGTACCAATTGCAGCGTTGATCTTTTCGCATCCCAAAACGGCAAAGGCGAAAGAACGATGGTCTGTTCTTCATGTTTCTTCGCCTTCAACGTCGATCCAACTGCTGAGTCCGCTATTCAAATTGGCCAACTGGATAAAATGGAGGCGGTGGAACCATATAGAAGTGGATCTCGGCCTAAAGCTCCATGTCCTAAATGCAAAAATACAGTCAATATGGCCCTTCGGTATGACGATGGATTCTTCGGTTTCTGTCCAGAAGATATGGTTGCGCTCGTTGTTACAGATAAGAACTGGGATGACCTCAATCGCCAAATGCTTTCCGAGACATGAGCACGTTTCTATGGAAAATCACCGCATTTGCTAAAACATCACTCATAACCCTCATCGCAGCTTCCCCCCGTCGCGTCAAGGAAAGGGATGGATTAGAAACCTAGGAGTCTCTTTGGAGATGCTGCCGGTCTTCCCTTTGAACGATTAACGCCCAATTCCTTTATCGTGGCCGTACTGGCGTTGCGCGGCACTGCGGGGTCTGGCGACCGGCGTGCTTTCCGGGGCTCTGGGGCTGAATGGGTGGGGGGAATTCGCTTTCTGTAGCCGGCGGCTCTCCGCCATGGCCTTCGCCATCTGGAGCCGCTCCCGTTCCTGCACCGCCCGACCTGCCTCCACCGTCCGGGCTTTGCCCTTGAACTCCTCACGCTCGGCCCCCACCGAAACCTTGGCCTGCACACGACGCCTGGGTGCCTGCTCCAGGCCGTGCTCTTGTTCTAGGCGGGTGCAGGCACTCTGTGCGGCACGCCGGTCGTTTCTCCCATGCCAGACCTCTCCCAGGTCGCTTACCCGGGAGACCACCACATGCACATGGTCAGAACCGTGGCGGACCATCACCCAGGGATGATCGGCAAAGCCCATGTCCTCGGCGAAGGACTGGCCCATATCCGCCCACGCATCATCTGTCAGGATCGGATCCGTCGCGGTGTTGCGTAGCGAGGCATGCCAGACCGGGTTCCTGATCTCCGGCCGGCTATGCATGGCCTTGCGCAGCTCGCCGGCCCACTGGGACGGGTCCAGGTGTCCTTCCACGCCGATGTTCGAGGCGATCACCACCCCGCCAGGAACCAGCTTCCCGTTGGCCGGATGGACGTGCTCGTTCGCCTTCCCCGGACCATGCAGGTAGGCCCCGATGTCCCCGGGGTTCTTGCCCCGGGTGATCTTCGCGATCACGCCAGCTCACCCCGCAGACGGGCCAACTCCTGGCGCGTGGCCTCCACCGTCTCCAGCAGCTCACCATGGGCAAGAACCTGGCCGGAATTCACCGCGCGCGTCGGCTGGTTCAAGTTCGACCCCATCCGGCCCAGGTCAGCACGCAACCGCGCAACCTCCTTGCCGTCATCCCCGCGACGGCACCGGGAGCAACGTCATCTTGGAGTGGGCCCGCTTCGAAGCCATCGTCGGTTCATATTCGGTCCGGGCCAACGACAGACTCCGCGCCGCAGTGCCCCGGTTACTCCACGGTGTTGCCGAGGCCTATGGCGTGGATGTGGCGGTGGAGTACAGCCCGCAGCACCCGGTCAACGTCAACGACCTGACCGAGACCGCTGCCGTGCATGGCGTCATCGAGGAGCTGTTCGGTCCCGAGAGCCATCTTCGGATCCCCGTCAGTCGGTTGGTTCGGAGGACTTCCCCCGCATGCTGGATTGGGTGCCCGGCTTCTTCGTGCTCCTGCCCGTGGGGCCCGAGGGCGTGGAGTCGGCCACCGCCCCCGCCAACCGTTCGGCGCACGCAGTTTTCGCCGATGTGATCCGGTCCGACGGGGCGGTGCCCCAAGTGGGGCTGGTCAGCAGGCGGCCGGCCCGCGGCAGGAGCTGAGTCGCCGGACTACTCAGGGCCGGGCCTCGTGATGGCGTTTGCCGTGGGTCCGGCGCTCCTCCTTCATCCTGGCCTCGTGCAGATGCCTTTTGCCCTCGGCGAGTTCGTGGCGGGCCGCAGCTTCCTGGCGGCGGAATTCGGTGTAGTAGCCGTCGTCGTAGTCCTCGATGATCTGGAACGTCCAGCGTCCCTCGACGACGTTGCGCCCCACCAGTTCCTCCTCCAGGCGGGCGGCCACGGCCCCGTGGCCGGCGGAACGGAGCATCTCCACCGCCTCCCCGAGGGCCAGATCGGCACCTCCGGTCTTGCGGTGGAAGTTGTAGAGGCTTCCGCGGGCGTCCTCGACCATTTCCAGCGCCTCGGAGAGCTTGCCCAGCGCCTCCACGGTCGCGTCGTCGACTCCCTCGGGGACCCGGTGTTCCGGTGCGGGGCGGTCTCGATCCTCGGTGCTGTGGTTCTCGGTCATGACGGATCCTTTCCCCGGCGGCCGGGACGCCGGTGGATCCGAGCCTACGGGGCCGCGACCACTCTGTCAGCCGTCGGGCCCGGGGCCGCCGCGGCTGGGCGGGCCCGGGACCGTCGGGTGTGCTGAAACACCCGGGACGATGATTGGGGTCACAGTGAGTGGTCCATATGCCTTAGGCTACTTGTTAACAAGTGCTTCACAACACGATGAGGGCTTGAAAATACCGACCAGTAGCCGAAGCGGTGTCATGGGTAATCCTCCCCGCCGTCCGGCATCACAAGGAGCAAGAATGCGTTATTCGCGCACTTCAAAAATCCTCGGCGTCGCAGCAGCAGTTGCGTTGAGCCTGAGCGCCTGCGGTGGCGGAGGAGACAACGCCGCCGACGGTGGAGGAGACACGAGCCGGGTCATCGTCGTTGATGGCGCCGAGCCGCAGAACCCGTTGATCCCCACGAACACCAATGAGGTCGGCGGCGGGGCCGTCTTGGACCTCATCTTCGCCGGCTTGATCAGCTACGACGCCGATGGCAAGCCGCAGAACGAGATGGCCGAGTCGATCGACACCGACGATTCGCAGAACTACACCATCAAGCTCAAGGCCGACCAGAAGTTCACCAACGGTGACCCGGTCACGGCCGCGTCCTTCGTCGACGCCTGGAACTACGGTGCCGCCGCGAAGAACGCCCAGCTCAGCGGATACTTCTTCGAGAGCATCGAAGGCTACGACGAAGCCAGCGCCGAGGGCTCGAAGGTCGATGAGCTCTCCGGTCTGAAGGTCGTGGACGACACCACCTTCACGGTCAAGCTCAAGCAGCCCGAATCCGACTTCCCGCTGCGTCTGGGATACAGCGCGTTCTACCCGATGCCGGAAGAGGCGCTGAAGGACCCGAAGAAGTACGGCGAGAACCCGGTCGGCAACGGCCCGTATAAGTTCGACGGCGACGGCGCCTGGGAGCACGAGACCCAGATCAAGCTGGTCCCCAACGAGGACTACGAAGGCCCGCAGAAGCCGAAGAACGGCGGCGTGACGTTCAAGATCTACCAGAACGACACCACCGCCTACCAGGACCTGATCTCCGACAACCTGGATGTCCTCAAGACCATCCCGACCTCGGATATCAAGAACTTCAAGAACGACCTGGGCGACCGCTCCATCGAGTCCCCGTACGCCGGCAACCAGACGATTGCCATCCCGTACTACCTGGACAACTGGGACGGCGAAGCCGGTAAGCTGCGCCGCCAGGCCATCTCCATGGCCATCAACCGCGAGGAGATCACCGACGTGATCTTCAACGGTGGCCGCACCCCGGCGAAGGAATTCACCGCACCGGTGCTCGATGGCTACTCGGATTCGATCCCGGGCAGCGAGAACCTGGCCTACGATCCCGAAAAGGCCAAGGAACTGTGGGCCAAGGCCGAGAAGATCGAGCCGTACGACAAGTCGGAGAAGCTGACCATTGCGTACAACGCCGATAAGGGCGACCACAAGACCTGGGTCGAGGCCGTGGTGAACAACATCAAGAACAACCTCGACATCAAGGTCGCCGGCAAGCCGTACGCCACCTTCAAGGAGGTCCGCACGGATGCGACCGCGCAGAAGCTGACCGGTGCCATCCGCTCCGGTTGGCAGGCCGACTACCCGTCGCTGGCCAACTTCCTGGGCCCGATCTACACCACGGGTGCCGGCTCCAACGACGCCGTCTACGAGAACAAGAAGTTCGACGACGCCATCACCAAGGGCCTGTCCGCCGACAACGTCGAGGACGGTTCCAAGGCGATGAACGAGGCCCAGGAGATGCTCCTGGATGACCTGCCGGCCATCCCGCTGTGGTATCAGGTGGCCCAGGGCGGCTGGAGCGACAACGTGGAGAACGTCGAGTTCGGCTGGAACGGCGTGCCGCTGTACTACGCCATCACCGGCAAGTAGGGGACACCACACCCCTCAGTCACACGCGGGGCCCGCTTTCGTATCACGGGGGCGGGCCCCGCATTCCTGCCTCACCCAAAAGGTAAAAAGCATGTCAAACTCCCTACGCCCCGATCGGGCGTCTTCAGCACGAAAGGCCCACCGCTGATGGGCAGATTCCTCCTCCGCCGACTGTTGCAGCTGATCCCGGTCTTCCTGGGCGCGACGCTGCTGATCTACTTCCTTGTCTTCAGCCTCCCCGGGGACGCCACCGCCGCCATCTGCGGCGAAAAGGGCTGCACCCCTGCGGTCGAAGCTTCACTGCGCGAGCAGTACAACCTGGACCAGCCCTTCTGGATCCAGTACCTCCTGTATCTCAAGGGCATCTTCACCTTTGATCTGGGCACCAACTTCGCCGGCCAGCCGATCACCGACATCCTGGCCCGCGTCTTCCCCACCACCGCTCGTCTGGCCCTCATGGCATTGGCGTTCGAAGCCGTCTTCGGCATCGCCATCGGCCTGTTCGCGGGGCTGAAGAAGGGCAAGTTCTTCGACTCGACCGTACTGGTCTTCTCGCTGCTGGTCATCGCCGTGCCGATCTTCGTGCTGGGCTTCCTGATGCAGTTCGTGGTGGGCGTCAAACTCGAATGGGCCAATCCGACGGTCAGCGGTGACGCGAGTTTCACCGAACTGATCCTCCCGGCCCTCGTGTTGGGGCTGGTGTCCTTCGCCTACGTGTTGCGGCTGACCCGCACCGCGGTCATCGAGAACGCCAGCGCCGACTATGTGCGCACGGCCACCGCCAAGGGGCTGAGCCGTCGCCGCGTGGTGACGGTCCACGTGCTGCGCAACTCCATGATTCCGGTGGTGACGTTCCTGGGTGCCGACCTGGGCGCCCTGATGGGTGGAGCCATCGTCACCGAGGGAATCTTCAACGTCAACGGCGTGGGCAACACCTTGTACCGCGCCGTGCTGAACGGGGAGGCCCCCGTTGTCGTTTCGATCGTCACCGTACTGATTGTGGTCTTCGTCCTGGCCAACCTGCTGGTGGACCTGCTGTACGCGTGGCTGGACCCGAGGATCCGATATGCCTGAGAACACCCAAAACCGTCCCACCGTCCGCGGTGCCAAGATTTCCAAGTACCCGATCGAACACTTCGTGGCCGACCCCGACGAAACCCCGTTGCAGGCCACCGACAGTTCCGTCTCCGACGCGGCACCGGTCTCCCTGTGGCTCGAGGCGTGGCGGAACCTGCGCACCCAGCCACTGTTCATCATCAGTGCGATCCTGATCGTCTCGGTGGTCTTCGTGGCCCTGTTCCCGGGGTTGTTCACCAACGAACAACCCAATGCGAACTGCCAACTGGCCAACTCCGACGGCGGTGCCGTCCCCGGGCACCCGCTGGGCTTCACCCAGCAGGGCTGCGACATCCTGGCCCGGGTGATGTACGGGACCCAGTCCTCGCTGACCATCGGGTTGTTCGCCACGATCGCCATCGTGATCTTCGGCGGCACCATCGGGGCGATCTCCGGCTTCTTCGGTGGCTGGGTCGACGCCGTGCTGGCCCGCCTGGGCGACATCTTCTTCGCCCTGCCGCTGATCCTGGGCGCCATCGTCGTGGTGCAGATCCCGTTCTTCCAGGAGAACCGCAACGTCTGGACCATCGTGCTGATCCTCTCGGCCTTCGGCTGGCCGCAGATCGCCCGCATCACCCGGGCCGCAGTGATCGAGGTGCGCGACGCGGACTTCGTCATCGCGGCCCGCTCATTGGGTGTGAGCCGGGCCGGTGCGCTGATCCGCCACGTCATCCCGAACTCGTTGGCCCCGGTCATCGTGATCGCGACCATCACCCTGGGCATCTTCATCGTGGCCGAGTCCACGCTGTCCTACCTGGGTATCGGGTTGCCGCCGGACGTCATGTCCTGGGGCAATGACATCTTCTCGGCCAAGAGCTCGCTGCGCTCGAATCCGATGGCCTTGTTCTGGCCGGCCCTGGCGCTGTCGTTGACGGTGTTGAGCTTCATCATGCTCGGCGACGCGCTGCAGGACGCCCTGGACCCGAAGGCGCGCAAACGATGAACGGTGAAACCATGAACAACGAAACCTTTGACGAAGCCTCGAGGCCGCGTCCGCTGCTGGAACTGCGCGATCTGGCCATCAGCTTCAAAACGGGAAACGGCGAGGTCGAGGCGGTCCGTCAAGCCAACCTGACCATCCTGCCCGGGGAAACCGTGGCGATCGTCGGGGAATCCGGCTCGGGCAAGTCGACCACCGCCCTGGCGGCGATCGGTTTGCTGCCCGCCAATGGCCGTATCGCCGGCGGGACCCTGCTCTTCGACGGTGAGGACATCACCAACGCCTCGGAGAAGCGTCGGGTCGAGCTGCGCGGTTCCTCCATCGGCATGGTCCCCCAGGACCCGATGTCGAACCTGAACCCGGTCTGGCAGATCGGCTTCCAGGTCAAGGAGACGCTGGCGGCCAATGGACTACCGCATCAGAAGAAGGATGTGGCCAAGGTCCTCTCCGAAGCCGGTCTGCCGCGGGCGGAGGAGCGGGCCAACCAGTACCCGCACGAGTTCTCCGGTGGCATGCGCCAACGCGCGCTGATCGCGATCGGGCTGTCCTGCCGACCGCGGTTGCTCATCGCCGATGAACCGACCTCGGCCCTGGACGTCACGGTGCAACGCCAGATCCTGGACCACCTGGACACCATGACCGACGACCTGGGCACCGCGGTGCTGCTCATCACCCACGACCTCGGGCTGGCGGCCGAACGCGCCCATAAGGTCGTGGTCATGTACAAGGGACAGGTCGTCGAGGCCGGGCCCGCCGTGGAACTGATGACCAACCCGCGCCACCCCTACACCCAGCGCCTGGTGGCCTCGGCCCCCTCGCTGGCCTCGCGCCGGATCGAATCGGCCAAGGAACGCGGGAAGGAATCCGCGGAGGAACTGACCGCCGACCGGCCGGTGGCCACGGACAACGTCATCGAGGTCCGGGACCTGGTCAAGAACTACAAGATCCGCGGCGGCGTCGGCAAGGCCACGGAATTCCGGGCCGTGGACGAGGTGTCCCTGAGCATCAAACGGGGCACGACGACCGCCGTCGTCGGCGAATCCGGTTCGGGTAAATCTACGGTGGCCCGGCTGGTGCTGGGGCTGGAGGACGCGTCGGAGGGCAGCATCCTGTTCGACGGCGTGGACATCACCACGCTCTCGCGCAAGGAGATGTTCAAATTCAGGCGCCGGGTCCAACCGATCTTCCAGGACCCCTTCGGCTCGCTGGATCCGATGTACAACATCTTCCGCACCATCGAGGAACCGTTGCGGGTCCATAAGATCGGTGACGGCAAGGTCCGCGAACAGAAGGTGCGGGCGCTGCTGGAGCAGGTGGCCCTGCCGGCGTCGATGATGCAGCGCTTCCCGAACGAGCTCTCCGGCGGCCAGCGTCAGCGCGTGGCCATCGCCCGGGCGCTGGCTTTGGACCCGGAAGTGGTGATCTGCGACGAGGCCGTCTCGGCGCTGGACGTGCTCGTGCAGGCGCAGGTGCTGAACCTGTTGGCGGATCTGCAGTCCGAACTGGGGTTGAGCTATTTGTTCATCACCCACGACCTGGCCGTCGTCCGCCAGATCGCCGACCATGTCTGCGTGATGGAGAAGGGGAAACTGGTGGAGACCGGGAGCACCGACGAGGTCTTCGAGAACCCGCAGACCCAGTACACACGGTCGCTGCTCGACGCCATCCCCGGTGCCGGTCTGATGTTGCCTCCCGAGGTGGCCTGACCCGCCAGCAGAACGACAGTTCCCGGCCCGCCATCCCTAACGGGGGTGGCGGGCCGACCTGTCGGTGGGCCCACCCGGGGACTGAATCCGGACCGCAGGAGGCCCCCGATTCCGGCAACGGTGCAAGAATCGACCTACGGCAGGTGGGCCAGGACGGGCCAGCACGGTGCCGGCGACGAAAGGGACCAGCATGGCTGAACGGGTCGGGATCATCGGCGGGGGCATCGTGGGGGTGGCCATCGCCCGGGCGCTGACCGCCACCGAGGACGTCGAGGTGACGGTGCTCGAGAAGGAAGCACGTCTGGCGGCCCACCAGACGGGCCATAATTCCGGCGTCGTGCATGCCGGGCTCTACTACCCACCCGGTTCACTCAAGGCCACCCTTTGCGGCCGGGGCCGGGAGATGACCCGCGACTTCTGCCGCGAGCGTTCCCTGCCCTACCGCGAGCTCGGCAAACTGGTTGTCGCCCTCACGAAGGACGAGCTGCCCCGGCTGGAGGAGATCGAACGCCGCTCCCGCGAGAACCGGGTCCCCGGCGTGCGGCGGCTCGATGCCGGGGCGATGCGTGAGATCGAACCCCATGTCGCCGGGGTCGCCGCGGTGCATTCACCGCATACGGCGGTGGTGGACTATTCGGCGATCACCGAGGCGTTGGCCGATGACGTCCGTCGCGGAGGTGGGGCCGTCCTGCTGGGTCAGGAAGTCACCGCGGTGTCCACCGCCGGCGGATCAGTGAGCGTTTCAACCACGGCAGGGACCCATGTCTTCGACCGACTCATCGTCTGTGCGGGTCTGCAGTCCGACGTGATCGCCCGGATGGTCGGGGCCTCCCCGTCGCCGAGGATCCTGCCCTTCCGCGGGGAATACCGGGCCCTGGCCCCGGGCCGCCAAGACCTGGTCAAGGGCATGATCTATCCGGTTCCTGACCCGCGTTTCCCCTTCCTGGGCGTCCACTTCACCCGCGGGGTGTACGACGACGTCCAGGTCGGCCCGAATGCCGTGCCCGCCCTGGCGCGGGAAGGATACCGGTGGCGGCAGGTCTCGATGCGGGACACCCTCGAATCGCTGCGCTGGCCCGGGGCTCCGGCCCTGGCCAAGCAACACTGGCTGATGGGGGTCCGGGAGATCTCCGCCTCCCTGGTCAAACCGCTCTATTTCCAGCAGGCCCGCCGCTTCGTCCCCGAATTGCTGCCGGCGGATCTGGCCTCGAAATCGGCGGCCGGGGTGCGGGCCCAGGCCTGGGACAAGGACGGGTCGTTGGTCGATGACTTCGCCGTCGACCAGGTCGGAGCCGTCACGCTGTTGCGCAACGCCCCCTCCCCGGCGGCGACCTCGGCGATGGCGATCGCCGAATACGTGCTCGAACATCATCTGGGGATCACCCCCGGAGGCTGAACGACGCCGGGTGGGGCACGGGAGGAGTGCCCCACCCGAGGACCACGCAGTGGGCTTGAGCTACTTGACCTTGACCATCAGCGGTTTACTGGCCGTGGTTCCGGCGGCATTGGAGAATTCGACGACATACTCATAGGTCCCCGACTTCCGCCCGGAGATCTTTTCTTCGACCTGCTGGGCTGCGGGGCTGCTGGCGTCCAATTTCCCGGTGGCGATCTGCCGACCGTCTTCCAGAAGTCGGTAGGTCTCGCCATTGGTGCCCCACCAGAGGTTGGCGGTCAAGGTGTAGTCCCCGCCGGTTCCCTGGTGGTCGCGGCTGAGAACCGGCAGCGCCGGGGCCGCGTCGGTGACCCTGACCTTCAGCGGCGCGGTCTTCGTCGAGCCAGCGGCATTCACCAGCTCTCCGGTGTAGGTGTAGGTGCCGTTCTTTTTCCCCTCAACAGAGAAGGAGGCCTTCTGTGCTTCCGGCGTTTTGGCCTTGAGCTTCGAGACGGAAACCAGTTCGCCATCTTCGTAGAGACGGAACAAGCTGGCATTGGACCCGTGCCAGAGGTTCATGCTGACCGTAAAATCGCCATCCTGGAGGCCGGTGTCCCACCCGTTGTCGTGGGACAGGGATGCTGCTGTCGGCGCCGTGGATTCGTTGTCGCTGGGTGCTCCAGGGTCGATATCTTCAGACACGTCCAAGGAAATGGCAGCAAGCTTGGCCGTCAGGGAGGTCGACTTCGACCCATTGGCTGCAGTGAATTTCACAGTCTGGGCCGCGATGGCACCCGACTCGACGTCTTCGGAGGACACCGTGTGCTGCAGTTCATGGGTCGTCGTTCCGCCGGTGGAAAGTTCCTTCGCCGCGGTATGGTCGCCCGTGGTCACGTCCGTCAACCGCACGTTGCCCGTATTCTCCAGAGTCAGCGTCGTGGTGACGGTATCTCCGGTGCTGGCGTACCCGTCACCGTCCACGTCGATGAAAGCCCCGTCGTCGTGGGTTTCAGAAAGCTCCGGTGCCCGGCGGAGAACGTCGACTTCCTCACCGGTGACTTCGAGGGTTTGGTCGATATTCGTGTATTCCGGGACTTGTCCGACGGTCCAGGTGGTTCGGGGGACGAAGAAACCGTCCGCGACGTCGTCGTCGGTCACCGTGTGACGTGGAGACGTGCAGTTGTAGGAAGTGCCCACGGCGAGGGAACCATAACGGCAGTTGCCTGCCGGGCTGGGGTCCCCGACGGGCTGGGCCGCGAACGGGGCGAAGTTTCCGTCCGTGGGCACCACCCATTGCGTGACATTTCCGGTATGGGACACCACGAAGCTGTAGGGGACCTGGTCCCGGGCCGCATACGGATCGGCGTCGACATCCCGGTTCGAGTCGGTCTGTTCGCCCTCGACGGAGATACCCACGATGGTCTTGCCCTCGACTTCTGCCGTGACCGGACCTTGGGATTCCCTCCCGTCGGCGGCGGTGAAGACGCTCTGGAGCTGGACGGGGCCGTTGGCCGTGGCGGGGGAGGTCACGGGAACCTCGACCATGGTGCTCTTGCCGGAAGCGACGGCGGGGACCTCGACGGTCTTGGCCGTCCAGCCGGCGGGGCCGGAGATGGTCAGTTGGCCTGCTGGCAGTCGGGTTGCTTCCTGGTTCGTCACAGTCACCGGAACGTTGGCGGTTTCATCCGGGTCGATCTCCAGGGGTTCGGCCTCAAGCGGTGCGCACACGACATTCAGCCAGTCCTGGTCGTAGGCGGAGAAACGCAGGTCATTGGTGTAACCGGCTTCGTAGAAGGTACCGAAGATCCCGCTGTCCAGGGCTGTGGTGGACGAGTAAGCGGAGGTGCCGGACCGAATGGTCCGCAGACCAGGCCAGGTGGCCCCGTCGTCACAGGAAACCCTGGCCGAAACGTTTTCGCGTTCAGTCTGTGAGTTGGCCCCCGTGTAGAGCAGTTTCCGGGCGTCGTCGCTACCCTCGGCGGCATTCGGGAACATGCTGGTCAGCTCCGCGTTGTTAGTGGGATCCGGTAGCTGTCGGTCGGCGGTGACTTGTCCGTAGGTTTCGCCGCCGTCCTCGGAGATGGTGACCTTCCGGAATCCGCCTCCGTTCGAATCGCGGGAGTTGAGCATGACACGGCCGTCGGAGAGCTCGACGACCTTGTTCTCGTCCATCCCGGTGCCGACGAGTTCACCGCGGTGCCAAGTCGCTCCGTGGTCGTCGGAGTAGACCGAATAGGCCTGCATGGCGCGGGTGCCGTCTGATTGCTGGACGTCGCCGGCGAACTGCTGGATGAGCCGTCCACGGTGTTCACCATGGCGTAGCTGGATTCCTTCTCCGGAACTGGCGAACATGCTGCGGACATCGCCGGGGGATGGGGTCTTCGAAGCTCCGGGCTTCGCCACGTCGGTGATCAGCCGCGGTTCGGACCACGTCCTGCCCTCGTCCGTGGACTCTGCAACGGCAGCACTGATGACCTGGCGGTCGTCATCATCGTTGCCGAATGCACTGCCGTGGAAACCTTGATCCTTGGAATACACGAAGAAGGCGAAGACCTTGCCGGCTTCGTGGTCGGTGACGAAGCTGGGGTCGCTGTATCCGTATTTCTTCCCGGTCGCATCACCGGGATGGCCTGCGGCAATCGTCGACATGGAATCCCACGTCTTGCCGTTGTCGGTACTGCGCCGCATGACGATTGAATTCGGGTTGGGTGCATCGGCTGCGCTGTCCGGTCGGGCATCCCACGCAGCCAGCAATACTCCGTCACGAACATGCGTCAGAGCGGTGATCCGGTAGAAGAAATCCTCTGCTGTCCGGTCGGCTGCGAGGTTCTGCTCATTGAATACCCCGGGGGCAGCTGACGGATCGCCCCCCGGGGTGGTGGTGTCGCCCGTGGCAGGGACGGCGATGGCGACCGGAAGCACCAGCCCCAATGCTGCACCGGTGATGAGGAGGTGGCGAACTCGTCCCATCCATGGTGCCGACCGTCGACGACGGGTAGGGGGAACCGCTGGGGCGTGGTGCATGCAGAGACCTTTCGAACGAAGCAAATGGAATAGATGGGAGGTGGGATGTCCGATGTACTGTATGAACTGGATCACAGATTTCTGGATTGGGCCAGAAGGGGAAGGCTGTGTGACTTTTGGGCAAGCGAGGTTTGACTCTCCGGGAGTGGTCGGCGCGCCCCCTTGTCGACACGATCCCGGTACGGCGTCGAATCCTGTCTGGCTTTCCGTGCGGTGAACTCGTGGCGAAGTATTTATTGCTGATACAGATAACATTTCGTATTCTGATCTCAAATTCGGGTCATCAGGGACCTGTGCGTGGATTGGCCATGATGGCCCCAGGGGCCTTCCCGCGCCCTATGTGTTCGTGGAAGCGCATGAAATCAAAGAAGTTTTCGTCCCTTTTGTGGTTTGCCCTCATTTCGAGGCGCACAGTTTTGGTCTTTTCGGGAATGTGCTTGCGCTCACACTCTTCATGGGTAAACATAGGTAAGTGATCCATAACATCCGTGGATCACCACATTGGAGAAGTCGGGAGAGACGATGCGTTCCATGCACACTTCGAGGGCCGGCGCCCTCACCGCCATTGCCGTGACGGGCGCCTTGGCGCTGACCGGATGCGGAGGAGATGCCGAGTCGTCGGGTGCCGCCAACGCCGCCGACGGCGATTTTTCCGGAAAGACGATGACCTATTGGTCGTACTGGCAGGAGAAGGAACCCCAGGCCAAGGCGATTTCGGCAGCGATCGAGGACTTCGAGGAGGAAACCGGAGCGACGGTGGAGGTGGAATGGCAGGGACGCCAGGTCACCCAGAAGCTGGCGCCGGCGATGCGCTCGAACGCCCCCGATGTCGTCGAATCGGCGCTGGACAACTTGGCGCCATTGGTCGGTGACGGCCAGGGCGAGGACCTCAGCTCGGTCATGACCGAAAAGAGCATCAACGAGGACTCCTCGCTGGCCGACGCCGGCGTGGACCGGTTCGAGGACCTGGTCACCAACGACGACGGCGAAGTCTGGATGATTCCTTACTCCGTGCTCGGAATCGGCATCTGGTACGACGCCAAGGAACACTCCGAGCTGGAAGGCAACGCCCCGAAGACCCTGGACGATCTCGGTGCCCTCATCACGAAGGAAGGCAAGGGGTCGGTGGCACTGGATAGCGACGTGCCGTACTACACCACCCTCTGGGCCAGCAGCATCCTGATGCGTGAACTCGGTCCCGAGAAGTTCCGGGCCACGGTCGAGGACAAGTCCGGTGAGGCCTGGATGGACGACGACGTGATGGCTGCCGTGGAGAAGATCCGTGACGTCGTCCCCCCGGAGTCATTCGCCGACGGCAGTTTCGGTTCGAAGTTCCCGGCCATCCAGGAACGGTGGGCCACCGGGAAGGCGACGTTCCTGCTCAACGGGTCCTGGATCCCGCAGGAAACCGCCAAGAGTGCGGGCAAGGATTTCGACTTCGCGTCACTGGAGATCCCCGCGGGGACCTCGGGCGAAGCAAACGCGCAGATCGGCCTGACCGGGTATTCGGTCCCGGGTAGGGCAAAGCATAAGGAGCTGGCCAAGGCCTTCATCCGTTTCGTCCTGGAGAAGCAATACCAGGAGGATTACGTGACCAGCTCCAGCGCGATGTCGGTCCGCGACGATGTGGAGGTCCCGGAGGACCTGAAGAACATCGGTGACTCCATCGCCGCCGAGGACCCCGTGCTGGCATTGGACGGGGTGAACGTCGACTACGCGGGCATCGTCCCGGAGGTCTTCGCCGCCCCGGTCCGCGACTACCTTTCGGGGGGAACCGACGCCAAGGGCTTCGCCCAGAAGATCTCCAAGGCCCAGGCGAACTACTGGAAGGGCCAGAACTAGATGGCCCTCGCCACCCGGGCGGCCGAACATCCCGTTCGGCCCGCCCGGCACGGAGCGGCCCGCCGTCGGGCGGGCCGCTCCGAGTCACCCATGGAGAAGCGGCGTCGCCGGATCTTCTGGCCGTTCCTGATCCCGGCCCTGCTCGCCTACGGGATCCTGTTCCTCGGGCCGGCGCTGGCCTCCTTCGTCATTTCGTTCATGCGCTGGGACGGCATGGGCGAGCCGGACATGGTCGGCTTCGAGAACTACAGCCGGTTGTTGGGCGATAGCGTCTTCCACCAGGCGTTTGCCAATACCCTGATCATCCTCCTGGTCGGCGGCATCGCCGTCTTCGCCGTGGCCTTCGGCCTGACCATGGTGCTGCGGGAGATGCGCGGACGGAAGTTCATCCGCAACGTCGTCTTCTTCCCGGTGATCATTTCCCCGGTGGTGCTCTCCATCCTCTGGGGCTTCATCTTCCAGTCCAACGGACTACTCGAATCCGCATTCCGCGGTGTGGGGATCCCCGAGGGACCGAACTGGCTGGGTGACCATCTGTTCCTGATCATCGTGGTGGGGCTGATCTGGATCAACCTCGGCCTCTACGTCACCATCCTCATGGCAGCAGTGGACCAGATCCCCATCTATCTTTATGAGGAATGCGCCCTCGCCGGTGCCACGGCCTGGCAACGGTTCCGCTATGTCACCCTGCCGCTGACCTGGGATGTCGTCACCGCCGCAGCGGTGTTGTGGACAATCGGTTCACTGAAGATCTTCGAGTTCATCTATGCCTTCGGAGGCACCTCGGCGGATATGCCACCGACCAACGTGTGGAACAGCGCCCTGTTCATCTACGGGAAGACCTTCGGGGGCCGGACACCGGCCTTTGAATTCGGCTACGCCTCCGCAGCCGCAGTGGTCACGGTGCTGGCCGTGATGGTCTTCGTCTTCGCGCTCCAGCGGGCCACCCGCCGCGAACCGATCGAGTACTGAGGAATCCATGGCTACCCTGCTTTCCGACCGGGCCACCCCGGCCCATCAGGAACATCCCGAGAACACCCCGCCGCCACCGCCGCGCAAGACAGGCTCCACCGCCAGGATCGGCGCGACCGGAAAGGTCCGCAGCGTCGGCATCGTGCTGGTCTGGATCCTGGCCGCCTTCAACGTCGGCACCCTGCTGTGGGTGTTGCTGACCTCGCTGCGGACCCACCGGGCGATCTTCGAAACACCGTGGGGGCTACCGATCCCGCCGGCCTTCGAGAACTTCGCCACCGCATTATTCGAGGGCGAATTCGGCATTGCCGCGTTCAACACCGCCCTGATGACCGTCGGCGGGTCGATCACCCTGATGCTGCTGGCCGCTCCGGCCGCCTACGTCCTGGCCCGCAGCACCCGCAAGGTCTCCGGGACGATCTTCGCCCTCTTCGCCATCGGCATCGGCGTGCCGGTGCAGGTGATCATCATCCCGCTGTACGTCATGCTGGAACAACTGCATCTGATCAACTCGTTGTGGGGGCTCTTCCTGGCCTTGCTGGGGGCCAACATCCCCTTCACGGTGATCCTGCTGACCGGGTTCATGCGCAGCCTGCCCAACGATCTCGAAGAGGCGGCGGCCCTGGATGGCAGCTCCTCGCTGCGGACGTTCTGGCAGATCATGATGCCCCTGGCCCGGTCCGGCATCATCACCTTGCTGACGCTGAACGCCATCAACATCTGGAACGAGACGTTCCTGGCCCTGGTGCTGATCCAGGACACGGATAAGCAGGTCCTTCCGGTGGCGTTGCTGAACTTCATCGCCCGGCAACAGACCAACGGAGCCGACTACGGCGGACTCTTTGCCGGGGTGCTGGTGCTGGTGCTGCCGATGATCCTGCTCTACATCTGGCTGGGCCGCCGGATCATCGAGGGCATGACGCTCGGCGCCAGTAAATAACGAGGCCACCCACCCTTCCGGACGGCCACCGGAATGCAACCCCCATGGAAAGTGAGTAGGAATGCTGCAGGAAGCGCGCCCCCACGCCGCGCCGCTGGACACGGAGGCCTCGTCGCCGACCCCGGCGGCGCTGTCGATCCACGACGGGGGGTTCCTCCGTTTCGGCGAACCCCACCGGATCCTCTCCGGGTCCCTCCACTACTTCCGGGTCCACCCCGACCAGTGGAGGGACCGGCTGGCCCGCTTGGCGGCGATGGGGCTGAACACCGTAGACACCTACATCCCCTGGAACTTCCACGAGGCGGTCAAGGGCCGGGTCGATTTCACCGGCTGGCGGGATGTGGGACGGTTCATCGATCTGGCCGGGGAGCTGGGCCTGGACGTCATCGTCCGGCCGGGCCCCTACATCTGCGCCGAATGGGACAACGGCGGCTTCCCCGTCTGGGTGACCCACGGCAGGAGGGGACGCCTGCGCTGCCTCAGCGATGACTTCACCCGCGATGTCGCCGGCTGGCTGGACCTGGTCATGCCCCAACTGGTGTCCCGGCAGTCGGGGACCGGGGGGCCGATCGTCGCCGTGCAGGTCGAAAACGAATACGGCAGCTACGGCGACGACGCCGAATACATGGCCTGGCTGCGCGAGGCACTGCTGGCCCGCGGGGTCACCGAACTGCTCTACACCGCCGACGGGCCCACCGAGTTGATGCTCGACGGCGGCACCCTCGAGGGGACGTTCGCGACGGCGACCTTCGGTAGCAGGGTGGCCGAAAGCGCCGCGTTGATGCGCGGACGCCGCCCCGGGGATCCCTTCATGTGCGCCGAATTCTGGAACGGCTGGTTCGACCACTGGGGCGAAAAGCACCATGTGCGCGAACCCGGCGACGCGGCCGGGATCATCCGCGAGATCGTGGAAGCCGACGGATCGGTGAGCCTGTACATGGCCCATGGCGGAACCAACTTCGGTCTCACCTCGGGGGCGAACTTCGACGAGGGCCAGTACCAACCGACCATCACCAGCTACGACTCGGACGCCCCCGTGGCCGAAAACGGGGAGCTGACCGCGAAGTTCCATGCCATGCGCGAGGTCCTGCTCGGCCCCGGAGCCGAACCGGTCCCCGCCGGACTGTTGGCCGCTCCGGCCACCCTGCCGGCGACGAGCCTGCCCCTGGAGGGCAGGGCAGGTCTGCTTCCGGTGCTGCGCGGGGCGGGAACCCCGGTCGCCTCGGCCCACCCGTTGACCTTCGAAGAGCTCGACGCCGATGCCGGACTGGTGCTCTACAGTGCCCGGCCGATCCTGCCGAAGGGCCCGACGACCATCAGCATCCTGGGGCTGCGCGACCGGGCCCAGGTCCATGTCAACGGGACCCTGGTCGGGGTGCTTCAACGCAACGACCCGCAGGCGGTCATCGAACTCACCGGTGCGGGGGAGCGGGTGGAGCTGGAGATCGTCGTGGAGAACCAGGGGCGCATCAACTACGGCCCCCGGCTGGGGGAGTCCAAGGGCATCACCGGCGGGGTCCTCATCGGGCGACGACTGGTCAGCGGCTGGAACCACCGCCACGTGGCCCTGACTGAACCGGGGCCTGCCGAACTGTTGGCGACGGCCCGGACCACCCCCGGGGAAACTGTGCAGAACCGAAAAACCGGCCTGGCGGAGGCGACCCTGATGGTCGACGACACAGCGGATGCCTTCGTGTCCCTACCCGGTTCGGTGAAGGGATTCCTCTGGGTCAACGGTTTCCTGCTCGGGCGCTACTGGAACCGTGGACCGCAGACCACGCTGTACCTGCCGGCGCCCTTGTTGGTTCCAGGGGCCAACACCCTGACCGTCCTCGAGCTGGAAGGCCTGGGCGACCAGGTCCGGATCGTGCAGGAACCAGAACTCGGTCCCCCGGAGGTCTTCATTGAAACCTTCTAATGCGGGCACCGCGGAACGGCCGAACGTCATCCTCATCTGCGCCGACCAGTGGCGGGGGGACTGCCTGTCGATCGCGGGCCACCCGCAGGTCCAGACCCCGCACCTGGATGAACTGGCCCGACGCGGCACCCGCTTCACGAAGGCCTACTCGGCGACGCCCACGTGCGTTCCAGCGCGCGCCGCCTTGTTCACCGGCCAGTCACAGGAACGCCACGGCCGGGTCGGCTACGAGGAAGGTGTTCCGTTTGCCGCGGCCCACCCGGTCACCCTCGCGGGGGAATTCTCCCGCGCCGGCTACCACACCCAGGCCATCGGAAAGATGCATGTCTACCCCGAACGCGCCCGGGTGGGCTTCGACGACGTCGTACTGCACGACGGGTACCTCCACCATGCCCGCGGGGAGCATCGGCAGGACTTCCGCTTCTTCGACGACTACGTCCCGTGGCTGCGCCGCCAGCCCGGCATCGCCGTCGACGAGGAATACTTCGATTCCGGGGTGAACTGCAATTCGGTGGCCGCCCGCCCTTGGGACAAACCCGAACGGGTGCATCCGACCAACTGGCTGGCCACCGAGGCGATCGACTGGATGTACCGCCGGGACCCCACCCGCCCGTTCTTCCTCTACCTCTCCTTCCATCGGCCCCATCCGCCCTACGATCCACCGGCCTGGGCGATGGACCAGTACTCCTGCGTGCCCGAGGACGAACTGCCTGTGGGGGACTGGATCTCCGATTGGCAGGAGCACCGCCGGGATGGGGACTACCAGGCGGCCGTCGCGAAGCTTCCTCCCGCCGTCGTCCGCCGGGCCCGCATGGGGTATTACGGGTTGATGACCCAGCTCGATCTACAGCTCAACCGCATCGTCGAATCCCTGGCCGACTTCGGACTGGACGAGAACACGGTCATTGCCTTCACCTCCGACCACGGCGAGATGATGGGGGACCACCAGATGTTCCGCAAGGCCGTGCCCTACGAGGGCTCCGCCCGGGTGCCGCTGATCATCCACGACCCCCGCAGCCCGGCCGCCTCGAACGGTTCCACCGTGGACGACGTCGTGGAACTGCGTGACCTCATGCCCACCCTGCTGGACCTGGCCGGGGTCGAGATCCCCGCCACGGTGGATGGTCTCTCGCTGGCCGGGCACCTGGCCGGAGGCCCGGTCCCGGCCAGGACGCACCTGCACGGCGAGCACACCTATTTCGGCCAGTCGATCCAATGGATCACCGACGGGCGGTTCAAATACATCTGGGCCTCGGGCAGCGGCGCCGAACAGCTCTTCGACCTCGACGCCGACCCGGGTGAATTCCACAACCTCATCGGCGAACCGGCGGTCCTGGACGACGAACGGCGGTGCCGGGGGCGGCTGATCTCGGCGTTGGAGGACCGGGAAGAGGGATTCGTCAAGGCCGGGGAGCTGGTGGTGGGCGCCGAACCGGTGACCGTCCTGCGTCAGACCCGCCAGCGGGTGGCCGCGGCGGCCGCGAACGTTGCGCTCCCCGCCGATGAAGCTGCCCGGGCCTAGGCTGGAACCCAAGGAGACCGGATGATGACGAGGGGACGTGGAGGCATGACCATGCCGGTGGGGCGTGCCCCGTCCATGCGCGATGTGGCCCAGGCGGCCGGGGTCTCGGCGCAGACCGTGTCGCGGGTGCTCAGCGGGCACCCGCATGTGCAGCCGGCGACCCGGAACCGGGTCATGACGGTGGTCGAGGAGATGGGGTATCGGCGCAACTACACCGCCAGGGCCCTGGTCACCGGTCAAAGCAAGACGTTGGGGGTGCTCACCCTGGCCACGGACTTCTATTCCCGGGCTTCGCTGTCCCTGGGCATCGAGAAGGAGGCCCGCGCCCACGGCTACCTCGTCAACAACACCACCACCGACTCGTTGGCTTCCTCCGCCATCGGCCAGGCCGTCACCCGGCTCGTGGACCAGGGGGTCGATGGGCTGATCATCGCGGTGCCGTTGATCGACGTCGACGAACCCCTGGAACGGATCACCCGCCGGGTTCCCACGGTCACCGTGGACGGTTCGCGGACCTCTGCCGCCGATGTCGTAGCCGTGGACCAGGCCGAAGCGGCCCGGCTGGCCACCCGCCACCTGCTCGAACTGGGGCACCGGACGGTCTGGCATATCGCCGGACCCGATCAATGGTCGGATTCGGCGACAAGGGTCGCCGGCTGGAGGGAGACGTTGCAGGAAGCCGGCTGCGAGGTGCCGCCCGAACTCCACGGTGACTGGACGCCGGAGTCGGGGTACCGCAATGGCCAGTTCCTGGGGCGGATGCCCGAGGTGACCGCAGTGCTGGTCGCCAGCGACGAAATGGCCTTCGGGACACTGCGTGCCTTGCATGAGCTCGGCCGGCGGGTGCCCGAGGATGTGTCGGTGGTGGGAATCGACGACATCGCCCTGGCCGCCTACAGCCAGCCGCCGTTGACCACGATCAGGCAGTCGTTCGAGCAGACCGGGAGGCAGGCGGTGGCCCATCTGATCCGGCAGATGACCCACCCGGAACCGGACCATTCCTCCGAACGGGTGGCCCCGGAACTGATCATCCGCTCCAGTACGGCCCCGCCGCCGGGCAGCTAGTGCCCCCGGTGTTCGGGGACCAGGGTGGAGACGACCTGCAACAGCAGCTCGGGGCTGAATTCCTCCGGCTGGCGGGCCACGTTCACGGCCGCTCCGTAGATGAGTGAGGCCAGGGTGGAACGCAACGCGGGGCCTGACATGCCGGTGCCTTCGACCAGCCGCTCGGTGACCGGCTCCAGGGTGGCCGCGTAGCGGTCCAGTGCGGCGTTGATGGGCGCGCGGTATTCGTCGTGGTGACGCAGGAAATAGAACTGGAAGATCAGGTCGACTTCACCGCGCCGGGCGGGCAGGGCATGGATCTGCTGGGCCACCATCGAAATCAGGGCGGCCCGGGGGGAGAGATCCTCGCCGAAACCGGGCGGGGGACCACCCAGGATGGTCTCCAGCAGGTGGGTCAACAGCGCGTGCAGGAGACCTTCCTTGGACTCGTAATAGAAGTAGACCAGGCCGATCGACAGCCCCGCTTCGGCAGCCACGCTGCGGGAGGTCACCGACTCGATCCCGCCGTCCAGTGCCACCTTTGCGGCGGCGTCCATGATGTCCTTGCGTCGTTCGCCCTCGGGCTTCTTGATTCCCCCCATGGAGCAAGCCTAGCCTTGTCATCCATCGAACGATGGTTCAATGTGGGGTGATGATCGTTGACGCCCACGGAACCGGAGCACCATGCGCCACCCCTTGAAGAATGAGACCGTCCTGATCACCGGTGGAGGCAGCGGCATCGGCCGGCTGTTGGCACTGGGGGCCGCCCGACGCGGAGCCCGCATCGTCATCTGGGACCTGTCGGAAGCCTCCGGACGGACAGTCCGTGACGAGGTGCGGGCGCTGGGGGCCGACGCCGAGGCCTTCGCGGTGGACGTGACCGACCGGGCCGCCGTCCGGGCCACGGCGGAGCAGACCGGCGAGGTCGACGTCGTGGTCAATAATGCCGGCGTCGTCAGCGGCAAACGGCTGCTCGACGCCTCCGAGGAGGCCTTGGAGGCCACGATCCAGGTCAACGTGATGGCCTTGTACTGGGTCACCCGGGCCTTCCTGGGCGGAATGATCGAACGCCGGCACGGCAGTATCGTCACGGTCTCCAGCGCCGCGGGAATGGTGGGGGTGGCGAAGCAGACCGACTATTCGGCCAGCAAGTTCGCGGCCTTCGGATTCGCCGAATCGTTGCGTGTCGAACTGGCCAAGGACGGCACCGGGGTCAACTCCCTGGTGGTCTGCCCCTACTACATTTCCACCGGCATGTTCGAGGGCGTGAAGACCAGGTTCCCGCTGATCCTGCCGATCCTGAAACCCGACTACGTGGTGACCCGGATGCTCGACGCCATCGAGGCGGGCAAGCAGAAGCTCGTCATGCCCCGCGCCGTCCATGCCCTGTCTCCGCTGCGTATCCTGCCGGTGCCGCTCTTCGACAAGGTGGCCAACCTGCTGGGGGTGAACAACACCATGGACGCCTTCGTCGGACGCTCGGGCGGGAAACGGGAGGCAGCTTCGACGGACTCAGCGCAGAGCTGAGATCCCGGCGCGGCTGCAGGGCGGCCTATTCGTCGGCGGTGCGGGGAGCCCGGGAATTGATGGTCCACCATTCGGTGGGTTCGGAAATGGTGAACCGGCGGCCGGTGGTCGAGGTGGGGGTGATGCGGACGAACGCGTCCTTATGCCCCGATTCCCATGGGAAGAGCATCAGCGAGAAACTCTCCACGAGCTCCTCCGTGGACTTGAGCAGTTCGGCGGCACCCTTGAGATTGACGCTCCAGGCGACACCCGTGGACTGGTCAACGCCGTCCACTTCGAAGGCCACCGGGTGATCCCCCAACGCTGCGGAAAGTTTTGTTCCCGCACCGGTGCGAAAAACGACGGTTCCGTGGTCGACGGCGTAGTTGACTGGAAAAATATCCGGGTGGTCCTCCACCCAGACCGCCAAACGGCCCACCGACACGCTGCGAAGCAACGTCCAGCACTCGTTGACCTCGAGGCGTTGTGTGGAGGAACCCTGATCCTTCGTCATGGTCCCGAGCATAGGCTCGGCGGCCGGACTTTGGTAGGGCGGGAGCCGACCCCGGGATCAGGGACCCCGGAGGGCCGTGCGCAGTGCCCTCCAAGCCCCCGTGGACCAGAGGGCCCAGAGCATCAGGACGGGCTGGAAGAACAGGCGGACCAGCCGCGAACCATCACTATCGAGTCCGAACGCGGAGGTACCAGTGACGTATTGGGCGATGTTGCCGGGGAACACCGCAAGGAAGAAGGCCGCAACGGCCCAACCCACCAGAACGCGGCGTCGACGCCAGAACACCAGGGCCGCACCCAAACCGATTTCCACTACTCCGGAGGCCAGGATCACGACATCGGCATCGAGGGGGACCCACTGCGGCACCTGAGCCGTGAATTCCGTGCGGGCGAAACTCAGATGGCTGGTCCCGGCGAAGACCAGGAACGCACCGAGGATGACGGCGCCGACGAATCGGGGCCGTGAGACCTTCCCCGTGGGGCGGGCCACCATGCTTCGGGCCCTCTGCACGAACGGACGCTTCATGACGGAAGGCTAGCAGTGCCGATGTCCGGACCGGGGCCGGGCATGGATACGATCGACTGATGAACGACGTGATGAAGCTGCGTTTCCTAGCGGCCCCCACCGATGTGTCCGAGGACGGCGTGACGGTCCAGGCCGGCCGGATCCTGGAATGGATCGACCAGGCGGGGTACGCCTGTGCGGTCGGATACGCCGGGGGCTATTGCGTCACCGCCTACGTCGGGAACGTGCACTTCACCCGTCCCATCCGCAACGGCGATCTGATCGAGGTCACCGCCCGGATCGTGCATACCGGACGCACCAGCATGCAGGTGGTGGTCACCGTCGACGCCGCGGATGTCAGTGAACGCGAATTCCGGCCCGCGATGGACTGCATTCTGGCTTTCGTCGCCATGGATGAGGACAGCCGACCCAAACCCGTCCAACCGTGGGAGGCCTCCGATCCCGAGGCGGAGCAGCTGGCCCGCTGGGTCGAGGACCGGGTGGAGGCCCGGGCAGCCATCCGCGACCTGATGCGGGCCCAAAAATACACGGAGGCCGGAACGGCCCCGCAGGAGATGTTCAGGTTCCTCGCCTCACCCACCGATGTGAACTGGGGTGGCAACGCCCACGGCGGGATCGTCATGCGCTGGATCGACGAGGTCGCCCGGGCCTGTGCCACGCGCTGGAGCGGACGCGATTCGGTGGCCGTCTACTCGGGTGGCATCCATTTTTTGAACCCCATCCACATCGGAGACGTCGTCGAACTCGAGGCCCGGCTGATCCACACCGGCCCGCACAGCATGCATATCGCGGTACACGTCAGGGCCCGGGACCCGCGCTCGGAGGCCTGGCGGGAAACCACCCGTTGCATGAGCATCTTCGTGTCCCGCGACGAAAGCGGCCATGCCTCCCCGATCCCGCAGTGGGTTCCGGTCACCGAGGAGGACCGGCGGCTTGATGACCATGCGCTGGAACTGATCCTCCGGCGGGCCGAGGTTCCCCCGCTGCAATTCGCCAGCGAACGAAAATACTAGCCCGCGCGGAACCGGTGGCATCCCGGGGTCAGGAGTCGGTGCCGGCCGCCGGCCAGTAATAACTGTCGGGGAGCGTCCGTGGCCCGAAGATCGCCTGGCCCACCCGCACGACCGTTGCGCCTTCGTCGATGGCCCACTCGAAATCCCCGGACATGCCCATGGACAGTTCTTCAAAGGCCGCCGGATCCGGGGCGTCCTGGCGGATCCGATCGCGCAGGGTGCGCAAGGTGGAGAAACAGCGGCGTACCCGCTCCTGGTCGGTGCTGAATGCGGCGAGCGTCATGAGTCCGCGGACCCGCAGGGTACTGAATGCCGGCAATTCGGCGATGAAGCCGGCTGTCTCCTCGGGCTCCATCCCGTATTTGCTGGCTTCGCCGGAGGTGTTCACCTGGACGAAGACGTCCAGACCGCGGCCCTCGCGTTGCAGCCGGCGATCCAGCGCCTCGGCCAGACGCAGGCTGTCCAGGGCCTGGAACTCGCTGGCGAACCGGGCGACGAATTTGGCCTTATTGGTCTGCAGGTGCCCGATCACCGACCATTTGACCTCCTCCAGATCGGACATCGCCTCCCATTTGCGGTGGGCCTCCTGCACCTTGTTCTCACCCAACCACCGGCAGCCGGCGTCGACGGCCAACCGGATATGGGCTTCGTCGATGGTCTTGCTGACCGGCAGGAGGCGAACCTCCCCGGGGGAGCGGCCGGCCCGCCGGGCGGCGGTGGAGATCCGGTCCTGGACGGCGTGGAGATTCCTGGCAAGATCCTCCCGGGTGTCGGCGGGAGGGTAGATGGGGGTGCTCATGGTTGAACCATACGCCCTGGTCCGGGGCTCCACTCAGGCGTCGTCGCGGTAGCGCAGCACCCCGCCGACAGCCGTCGCCCGGACCGGCACATCGCGCAGTTCCGCGGGATCGATCGTGTAGGGGTCGGCTCCGAGGGCGGTGAAATCGGCCAGCATGCCCGGACGCAACCGTCCCTTCAGGTCCTCCTCGCCGGAAGCATGGGCGGCTCCGATGGTGAAACCGGCAATGGCCTCGGCGATGGTGATCCGCTCGCCGGGCTGCCAACCACCGGTGGGTTCGCCATCGGGGCGCTGGCGGGTGACGGCCGCGTGGATGCCGTGCAGGGGGTTGGGGAGTTCGACCGGGGCATCGGAGCCGAAGGCCGGGAACGCGCCGGCATCGATGAGCGAGCGCCAGGCATAGGAGGCCAGATCGCGGCCGGCCAGCAGGGTGGAGGCCAGGGTGATGTCGGTGGGGCAATGCGTGGGTTGCATGGACGGGACGACGCCCAGGCGGACCACCCGGGCGATATCCTCCCGGCGCAGATGTTGGGTGTGTTCGATCCGGTGGCGCAAGGCCCGCGGGGCCGCGGAACCATGCAGCGGATGGAGGGCCAGATCCTGGTAGGCGTCGAGGACGAGCTGGTTGGCCCGGTCCCCGATGGCGTGGGTCGCCACCGCGATGCCGGCACCGGCGGCCCGCCGGACCAGGGCGAGCAGCTCGGGGTAGGGGGTGACCTCGAGCCCGGTGTTCCCGTCGTCACCGGGGAAGGGCGAACCCATGTGGCTGGAGTGGGATCCCAGGGCACCGTCGGAAAAGAGTTTGACCGGCCCGGTCCGCAACCAGGCATCGCCGTAGCCGGTGGCCAGGCCCTCGTCGATGGCCCGGTCCAGAGAGGTCGCCGGAATCGATTTATGCACCCGCAGCCGCAAATCGCCACGCGCGCGCAGTCCCTCGTAGGCGGTGCGGCATTCCTCGCCGTCGAAGTCGTGGACGGCGGTCAGCCCGGCCGCCAGCAACCGCTCCTGGGCGGAGGCGAGCTGGGACTGTAGATCCCCGGCCGCGTCACCGTGCATGATCTCGCTCAGGGGCGCATGCGCTGCCTCCCGGAGGATCCCCGTGGGTTCTCCGTCCGGGGTGCGGATGATCCGACCACCGACCGGATCGGGGGTGGACGCGTCGATGCCGACCAGGGCCAGTGCCGCCGAATTCGCCCAGACCGTATGCCCATCGATGCTGGGCAGGGCTGCCGGATGTGAACCGGTCGCCGAGTCCAGTGCCGCCCGATCGGGCTGGACGGGCACATCCCAGGTATTGAAGTCCCACCGGCCCCCGAAGATCCAGGCCCCCGCCGGCAGCCTCGAGGCGTGGACCCTGATCCTGCCCAGGGCCTCGTCCAGTGAGGAGGTGCCCCGCAGGTCGAGCGCGGCGCTCTCACGGGCGTAGTTGGCCGTGTGGATATGGGCATCGGTGAGCCCGGGGATCACCGTTGCCCCGCCGAGATCAATCGTTTCCAGGGCTCCGGTGGCCTGGCCCCGGAGATCCTCCGGGGTGCCCACCGCGATGATGTGCTCGCCGCGTGCCAGCAACGCCGTCGCCCGGGGATATCCATCCCACTGCGTGTGGAAGGTGGCGTTCACGTACAGGCGTTGCTCAAGCATTCACGGGTCCTTTGCAGAAGATCACAGGTCAACGCAGGTGATCACGTCGGCTGATGCCCGGATGGACCCCTGCGTCCTGCGGCCACTCTAGGGCAGGGCCGGGTGTTTGCCGGGGCCGGGCCCACCGCGACGACGGGTAGCCCTGTGCCGCGCTCGCCGACGGTCGTAGACTCCAGCATGGAGGAGGGGCATGATGGCGATCCCCCGGGAAACACCGGTGAACGACGACGGCTTGCTGGAGGTTGGCGGCGTGGTCTTCTATTGGCGCGGGCCGGCACCCTTCTATTATCTGCGGGTCCCCGAGGAGGCGGCAGCCTACATCCATGACGTCGCCTCCCAGGTCACCTATGGGTGGGGGATGATCCCGGTGGCCGCGAAAATCGGTTCCACCCGCTTCACCACGGCTCTATTTCCGAAGGACGGTGGCTATCTGGTTCCGCTGAAGACGGCGGTCCGGCAGGCGGAGGGGATCGACCTCGACGAGGAGGTCACCGTGGAGCTCGAGCTCGGGGGGACCTGAAGGCCCGGGCACGGAAACGGGCCGTGGGCGATGAACCCACGACCCGCCGCCGTTCCTTAGGCAACCGGTGAAAACCGGCACCGACGCTACTTCTTCGAGGATCCCTTGGCCTTGGCGGCAGCACCCTTCTCGGTGCGGGCCCCGGCGTCGGCCAGATCGCCGTCGCTGTTCTCCACGTGGGAGCGCAGGAACCACTGGAAGAGTTCGAGTTCGCCGACCTGACCGATCAACAGGTCTTCGGTGATGGGGTCCAACGCCCCGACGATCCCGATGGCCTTGCGGTGGCTCTCGATGATCCCGGTGTAGACGACGTCCAGGGCAGCCAGGTGCGCGGTGGTTCCGGCGCGGCCGATCTCGTAGTCATTCCAGGGACGGGCCGCGACGAGGGCCCCGGGGAGCCCGTTGGGGGAGACCCCGAGGGTGGCCATGCGCTCGGCGAGGGTGTCGATCATGCCGCGAACGGTGTCGATCTGCGGGTCGAGCATCTCGTGGACGCCGATGAAATCGCGGCCGACGACGTTCCAGTGGGCATGTTTGAGGGTCAGCTGCAGGTCGTTCAGCGCGTGGAGGCGCATCTGCAGGGTCTCGCCGACCTGGTGGCCGTCCTTGAGGCTCAGGCCCGGGACGGTGTAGGTGGCGTTCTTCTTGTTCTTCGTAGCCATGGTTCTGCTTCCTTCCATTGACGGGTACTGCGGGCTCCTCGGCGGACTCAGGCCGCCAGCTCGTTCTCGATCGCTGCGGTGAACGCATCCAGATCCCCGGGGTTCCGGGAGGTGATCAGGGTCCAGCCTTCCGCCGGGCAGCGGAAGACCTCCTGGTCCTTCCAGGTGCCGCCGGAGTTTTCGACATCCGTTCTGATCGAGAGATACGAGGTGAGCGTCTTGCCGCGGGTCAGACCGGTCTCCACCAACAGCCACGGACCGTGGCAGATCGAGGCGACGGGGCGGGACGCTGCGGCGAAGGACTTCGCGAGGCGTTGGGCCTCGTCATCCAGACGCAGGGCGTCGGCATTGAGCGTGCCACCGGGCAACAGCAGCAGGTCGTAGTCGGCAGCCTCCACGTCCGCGAGGGTGGCATCGACCGGAACCCGGTCTCCGGGTTCCCAATCACTGACGAGGGTTTCGATCTCGCCGGGTTTCGGCGCGGCGACGGTGACCTCTGCTCCGGCGGCGCGCAGCCGCTGCAGCGGAACCGTGAGCTCGTCCTGCTCGACGCCGCGGTTCGAGACCGCGACGAGGATCTTCCTGCCGTTCAGGTTGGCCATGATTGATGCTCCTTTCGAAGGGGAGTCACTGGGTCCAACCCTTCCACTGCTCCGGTGCGCTGGCAAGGTGGAATATCCTGCCTTGGCGTCAGGCTGGATCCGCGGGCTTTGCGCGGGGATTCCGTGGCGCGAAGGGAGCTTGGGACTGCCGCTTTGCGGTGACGAGCCGGTAACAGAAGACGGTTTTATGCCGAAATGGCCCCCCGATCGGAAATACGTGGCTACGGTGGGACTGGATGACGCAGCCCTTCGGGCCGCGTCGAAAGTCTTACCGGAGCCAGTGTGAAGAGGGTCTGAACATGTGGGAATTCGTCGGCGATAGATACCGCCAAATACTCTTTGACTCCTGGCAGCACTTCAGCCTGGTCGTCCAATGCCTGATCCTCGCGACGGTCATCGCCATCGTCCTGGCGGCCCTGGTCTACCGGAGCAAGGCAGCCAGCGGGGCAGCCAACAGCATTTCCGCCATCGGCCTGACCATCCCGTCGTTCGCGCTGATCGGCCTGCTCATCGCCCCCATGGGCTTCGGTGTCGCCCCCGCCGTCGTGGTCGTGACGTTCTTCGCCGCCTTGCCGATCCTGCGCAACTCGGTGGTTGGCCTGGCCGGCATCCCGCCGTCCGTCGTCGAGTCGGCCCGCGGCATCGGCATGAGCCGCTTCCGCACCCTGGCCACGGTGGAGATCCCCATGGCGTGGCCCGTCATCCTGGCCGGCGTGCGCGTCTCGGCGCAGATGGTCATGGGGATCGCCGCCATCGCCGCCTACTCCCTGGGTCCCGGCCTGGGCGGGTTCATTTTTTCCGGTCTGTCCCGGCTCGGGGGCGCCAACGCGCTCGAGTCGGTCGTCGTCGGCGTCGTCGGCGTCATCCTGTTGGCCCTCATCCTCGACCTGCTGCTTGTCGGCATTGGTCGGCTCACCACACCGCGAGGTATCCGTGTCTGATTTGAAACCAACCACCCAAGGCTCCGAGAACGGCGTCACGGGCGCCGCCATCCTGCTCGAGGAAGTCACCAAGCGCTATCCCGGCCAGGCCACACCGGCCGTGGGCGGGCTGACCCTGGAGATCCCCGCCGGGTCGATCGTCATGTTCGTCGGCCCATCGGGCTGTGGCAAGACCACGACCCTGAAGATGATCAACCGGCTCATCGAACCCACCGGCGGCGGCATCGTCATCAACGACCAGGACGTCACCGCGATGGACGGGGACAAGCTCCGTCGGCAGATCGGCTACGTCATCCAGGCCGGCGGCCTCTTCCCGCATATGACGGTGGCGACCAACATCGGCCTGGTGCCCAAGATGCTCGGCTGGACCAAGCAGCGCATCGCCGACCGCGTGGATGAACTGCTCGAACTCGTCTCCCTGGACCCCGATACCTACCGCGACCGCTACCCGAAGGAACTTTCCGGCGGGCAGCAGCAGCGCATCGGGGTGGCTCGCGCCCTGGCCGCCGACCCGCCCATCCTGCTGATGGACGAGCCCTTCGGCGCCGTGGACCCGATCACCCGTCAGCGGCTGCAGGACGAACTGATCAACATCCAGTCCGAACTCCAGAAGACCATCGTCTGCGTCACCCACGACTTCGACGAGGCCGTGAAGCTCGGTGACTGGATCGCCGTGTTCGACGAGGGGGCGCATCTGGTGCAGTACGACTCCCCGGAGCGCATCCTGGCCAACCCGGCCAACGAATTCGTGGAGAACTTCATCGGTTCCGGCGCCGGGCTCAAGCAGCTCACGCTCAACCGCGTGGAGGACGTGAAATTGGAGGAAGCGGTCACCGCGGTCGCCGGTGACACGGTCTCCGATGTCCTCTCGCGCCTGCAGGGGGAGGGGAAGAAGAACGTGGTGGTGCTCGATTCACGCGAACGCCCCGCGCAATGGCTGTCCCGACGCGAGCTGAGCCGCATGGACGTCATCACCGACCAGATCGATCCCGACCTCGCGGTGGTTTCGGACCGTTCGACCCTCAATGACGCCCTGGACGTCATGCTGGTCAACAGCGTCAGTGCCGCGTTGGTGGTCGGCAGACGCGATGTCTTCCGTGGCCTGGTCACCGTGGACACGGTCATGGAGTCCATCCATGCGGCCCAGGAAGCGGCCAGGGACGATGCCGCTTCCCCGGTGGGCCTGAACAGCGGCGCCATCCCGACAGCATCTGTGGATGCAGCGGTCGCGGCGTCCGGGCGGAGCAACGCGTCGCGGACTGATGACGATGAAGCACCCGGCGAGCCGCAGGATGGTGGCCAACCATGAGCTCCCTCGAGACCACCACGGGCGCGGACGCCGGCGCCGTCGGCGAGGCGTCCCGGGCGGTGGATGGAGGCATGGCCAAGGCGCTCTGGTGGCAGCTGGCCGGCATTGCCATCGCCTTCCTGCTGCTCATCGGTTGGCTGGGACTGAGCGATTTGAGCGCGACGGAAAAAGCGACCCTCGATCCCGGCGAACTGTGGGGGTACACCCTCGAGCACCTCAAGCTCACCATCGTGGCGGCCGTCATCGTGCTGGTCATCGCCCTCCCGCTGGGCGTGCTGCTCACCCGGGGGCCGCTGCGCAAATTTAGCGGCCCGGTGATGGCCGTGGCCAACATCGGCCAGGCGGCACCGGCCATCGGTCTGGTCGTGTTGCTGGCCTTTTGGTTGGGTTTCGGCTTCAACGCTGCAGTGGTCTCGCTGGTCGCCTATGCGATCCTTCCCGTCCTGCGCAACACGATGGTTGGACTCAGCCAGGTCGACGAGCGGCTCATCGAGGCAGGACGCGGCATGGGCATGAGCTCCAGTGCCGTGCTGTTCAAGGTGGAACTGCCGTTGGCCGTACCGGTGATGCTTGCGGGCATCCGCACCGCACTGGTCCTGCTGGTGGGGACCGCGACGCTGGCTGCCTTCATCAACGGTGGCGGACTGGGAATCCTGATCGTCACCGGTGTCAACCTCAACCTCAGCACCGTGCTGGTGGCCGGCTCGCTGCTGGTGGCCCTGCTGGCGCTGGTCATTGACTGGCTGGGACGGCTCGTCGAGCATGTTGCCCGCCCGAAGGGACTCTAGAAATGGCTGTTCATTTCCCCGCCCGGGGCCCGCGGCGCCCCGCGGCCAGACGGCGCGTCCATGCGGCCGCCGCCGCCCTTGCCGTGGGTTCCCTGCTGGCCGGTTGCGGGCTGCAGCCGGCTGCGTCCTATGTCCCCAAGGCCGATCCGGGGATCATCGAACCTGCCGAGGGGTTGCCCGACGATGCCTCGCTGGTGGTGACCGCGAAGAACTACACCGAGGCGCTGACGCTGGGCAAGATGGCCGTGCTGGCCGCCACCGCGGCGGGGTTCAAGGTCACCGACCTGTCCAATGTCCCGGGCAGCCAGCCCTTCCGTGATCTGTTGGTCTCCGGCAAGGCCGACATGGGCTGGGACTACACCGGCACCGGATGGATCATCTACATGGGCCACGAGGAGGGCATCCCCGATAAGGAGAAGCAGTGGCAGGCCGTCCATGACGAGGACCTGGGCAACGGCCTGACCTGGGGCCGGCCCTCGCCCGAGAACAACACCTATTCCTTTGCGGTGCGCAAGGACGCGGTGAAAGACCTAGGCGGGATCAGCAAGATGTCCCAGATTGCCAAGCTGCCGGTGAAGGACCGCACGTTCTGCGTGGAGTCCGAGTTCAATTCGCGGTCCGATGGCTTCAATCCCTGGCTGAAGGACTACGGGATGAAGCGTGGGGACGCGAAAGGGGTGCCCGATGACAACATCGGCATCTACGACACCGGTGCCGTCTACTCGGCCACCGCCAACGGCGACTGCAACTTTGGCGAGGTCTTCACGACCGATGGGCGGATCGATGCGTTGGACCTGGTGGTCCTGGAGGACGACCGCAAGTTCTTCCCGGCCTACAACCTCGCCCCGGTCATCAGTACAGAGACCCTCGAGGAATACCCGCAGCTGGCAGATGTCTTCGCGGAGGTCTCCTCCCGGCTCGATGACGAGGTCATGCGTGGCCTGAACCTCAAGGTCGACGTCAACGGCGAGGAACCTGCCGATGTCGCCTACGACTGGATGGTCTCGGAAGGACTGATCACCGAACCTCAGTAGCCCTGTTCTGGCCGCCGGGCAAGCTCGGCAGCGACCGGGGGATGAGGACTAGGGTGGGTGGACCAAACTCTCGAGGGCAAGGAGCGAACCATGGGTCGGATCTAGGACAAGGTAGCAGTCATCACCGGAGGAGCCAGCGGCATCGGGCTGGCGGCAGCGAAGTTGTTCGCCGCCGAAGGAGCCAAGGTCGTCATCGGGGACCTGAAGCCAGAACAGGCCGAGGCCGCGGCTGCGGAGATCACCGCCGACGGCGGTACTGCCATCGGGGTGGCGGTCGACGCGATGGACGAGGCCTCGCTGACCGGGCTGGTCGACACCGCAGTCTCGACGTTCGGGGCCCTGCACATCATGTGCAACCACGTCGGGGGCAGCAACCCAAAGAAGGACCTGGACCTGCTGCGCCTGGACATGGATGAATTCGACCGGACGATGAAGCTGAACGTGCGCAGCACCGTGGTCGGTTCGCGGGCCGCCCTTCCGCATATCATTGCCGCAGGAGGCGGGTCGATCATCAACACCGCGTCCGTCGGAGGGCTCTCCGGGGACTTCCTGCAGGTCTCCTACGGCACGGCGAAGGCCGCGGTGATCCGGCTGACCGAATACATGGCCACGCAGTACGGGGCACAGAACGTACGCTGCAACTCCATTGCCCCGGGCGCCATCATGACCCCCGCGCTGCGAGACAACCTGCCCCAGGAGGCCATTGAGTCCATCCGCGGACATAATGCCCTGCCCTACATCGGTGCCGCGGAGGACATCGCCCAGGCGATGCTGTACCTGGCCTCCGAGGAGTCCCGCTACGTCACCGGGCAGTGCCTAGTGGTCGACGGCGGCATGTCCAGCCACTCATCGATCGCCGAGGACCGCCGCTCGCTGCTGCCCGACACCCCGGGGCAGTAGCTCTGTTCGTGACTTCCTCGGCCGGTGACGTCGACTTTGTGTCCTGGCCCGAAGGCCGGACATGCGGCTCCCAGCGAATCGAAAGTTCACTAAGTCGAGGTCGTGGAGACTGAGCATGAATAAGGCAAGGTCGTTCCGTCTCGTTGGCGCCTCCGGACTCTTCGCTTGCGGAAAGCTCGGCGCACACCGGCAGTTCATCTGACGAGCTCAGGCTGATCGCGATGTGGTAGATAGTCCCGAGCCAACCGCGCCGTCGGGTGAAGGTCGACCTCAGCGGCTCTCCAGTGGTCCCTGAAGGCCATGCAATCCTGCTGTCAGAGCTTCGGTGAATGAAGCCCTCTGGGTATCACTTTTGACCGGCCACCCGGGGATTTCTGCTTGGCCAAAGTTTCGGGCGAAGAGCTCGAGTGGTGAGCAAGACCACGTGTCGTCGAGTTCTGCCGCACGCTCGGTGCCTAGATGTTCGCGTACGTCTAGACCCAGAAGGTGAATGGCAGCTCGGTCGGCTTCCAGATCATAGGCGAGGAGTACGTCCCGTCCTTGCTTGCTTTCGTAGAGGCGGTCTTGGATTGCTGCGGATTTTTGATACCAAAAGGCCGGAACTGATAAATCGGAGACATCTTTGGTCTCGTGTGATGGTGCACGATCAGTCCATGCCTTCATTTTGAGTGCCGTGTAGCCCGCGGGGTGTGGAACACTAACGGTTGCTCCACAGGGCAAAGTCAGAGGAGTTGCTTGTTCAATGACTTCTCTAAACCCGAAGACGGCCACGCTTTCTTTGCGGGGTGAAGGGGGTGAACTGCCTGTTGGATTCTCGATGTCTCCGAAAGGCATGAGATCCACCGGAAGTGAACGGATATAGTACCGAATTCCGGTATCGCCTGTAGGTTCGAGGCGAGATACCAGATCGTCGAATGCATCCCAGGACGCCAGTGTCAGTGCCACATCGATATCGCTGGTACTGCGTAGAGCGAAGGTGTGCTTGTGTGCGCTGTGCAGAATGTCGCGGCTAACAGCACCAATCAGCATTATATCTGCGGGATTGATGTTGCTGATATTGAGAATTTCTTCAACGACCGTGTTAGGCAGGTCGAAGAGGCGTCGATCAGTGCACGATAGATCGAACATCTTGCTCCAATAGCCTTGCCACTTCTCGTTGCCGCGGCTCTCGTGATGCGAGGAGGTCGGCATATGTCAGGAGGAGGGGTGTTTGCCGTGGAGCCAAGTCCGTGGGGTTCTCCCAAAATGCTCGTCGGATGTATATGTTGGGAGAGCGACCGGCCTTCCACCGATGCCTGATAGCTACAGTAGGGTCAAACTTCGGCGTGTAAAGAACCAACGTTGTTGGTTTTATCCAACGTGTCACAGCCGATTCGCCGCCGAGAAGTAGTTCGTCATCTCCGGGTGATGTGCCAAAATTCGAAATCTCACCTTCCAATTGGGCGAGGCTCAGTTTTGTTCCTAATCCAGTGGAGTAAGCCGCCAGCCACATATCTAATAGTTCGTCGCCGTGGGTGAGCGCGGAGCCTACAACGTAGCCGCTATTTTCGAGTTCTTTGATCGTTGCTTGTGCGGTTCCGGTGGAAACGCCTGCTGCGCGGGCGATTCTGCGCACGGGTTGTTGAATTAGCGTGGGCCAGCATAGGAGAGCAAAGACGACTTGTGCGCGCCGTGGTGACAACAGGTTGATTGGTGCAACCGCGTCCGTGCGTGGCGAAAAGCTTGATTCGCTGGGTTGTCGTCCTCGGATATCGAGGTGAACACCGGGGAAATCAAAATAGGCATTTCCGGAGGCGTCGAGGTACTGAATACCAAGGTTGCGAAAGGCTGAGGCGCTTCGTTCATTCATGTACTCGGCAAGCACGGTGACGTCGCGGCTATCCTTGGAAATTGGGGTGCGTAGTTGGTAGTACTCCGTTAGCGTGCCGGTCGCTAGATAGACGAGTTGGGTTTCTGTGGACCCCCTGGCGTGAGAGATGTCAGCGTTCAATACCTCGCCGGGCAGCAGTTCTTTCGTTGGCTTATTGGGAGAAATCTGGACGCCGTACTCGTGAAGCTGCTCGAGAACATGTTCGATCAGACTCTGATCGGGCCTCATTCTTTACCTCCTGCGTTCAAGATTGTTTGATGTTCAGTATACTTGAACAGAGCTTGAACTTGAACAACCTGAGGGATCTCACCAGGGATTGGTGTCGCAATTGGGGGCAAGTGTGGCGCTCTATCCCGGCCTGCGGGCGACCTGCCAAGACGAAGGGGCTGGACATAGGGGAGGCAATCTGTTCCGGGATGCCGCCTCATGGGCCGATGGTGGACAGAGCAGAAAAGTGGGTGCGAGAGAATCCCGGACGATGACTGGGCTGAGCGAGCTAGTATCCGCAACTTCTCGCCGCTCTTCCGGGCTTATCCGGTGAGTAGTGGCGGCTTATCGAAAATTCGTACTGTGACTGACGGATGGTCGGGCGACCGAATGTGCGAAATCGCAGCGAAACGAAGGGACTATGCCTTCCCGAAGACCCGGCGCGCAGCCACCAGCCCGGCCAAGGAGATCAGGCCGATCGCGATGTAGTAGAAACTCGGCGCCAATAATGAACCGGTGGTGCTGATCAACCAGGCCAGGATCAGCGGGGCGAAGCCGCCGAACAAGGTGACCCCGACGTTATAGGAGATGGACATCCCGGTGGTCCTGATGTTCGTGGGGAACATCTGGGCCAGCAGGGCCGGCAACGGACCGAAGTAGGCGGCCATCAGGATGCCCAGGACCACCTGGACGGCCGTGAGCACCGCGACGCCGGGGGCGGCGACCAGGATCAGGAACAGCGGGAACGCGACCAGCACGGCCAGCACCGCCGCGAAGAGCATGACCTTCACGCAACCGATCCGGTCGGCCAGCTTGCCCGCCAGCGGGGCCCCGATGAGGGTGACGATCCCCGAGATGATCCCGCCCAGATAGCCGGCGTAGGAGGGCAGGTCCAGGTTCTGGACCGCATAGGTGGGCATGAACAGGATCAGGTAGACCGACACGCTGGCCAGACCCACGATGGACGCCGAGGTGACCCAGCGTGGTGCCGCGCCGAGCAGGGTGGCGGCCAGCGGTGATTTGGTCAGGTTCCCGCGGGCCGCCTCGAAGTCGGGGGTCTCATCCATCTTCAACCGGATGTAGAGTCCGACCGGGCCGATCAGCAGCCCGAAGAAGAACGGGATCCGCCACCCCCAGGAATACAGGGCGTCGTGGTCCATGAAGGTGAACAGGGTGAATCCGAAGGCGGAGGCCAGGAACATCGAAACACCCTGGGTCGCCACCTGCCAACTACCGTAGAACGCTTTTTTATCCGGGGCGTTCTCGATCAGGAATGCGGTGGCGGTCCCGAATTCGCCGCCCGCGGAGAATCCCTGGATGAGTCGGGACAGCAGGATCACCAACGCCGCCGCCGGGCCGATCATCTCGGTGGTGGGGGCGCAGGCCATGATCAGGGTGCCGAGCATCATCAGCATGATCGTCAGGGTCAGTGCGCCCTTGCGCCCGTGTCGATCGGCGTAGGAGCCCAGCACTATGGCGCCCAAGGGGCGGATCAGGTAGGACACGGCGAAGGCGCCGAAGGTCAACAGGATCCCGGTGGTCTGTCCTCCCGCCTCGCCCGCCGGTTCGAAGAACAGGGCGGAGATGACGACGGCGAAGGAGGAGTAGACGATGATGTCGAACCACTCGAGGGCGTTGCCGATGGAGGAGGCGATGACGGCGCGGCGGGCCCGGGAACGGTCCGCCTCGGTGATGGTGTGTGGCGCGGCCGAGGTGCCTGGCCCGGCGCTCGGCCCGCTCATGCCCGGTCCTGCCCGAGCTCGGTGATGAGCGTATCGATGAATGCCTCGCAGGCGGCGAGTTGTTCCAGCTCGACGTATTCGTTGGCGGCGTGGGCCACGGCGATCTCCCCGGGCCCGCACACCACCGTCTCGATTCCTGCGCCATGGAACAGCCCGGCTTCGGTGCCGTAGGTGACCTTCTCATCGGTCGGATGCCCACCGCAGTCACGGGCCAGGGCCACAATATCGGCGTCGGGGCCGATCTCCAGGCCGGGACCCTGTGCCTTGACCACCAGCTCGATCCCGGCTTTTTCGTTTTCGGCTTTCATCGCCGGTTCCAGGGTGTCGAAGAGGAACTCACGGATCCTTGCCACCACCGGGGCGGTGTCCACGGTTCCCAAGGCACGGAACTCGAACTCGATCTCGCAGGAGTCGGGGACCGTGTTGCCGGCAATGCCCCCGGAAATCAGGTTGACCCCGCCGGTGGTGAAGGCCACCGGGTAGGCCGTATCGAAGGGGCCCTCGCGGCGCCATTCCTCGGTGAGCTGCCGGTAGAACTCGATGAAGCGGCCCGCATGATGGATGGCGTTGGAGCCCTGCGGGGTCAGCGAGGAGTGCGCCGCGACGCCACGGAAGGTGACGGTGAACAGGTTGATCGATTTATGCCCGCGGACCACCCACATTCCCGAGGGTTCACCGACGATGCAGGAGGCGGGTTTGATGCCGTGCTCGGCGAATTGGCCGATCATCCGTTGGGCACCGAGCAGTCCGACTTCCTCGTCGTAGGAGAAGGCCAGATGCACCGGTCGGGCCAGCGGGGCGGCGGCGATCGCCTCCACCCGGGACATGATGACCGCCAGATAGCCCTTCATGTCGGCGGTGCCACGCCCGTAGAGCCGGCCGTCGCGTTCGGTGACGGTGAAGGGGTCGCTGTCCCAGTCCTGTCCTTCCACCGGGACGACGTCGGTATGACCAGAGAGGACCACCCCGCCCTCGGTGGAGCCGTCCTTCGCCGGGAAGGTGGCAAAGAGGTTCACCTTGCGCACCCCGTCCTGTTGGTCGTGGGGCAACAGCAGGGGCTCCACGCCGTGCCGGCGCAGTTCCGCGGCCACGCAGTCGATCAGCTCGAGGTTCGAGCGATGGGAGGTCGTATCGAAAGCTACCAGGCGTGTGAGCCAGTCCACAGGTGAAGTCATGACCCGCACTGTACACCCGGGTATGGAGGGGCTTCAGGGAATGTTGAGTCGGGTTAACCCGCAGGTTCGGCCCCCCGAATGAGAGGCCTCTCACGGCCGCCGCAGACACTGTGGGGGTAGCGTGGGAGGGTAGCGGTCCGGACGCCCCGGGCCTGGAAGGAGCACCCGTGTCCATCGTCGTCATCAACGCCCTGAAGGTCCCGGTCGAGGCCGGTTCGGAACTCGAGAAGCGTTTTGCCGCCCGCAAGCATTCGGTCGACGGTTCACCGGGGTTCGAGGGCTTCCAGCTGTTGCGCCCCGTGGCCGGCGACGACCGGTATTTCGTCTACACGCAGTGGGCCACCCGCGAGGACTTCGAGAACTGGCGTGACCAGCGCCCGGGCCATGACCATTCCAAGGGTGCCCCGGTGGCCACGGGCATGGAACTGCTCGAGTTCGAGGTCGTTGACCTCAGCGACTGATCCGGCCGGCGGTTCTGCCGCCCAGATCACCCCAGTGCGACGGCGGTGCCTGCGTGGCACCGCCGTCGCACTGTGTCTCCGGCCACCGGCCTACGAGCGGGTGGCCTGCCGGTTTAACTGGCCGCGCGGTGGCAGACCCACCCTTCGGGCATGGTCCCGGAGGCGATGAATTCCTGCAGCTGGGCGTGGGCCTGCTCCTCCAAGGCGGTATCGGCCTGGGGGTAGATGATCGGCTCCTCCTTGGAGTTGTGCCGGTCCAGCAGCGAGAGCAGTTCCTGGCAGGTGGAGACCAGTTCGGCGGGTGCGGCCCCGCCGTCGTGGGCTGCCTGCACGGTGTCCATCAGCTGCCAGAGTTCTCCGTGCTCTCGTTCCATGACCATGATCGGCATCATCAACCCGGCCTCACGCAGGGGCGGGAAGAGGAAGACCTCCTCCAGATAGATATGTCGACGCAGGGCCGCCAGTGCCCGCAACAGGGCCGCGTCGTCGTAGGACCCTGTCGTGGCCCCGGCGGTGAAGGCCTCGATGCCGCCGTCGATCTCGCGGTGCTCGCGTTCGAGTGCGTCGGACAGGATGCCGGCGGTGCTCATGATGCCGGGCCCGGGGTGGGTGCAGCGACCTCCGGCAGCGCCTGGCGGGTGCTGATGGCCATCCGGTTCCAGGTGTTAATCGCGCAGATGGCCATGATCAACGTGACGGTGTCCTGGTCCGTGAATTCGTTGCCGACCCGTTCCCACGTCTGATCAGAGACACCGGCCTGACTGATCAGGGTCATCTCCTCGGTCAGTGCGAGTGCCGCCTCCTCGCGGTCCGAATACAGGCCGGAGGCTTCATGCCATCCGGCGAGGACGTCGAGGCGGCGGGCCTCCACCCCGGCGGCGCGGGCTTCGCGGCCGTGCATTTCCAGACAGTAGGCGCAGCCGTTGATCTGGGAGGCCCGGATCTTCACCAGGGCCAGCAGATCTTCTCCGAGGTTGCCACCATGGATGTACTTCTCCAACGCGAACATCGGCTGGTAGGCGGCCGCATCGATGCCGTGGATGTCTAGACGTTGAGCTGCGGGCATTTCACGTGGTCCTTTTGACTGGAACGGTGCCGGCGGGAATCCGTCGTCGATTCCACTGTCCCGCCGCTCCCGGGGGTTGTCAATCGGTCGCTGACTGGCCGTGGGGACAGTCCATCCGGGGCGGTTGACCGGCAAAGGTCCGATGATTGACCGTAGGATGGTGGCCATGGCTGTGACTGATGAGGCGATCGACAAGATCAAGGGCATGTTGCTGCGCGAGGAGCTCAAGGCGGGGGACCGGCTTCCCCCGGAGAAGGAGCTGGCCGAACGGCTCGGACTTTCGCGCAATTCACTGCGAGAAGCGGTCAAGGCCCTGGAACTGATTCGGGTGCTGGACGTCCGCCGCGGTGACGGAACCTACGTGACGTCGCTGGATGCGAACCTGCTCAACGGGGCGGTGGCCTTCATCGTGGAGCTGCACCAGGACCGGTCGGTGCTCGAACTCTTCGAAGTCCGGCGCATCCTCGAACCGGCCAGCGGCTTCATGGCCGCCTCGAGGATGTCGGCCGAGGAACTTCAAGCCCTGCGCGCCACGATGGAGGGGATCGACGAGACCACCGGCATCGAGGAACTCGTGGCCCACGACCTGGATTTCCACCGCATCATCGGCCAGGCCGCCGGCAACGAATACCTGGGCAGTCTGGTCGAGGCGCTCTCTGGAAGCACCGTACGGGCGAGGATCTGGCGGGGGCTGACCCAGGACCACGCGGTGGCGCGCACCCTGGCCGAACACCAGGCCATTGCCGATGCCCTGGAGCGCGGCGATGCCGAACTCACCCGGGCCTTGCTGACCGTGCACGTCAGCGGTGTGGAAGCCTGGTTGCGCGAGGCGATGTAGCCGGTTTCCGGTCGGTCCGCAGTTAGTGGTCGTCGCCCAGTTGGTAGACCCGGGCCGCGGTCCCGTGCAGCACGGCCTCCTGCTCGGAGTCGGAGAGCGTGGAGATCAGCTCGAACAGCGGGCCAGCGGTCTCACCGTAGGAACCACCCAGCCGGCTGATGGGCCAATCGCCCCCGAACATGAGCCGCTCCGGTCCGAAGGCCTCCAATGCCTCATCCCACACCTGGCGGAGGGCATCCGCCGTATAGGGCAGTCCCGGGATGAACAGCCCGGAGATCTTCGCGACCGTCCGGGGAAGTTCCGCCAGGGCCCTGAAGTCCCGCTGCCAGCTCGGCATCGCCTGCTCGTCCGAACGCGGCGGCTTGCCCAGATGGTCCAGGACCACCGTCAGGGGGTCGAGATCGCGGGCCAGCTGCACGGTCTGGTCCAGGTGGCCCGGAAAGGCGTCGGGAACGTCGAAGGCCAGCCCGGAAGCAGCGACGGCTTCCAGGGATTCGCGCACTGCAGGAAGTTCGAGGAAATCGGGGCGCGGGTCGTCGTGGACCAGATGGCGGATGCCCTTGAACTTCGTCTCGGCCCCCAGGAGGTCCAGGGCGGCGCGGGCGCCGGTGGGGTCATCGAGCCGGATCCACCCGACGACGCCGAGCACCCAGGGGCTCTCCTGCGCCACGGCGAGCATGGCCGCCGTATCGGCGGCGGTGTCGTCGGCCTGGACCAGCACGGCGTTCTCGACGCCTCCGCCCGCGAGGGCGTCGTGGGCCTCCCGGGCCCCGTGGCTGCGGTGGAGGATGCCGTGCTGGGGGCCCAACCAGGCGTAGGCCTTCGGCGCATCGCCACCGCCGGCCGCGGTGTCGGCGTCGTCGAGCTCCCACAGGTGCAGGTGCGCGTCGATAATGGGCCGGCTCATGAGAGGAGTCCGCGCTCCGTCAGGGCCTCCCAGAGTGCCTCGGGGATGTCCTGCCCCATCCGCTCAGCGTTGGAGACCATTTGGGACGAGGAGCTGGCCCCGACCGTCACGTTCACCACGGCGGGGTGGCGCAGGCTGAATTGCAGGGCAGCCTTCGGTAGTTCGACCCCGAAGTCCTGGCAGATCGAAGCCAACTCCCGGGCCCGTTGCACCATTTCGCGTGGGGCTTGTTCATAGTTGTAGTGGGCATCATCGCTGACCTCGGCCCGCGCTAGTAGCCCGGAGTTGTAGACCCCCACATTCACCAGACCGGTGCCGCGTTCGAGGCAGCGCTCCAGCAGCGGCCCGTCGGGCTGCTCCAGCAGGGTGTAGCGTCCGGCCAGCATGACCAGATCCAGATCGGAGGCTTCAACGCATTCCAGCGCCGCCTGCGCGGAATTCGTGCCGACCCCGATGGCCCGGATGAGTCCCTCGGCGCGCAGCTGCTCCAAGGCAGGAAGACCCTGGTCGATGCCTGCCTGGAGGTCATGGACATCGGGATCGTGCAGATAGGCGATGTCCACGCGGTCCAGACCGAGTCGTTCCAGGGACTCCTCGAGGCTGCGGCGGATCCCCGCCTCGGAGAAGTCCCAGACACGGCGGCTGGTGGCGGGCACGTCGAAGCCCTCGTCGTCACGGGCTCCGGCGTTGGAACCACCGGGCAACGCGTCCGGGTTGGGGGCCAGCAGCCGTCCCACCTTCGTGGAGATGACGAACTGATCCCGTGGCTTGGTGGCCAGCACGGCCCCCAGACGGCGCTCGGACAGACCGAGGCCGTAGTGCGGGGCCGTATCGAAGTACCTGACGCCCGAGTCCCAGGCGGCTTCCACGATGGCGGTTGCCTGGTCGTCGGGCATCGCCTTGTACAGGTTGCCGATGCCCGCGGCACCGAAACCCAGTCGACCCAGTTCGGGCGCACCGCCGGCTCCGGGTGCGACGGTGCTCATGGCAGCGCCCACACCAGCGGAATGCCGGAGTCGTCGCCCGAGTAGTCGTCTTCGACGGCCAGCATTTCGGCCATCCGGGCCTGCCAGGGGACATTGGCTGGATGGTCGGCGATCGCATGGCGCATGGCCTGGTAATCGTCCACGTCCAGGACGTGGAAGAGGTCCAGACCGCTGCGCCAGATGCGCCAGTTGCGGACTCCGGCCTCCTTCAGGGCGGCGACCAGTTCGGCGGGGATCCCCGCGTGGGCGTCGGCGTAGTCCTGCTCGGCGCCGGGCTTGAGCTGGGTGTGCAGGGCAATGGTTTCAGGCATCGGTGGCTCCTGGTTCGGGGAAAGATCCACTTCCGGATGATGCGGAAACCGGCTGTCCGGTCCAGACGGGTCCATCGGGGAAACTGTAGTCGGCCAGGGACTTCTGCAACATCTCCGTTCCCGCGCCGGGGGTCGACGGTGGCCAGTAGTTCCCGCCGTGGACGTCCACGGGGGTGATGAAGTGCTCGTGCAGGTGGTCGACGAATTCGATCATCCGGCCTTCCAGCTCACCGGAAACGGCCACGAAGTCGAACATGGACAGATGTTGGACCGCTTCGCAGAGCCCCACGCCGCCGGCGTGCGGGCAGACGCGGACCCCGAATTTGGCGGCCAGCAGCAGGATCGCGACGTTTTCGTTCACCCCGGCCACCCGGGCGGCGTCGATCTGCAGGACCTGCAGGGACCCTGCCTGCAGCATCTGCTTGAAGACCACGCGGTTCTGGACATGTTCGCCGGTGGCCACCGGGATCGGTGCAACGCCGCGGGCGATGGCGGCATGACCCAGGATGTCGTCGGGGCTGGTGGGCTCCTCGATCCAGGCGATGCCGTAGGGGGCCAAATGTGACATCCAGTCGATGGCGTCGGCGACGTCCCACCGCTGGTTGGCGTCCACGGCGACCCCGATGTCCGGCCCCACGGCCTCGCGGGCAATGCGCACGCGGCGGATGTCGTCGTCCAACGAGGCCCCGACTTTGAGCTTGATCTGTTTGAACCCCTCGGCGACGGCTTCCTTGGACAACCGGGCCAGTTTCTCGTCGCTGTAGCCCAGCCATCCCGGGGTCGTCGTGTAGCCCGGGTAGCCCCCGGCCAGCAGCTCGGCACGGCGCGTGGCCTTGCCGGGTTCTGCACGCCGGAGGATCTCGAATGCTTCCTCGGGGGTCAGCGCATCGCTGAGGTAGCGGAAGTCCACCAGGGCCACGAGTTCCTCGGGGCTCATGGAGGCCAACAGATCCCAGAGCGGCATCCCGGCCCGTTTGGCCTTCAGGTCCCAGAAGGCGTTCACGACGGCACCGATGGCCATATGCATCACGCCCTTTTCGGGGCCGAGCCACCGGAGCTGTGAATCGTTGTTGAGCATCTTCCAGGTGGTGCCCATGTCACCGAGCAGTTCCTCGACATTCGAACCCATGACGTGGTCGGCCAGTGCCTTGATGGCGGCGGTTTCGATTTCGTTGCCGCGGCCGATGGTGAACACGAAACCATGGCCCTCGAAACCGTCGCCCGCATCGGTGCCGATCGTCAAATACGCGGCCGAGTAGTCCGGGTCCGGGTTCATGGCATCCGAACCGTCGAGTTCCAGCGAAGTGGGGAAGCGGATGTCATAGACATCCACCGAGGTGATGACGCTCATGGTGCTCCTAGTTTCGCGGTGTCCCTGGAAATTTCCCTGATGGAGAACCGGGCAACACCGCACTCTGGCGATTCTGACTCTGCGCTCAACCCAAACATCCGATCTTTCTCTTGTCAATAAGTCTCTTTTGTGAGGTTTAGCAGATAATATAGATGAAGAGTTCGGATGTTAGAGCTGTGACGGAGGAAAAATGAACGTGAAATTTGCGCGTCTAGGCGCCCCCGGCGAAGAACAGCCGGTGGTCATTGCCCAGGAAGCCGACGGCGAGGAGAAATACTTCGATGTGTCGTCACTGACCAACGATATCGACGGAAGGTTCTTGGCCGGCGGCGGTGTGGCCCGCACCCGTGAAGCCCTGGAGTCGGGAAGCCTGCCGGAGATCGGGTTGGAAGGGGTCCGCGTCGGCTCACCGATTGCCCGGCCGGGATCCGTGGTCTGCATCGGCATGAACTATGTCGCCCATGCGGCGGAGTCCGGTGCGGAGCCGCCGACGATCCCCGTGGTCTTCCTCAAGCCCTCCAACACCGTCTGCGGACCCTATGACGCCGCGCCCATTCCTCCGTCGGCCCAGAAGTACGACTGGGAGGTGGAGCTGGGGATCGTCATCGGCCAGGAAGCAACCTATCTTTCCGGCGTCGAAGAAGCAGCTGCGTGCATTGCCGGTTTCGTTCAGGCCAACGACCTGTCCGAACGCGAATACCAGATCCCCGGTGCCGCCGGGCAGTGGACCAAGGGCAAGTCCCTGCCAGCATCCACGCCGCTGGGCCCGTGGATGGTTCCCGCCGATCAGCTCGACGGCGAAAAGCTCCGTTTGCGCTCCTGGGTCAATGGCGAACCGCGGCAGGACTCCAGCACGGAGGATCTCATCTTTGATCTGGCCACCGTGGTGCACCACGTCAGCCAATACATGCTCCTGGAACCGGGCGATGTCCTGTTGACCGGCACCCCGCAGGGAGTCGCCTTGTCCGGACGCTTCCCCTACATCCAGCCCGGTGACGTCATCGAGCTCGAAATCGAAGGACTCGGCCGGCAGCGCCAGGAGTTCTACCGCGCAACAGCTAAGGAAGCAGTATGAACAACGAATTCGAGAACCTCGTCGCCATCGTCACCGGCGGTGCCTCAGGTATTGGGGCCGCCGTCGCCGATCGTCTGGTCGCCGGTGGAGCGCAGGTGGCCGTGCTGGATCTGAACCCCGCAGGCAGCGAGTACTTCGGCGTCGAATGCAATGTCGCCGATGATGAGTCAGTGCGCTCCGCCGTCGACGCCGTCGTAGCCAAGTTCGGTCGCTTGGATATCGTGGTCAACAATGCCGGGATCGGTGCCCAGGGTGATATCGCTGCCAATGACGACGCCGAATGGGCTCGCGTGTTGAACATCAACGTGATCGGTATCGCTCGGGTCAGTCGCGCCGCGCTTCCGCATCTGCGCCAGTCGGACTCGGCGGCCATCGTGAACACCTGTTCCATCGCCGCCACGGCCGGGCTGCCGCAGCGTGCGCTGTATTCTGCGTCGAAGGGCGCCGTGCTCTCCTTGACGCTGGCCATGGCTGCCGACCACATCCGCGAAGGCATCCGAGTGAACTGCGTCAACCCCGGAACGGTGGATACCCCCTGGATCGGACGCCTGCTGGACTCCGCCGAAGACCCCGCAGCCGAGCGGGCCTCCCTCAACGCCCGTCAGCCGCACGGACGTCTGGTTGCCGCATCGGAAGTTGCCGGTGCCGTGGCCTACCTCGCGAGCCCACTCTCCGGCTCCGTGGCCGGAACCTCCATGGCCGTCGATGGCGGGATGCAGGGGCTGCGCCTCCGCCAGGAGTAGTACGGTCGACCCCGAACGATCTGGACGCCAGCGGACCATCGGTCCGCTGGCGTCACTTCTTTCTAGGCGTCGTCGTAGTACTGGCTGCTCTTGCCGTAGCCGGGGTCGAGTTCAGAACGTTGCATCCGGTGTTCGACCGGTTGGTCGATGCAGGGAGTAGAGACAAAGACCTCCATGGACGGCTTGGCGTACTTGGAGCCATTCCTGAGTTCGGCGGTGACTCCTAGATCGCCTTTGCCAAAGAAGAGCATGCGGGCTTCCCCTTCATGGCGCTTGACCTCGTTCTTCTTTTCCCAGCCGTCAGCTTGTAGGTGCTGGTCGATTCGGTCGAGGGCGTGGTGGGCCTTGCTCCGGGCATCGCCCTTGACCGCAGCGGTGGCCAGGCCAACCCAGCGGGTTTTCGTCTGCGGGGCGTCGTTTTCAGGGCGCAGACATGTTTCCTCACGGGCATCGTCGACCTTCAGGTCAGCGTCGTCTCCGACGACCTCCGATAGCTCTAGGAGCAGTGGCCCGACTTGCTGGCCCCGAGCTGTCGAGGCACTCGAGGCTTCAGAGGGATCGGGCGTGCTACTCGTTGAACATCCGGACATCAGGAACATGATCACGGCAAGGCCCGCAGCAACCGTCAGCAGTCGCGGTACGGTCTTGGGTTTCCGGCCGGAGTGTCCGGGGTGGTGGTTCACGGGTTCTTTGGCTTTCCGTCGGTGTCGGTTGTCCGCATCGGGCTGGAAGGCCTATTTCCAGTCGTCGTAGTACTGGCTGCTCTTGCCGTAGCCGGGGTCGAGTTCAGAACGTTGCATCCGGTGTTCGACGGGCTGATCGACGCAACGCGAGGTGAGTTTGATGTCGAGCGTCTCCTGGCCGGACGAGCGATGAAGCTCCGTGGTGATGCCAAGGTCGCTTTTCCGGAAGAACAGCTTCCGAACGCCGCCGACGTCGGTATCGGGTTTCTCGATTTCGTTCTCCTTCTCCCAGCCGTCGTCGACGAGTTGCTTTTCCAGATCGTCGAGTGACTGGTTTGCTGCGGCAGTATTGCTGGCTTCACCAATAGCCCAGCCGAGCCAGGACGTATTGACCTGTGGATTGTCCACCTCATGGGCCAGGCAACTTTCCTCGCGGACTCGTTTATAGCCCATCTCGGCACCCTCGGACAATGTGGTGAGGAACGGAGGCATCAACCGGGTGAATTCCTCCTTGAGCGACGCCGAGGACTTCGAGGCGTCTGCGGGACTCGGGGTGGTGGACATGGAGCAGCCTCCCAAAATAGGCATAAGGGCCAGGGCAGCAAGGGCGCCGGCGGCGAATCGTTGGTGACGGGTCATTGTTCCAAGCTCTCTGTCGGCACAGTCTCCAGCTTGCCGTAAGCGTAGTCCTCGGGGTTTCTCGCGAACGGTGAGAAAGTACCTGCACGAGGACCAGGATGCTGGCGGTCTTCTACGAATAGGCTGACGTTCCCGCCTTCGATGACCTCTTGGATGTTCTGAGCCGAGGTCGAGCCCGGTTTGAAGTACTCGACATGGCCCTTCACGATGGACTTGGGGTCGCTGCTGTCGAGGAAGCCCGACTCCAAACGGTGGGCGCCCATTTGTTGATCCGGGTAGCTCCCTGACCACCACGCCCTCCCGTGGTATCCGCCGCCGAAGTCCTGTGCCCAATGGATCGGGTCATCGCGGGTCTGGACCCAATAACGGTTGGCTTCTGAATTATTGTCATCTTCGGAGGGGCCGGTATCTTCGATGCTGCCAACATTATTGCCTGTACCAGCAGGAGCGACGTACACGATGTTGTCCGAGTTCAGGCCTTCGCGCTCGGCCGTGCCGAGGAGTGAGCCGCCGGCGCTGTATCCCACGTAAGTGCTGCGGGCATCGTCGGGAATCTCTGCGTCGACCGCGAAGTCGAAGGCGGCAAGCTTCGACGAACCCTCCTCGTTGTATTTGCTGGTCAGGTTGTCCGATACCTCATTCGGCAGGTCGGCCCCCTGCCAGTAGAAGGAGACCTTCCGGGGGGACGGGGCGCCATCGACCGCATCCAACCGCTCGGTGTAACTCTGGAGCTCGCCGAGGTCGGCGCCCGTACCTGGAACCAGGGTGGAAACCGTGTCGGTGTCCTCGGAGGGGGTTCCTTTCATGGAAACCACGCGCCCGTCACCGTCCAGCGAGACCATGACGACCTGGGTTTCATGTTCCCAGGCATATTCGAGACCCTCGGCCTGGCTCTGCAGATTATGCTTCCTCTCTTCCCACTCCTGATGTGCCGCTTCAAACAAACCCTGAGCCTCGTAGGCACGAACCCGATCATGGCCGGGTTTGGAGAAGGCGTCTGCGGTGAAGTCGTTGATGTTCGGTTCGGGATCCGCGGTGGCTTGCTTTCGACGGACCTGTTCGCGGAACCCGGCGACCGTGATGATGTTTGCCGTGGCGCGGGCGGCCATCGGCACGCCGTTGAGATTACCGAACTTCCCCGGGTACAACAGCAGCAACTTCTCCCGGCTCTTATCGCTCAAGCCCGACCAGGCGTCGCGGATACCGGCGATACCCTCGCGGGTGAGCTCGTCATTGTCCTCCATGGCGGTCAGCATGGTGGCTTCCGCGGAACCGGGGGTGGTTCCGGCCCTGAGCTCATTATTGGCCAGGGCCTCGGCAGCCTCGGGGTTGACGTTGGCCCAGACCCTCAGCTCGTCGGAAGACAAGCCGCGCAGGGAAGCCAGCAAGTCCTCGGGTCTGACCTTGCCGAAATCCTCATCGAGTCCGGAGGTGAAGTCGGCCCAGGACACCTTCGGCAGGGAGGACCCGCCGAGCGGCTCGGACATCGGCAGGGTGCTGCCGGTCCCCGCAGTAATGCCACCCAAGGCCTCCGCTGCCGTGGATTGGGCCGTTTCCCAGTCGCTTCGCAGCTGCCGCGCACGTTCGTTGAAGTCGGTCACCTCCGAAGTGGTTCCGGAGTCCTCCCCGTCCGGATCGGCCTCGACCTTGGACTTCAGACCCGGCAAGGCAGCATCCAGTGATTCGGACTCCTTTTGCAGTTTCCGTCCGGTATCGACGAAATCGCAGATCGCTGTTTTTGTCAGACACAGCGCATTGCTCCAGTCGTCCAGCGGCGTCGTCAGGTCATCGAGGGCTGCATAGACCGTGGCTTGGGTTTCATCATGCTCGTAGGCACCGGGAAGACGTTTCCAGGCTGTCTGTGCATCCTTCAGATAGCTCGACGTGGTACCGGCCCGGGTGTCCATATCCATGGCGGAGTCTTCGAGATCGTCCCAAGGGACGTCGATGCGGGGAAAGGTTCCAAGGGATGTCATCGGCCCTACCTCGAGAAGGTGAACGGGGACGCGGGCTTGCCGACGTCGAAGATCGGCGGTGTCTGATACGCGACGGGTACGCGGTCCAAGGCCGTCGATGCTTCGGTGGACATCTCCCCATCGGCGTGGATCAAGGCGAGGGCGGCGTCGGACACGGAGGTGGTCTTGCGGAACACCAGGCTGGCCACCCGCTGGCCGATGTCATCACGGGGGCTCCAGAAACGGCCGAACGCCGCGGAGACGGTGGTGGCATTCCCGAAGTTGCCGCTTGCGTCGTCGCCCGACGATTTGGTGTCTTTTGCTGCGGAACGCAGTGATTCCCCATCGGCGGCAACGTCGAGGAGGATCGCGTGCAATTGCGCAGGATCGATCTTGTAGGCCATGGCTTTCCCCCGGAAAAGTGGTAGCTGTGTGGTCAGGATTGGCCCCCTTGGCCGCCATGAGCCTCTCAGATGCGCAGGCCCGCCGTCCATGGGGAGAACTCCCCATCCGGTTTTGGTGCACGTGCCGGCCAGCGGGAGGCCGATGGGTTCCTGCAACCTCTAGCATCCGGGGGCCTGATCACGGCAGACTCGGGACATGGATATCCTTTCGAGCCGCGTGCTCCTGCGCCCGGTGAATCTGCAGCAAACCCAGGCGTTCTACCGTGACGTCCTCGATCTGGGGGTCTCCCGGGAGTTCGGCACCGGAGAGCAGACGGGCATCGTATTCTTTCTGGGCAACGGATTGCTGGAGGTCTCCGGTACGAGGGAACCTGGCACCCCGTCGTCGTTGGTCCTGTGGCTACAGGTGCGCGACGTCGTTGCCGAGCTGGAAATGATCGCTGCCCGCGGAGTCACGGCGGTGCGGGAAGCCCGTCAGGAGCCGTGGGGACTCATCGAGGCCTGGGTCGAGGACCCTGATGGAACGCGGATCGTGCTGGTCCAGATTCCACAGGACCACCCGATCCGGCGTGATCAGCGAGGTCTGTAAGAAAAGCCCCATCCTCCCGGGCAGCACCTGGAGGCGAGGAAGGTCTGTTGGCAGGCTAAGAACTGGGGCGAGGGGAGTGCCGGGAGCGCTGGACGACATGCCAGCCACCTAGGGGCAGGCCCGCAACAACCAAGAGGCCGGCCACCCACGGAGCCGGGTCCCAGGACCAACTCACGTTCCCGTCGACCACGGTGAATCCGCAGGCGAGAAGTATCGCGAGGATGGAGAGTGGGAGGAGAAGCGATCGTGCTGGTTTATTCGCCATGCGGCCGTCTCTCCTCGGGCCACGGCCGCCCACGGTGGTCGGGCTGCCACGGGTGGCCTGCCACCCACGCTACGCGCGGTGACCGGGGTGGTCCATGACTTTGCCGGGCACAAGAGCAGCACGACGCCGTCGACGACACCGGGTCAGGGTAAGCGGTCAAGCACCCACTGCCATCGGATCAGCTCCTGTTCCAGGCGGACGGCAGGGCCGTGTTCATCGTCGCGCAACGCCTGGTAAACGGAAGCTTCGGGATCCGTTAGCCGGGTCAGCGTGGCGCGCGACGGGGTCGGCTCGATACCCCAGATCTCACGGTGGCCCAGCAACGTTGCCTCGTCCATGAGGACGCTGGCCACCCCGGGATGCAACGAACGCAACTGGTCCAGGATCACGAAACCGTGCGTATCCAGGTCACCCCAATAGTGCACCTGGCATCCGTGGAGCCAGCGGGCATCGCGCAGCATGGAGAATCCGTAGCCGCCTCCGAAAAGTGCCAGAGTGCGCGGGCGCTCCGGCAGCGCCAGGAAGTTCACGAGGTTCTCCGTCACCACCACGCGTTCCACTGGCAGCTCGAGACTCGCGAAGGCCTCCGCCGTGATGGTCAGGTCCCGCGCGCCGCCCAGGACCGGGATGGCAGGATCCAGCATGCGGAACCGTACGCGTTCGGGCGGATGCAGGAATCCGTGTCGTTGGGCGAAGCGCGCGGCGGGGGAGCTGGGCGTGACCAGCAAGGACGCAGGCTCCGCAGCAGCGGGGGAGTCGGTCTCCCGGGATGCGTCGGCGGCAGGAGCCTCACCGCTGGCTGCAGCCCCGGTCGCCAGGATCGTTGCCATCGCCTCGATGATGCGCCGATGGCCCTCCACGAACTTGGTGTCCACGCCGGGCAGGCTCAATTGCCGGAGGTAGATGCCCGGACTGGGGTTCTCCTGCAGCCAAAGGGCCACCCGTGCCGCGGTGATGGCCCGTTGCCCGCAATCGAGCAGTTCCAGCGGTCGTTTGAGCGCCCAGGTCTTCAACAGCGGCTCCACGCCCACGAGCCGCTCGGTCAGTGAAACAAAGCGCTGCGCCTCCCGGCCTTTCCCGACGAAGGCGATTTCCTCGCGGGCCGAGGCGAACACCACGGCGGACGGTACCGCGTTGCTGCCGATCGTGGTGCGCCCGAGGTCCACGGTTTCCATCGTGAAGTCCCCGGAGGCTGCGAATAGTTCCCCGGCCCACGCCTTCGCCGCCCCGAAATCGGTGCGTAGCTGGGCGGCCGTGGGTTTCTTCAGCGGACGACGGCGGGGATAGGTCTGCGTCGGATCGATCAGCTCGCGGAGCAAGGAGCCACGATTCCAGGTGGTCTGGGAAAGCGCCCGCAGTTCCGCCACGCCCGTCCAGCGATTGGCGGGAGACTCAGAGGGCACGTCGTTCACGTTCGTCTCGATATTCCTGGATGGTCATATTGCGTAGTTGTGAGTCATCGCCGTGGGGATTGGCCACGAATCCGACGTGGGATACGAAGGGTTCGATGACATGGATCTTCTGCAGCGGCGTGACGATGAGCAACTGCAGCTTCATCCGTTGGAAGAGTTCCAGCCCGTAGCGGGCGGACTCGTCGGAGCCGCGGCCGAAGGCCTCGTCGATGACCACGAAACGGAAGCTGCGACCGGCACCGCCGCGCCCGGTCGGCGATCCCGCACCGAGGCCGAACTGGAACGCCAGCGCCGCGGCAAGGATGGTGTAAGCCAGTTTCTCCTTCTGTCCGCCGGATTTGCCGCCGGAATCGGTGAAGTGCTCGTACTCCTCGCCGGTTTCGGTCCATTTTTCCGAGGCGGAGAAGGTGAACCAGTTCCGCACATCCGTGACCTTTGTGGTCCACCGCTCGTCCAGTGCCGTGTAGCCCTCGCGGCCGCGGAACCGCTCGATGAGACGCTCGACCTGCAGATATTTCTGCTCGGAATACTGATCGGTGTCGCCGAGGCTGCCCTCCGAGCATGCCCGCAGATCGAGTCCGAACTGGCGCACCTCCAGGTCGGTGCTGCTCTGCGGTTCCAACTGGATATGTCGGCCGGGATTGTACTCGATGCCCGCCAGGGAACGGTTGATTTCCCGGATACGACTGCGGATGTCCTGAACGCGGCTGTCCAGAAAGGCGTTGAACGCAACGACCTCGTGGATGGTGTTCTGGTTCAGCGACTCCTTGAAGTGCGCTTCGAAACGGGGCAGACCGTTGTCCACCAGCTCGTCCAGCAGCCGGGTGTAGTCATCGGCTGCCTCCAGGGTGGCGTCCATTTCCGTGGTTTCGTTCGGGTATCTGTTGCGGAAGTCGGACATCTGCCGCACGGTGTTCTCCGACGCGCGGGTCAGCCGCTTGAACAGGGCGTCGATGGCGTCGGTGAGGCGGTTCCTGACCGTGCTCTCGACGCTACTGGTGTTCTTATAGGTCAGCTCCTTACCGTCCAGGGCCTGGGTGGTCAGTTGCCTGACAGCGGCGAGCACCCTCTCATCGTCGGTCAGCGGGGTCTCGGCGAGGGTTTCTTGGCAGTCGGCGATCGTCTCGGCGATCGACCTCGTGGCGTGCTCGTTGGCGCCGAGGCGCTCACTGAGCTTGCGGTCCTTCCCCTCCAACCGCGTCACCTCGTCCGCGAGTTCGCTCTCGCGGGCGGTCAACTGGGCCAACACGTCGTTGCTCGCCTCGAGACCCGCCCGTTCCCGGCGCAACCCCTCCACCCGGCGAACGGTGAGTTGCCAGCCGATTTCGGTGAAGTCGGCGATCGACCGGACGGTTCCCAGCTGCTGATGCTGCCGGGCCAGGGTGCCCAACGGTTCGTCCACCGCAGCCAGTTCCCGCTGGGTGGCCGCCAGTCGGCTCTGCAGGTCCTCCCGCTCGGCCAGGAAGCGGGCGATCTTGGCCTGGTTGTCCCACCCGAGCACGAAGTTGCGGCGGTCGGTGATGTCCCGGCGATCGTCCTTCTCATGCCGCCCGCGCCCACCCTTGAGCTGGCCGTTCATCGTCAGGGCCCGGGGGTAGCGGCGGAATTCCTCGAGGCTGTCACAACAGTAGTAGTCGAACCGGCTGGCCAGCTCGTCGAGCAGGAAATCCCGGAACGGGGTTCCTTGTTTCACAGCGATCTTCGCGGCCAGGGTTCCCGGTTCCGCGGCCTTGGCCTGCCGGGTGTCGGCAATCCGGCGGTAGACCAGCCGGCCGCGCAGGTTGTTCCCGTCGACCCAGGCGCTCACTGCCGCATAGTGGGCGGCGGGCACCAGCATCGACAGGGCGAAACCGTGCAGGGTGCGTTCCGCAGCCCCCTCCCAAGAGCCTTCGCCGTCACGGACCTGCAGCAGTTCCCCGGCATAGGGGAGCGCGGATTCAGGGACGCCCGTTCCCTCGCAGAGGCGGCTGCGCAGTTCGAGCTGTGGTCGCGGCAACAGGTTGGGTCGGGACCCCAGACTAGTAAGTTCCGCCCCGAGATCGGCCAGCCGCTGGTCGAGCTCCGCGCGTTCGATCCGCGCGGTGGTTCGTCGCTCCTGCAGTTCCTCGGAGCGGGACTGGAGCCCGGCCTCCACCTCTTCCAAACGGGAGCGGTTGCGGTCGAAGAGCACGCGGTCCTGAGGAACCTGCAGCCCCAGCGCGGTGGCGGCGTCCGCGTAGGAATCGAATCGGGCGCGTTGGCGTCCCCGTTCCTCCTCCAGGGTCGACACCTCGGCATCGATGGCTGCCAGCCGGCCTCCTCCGTTGGTGCGGATGTCCTCGCGAACGGTGGAGAGTTCGTGGCGCCGACGCGTGATGTCCACGCCCAGCGTCCGGGCGTCTTCGTGCAGTCGGGTTCCGGTGGCCTCCAGCTCCGCGTGGTGCTCACGACCTAAAGCCAGCTGCCGGTCGGTGAACCATGGATGCAGCGCGTCGCGCTGGGCCCGGGATTGTTCGTCCTCGTGGTTCAGCCGGGCATGCTGGGCGGCGCCGTCGCGGATCGGCGTCAGCAGGGTGATCTGGTCTTTGGCGCGCAACACTGCTTCGTGCGCCTTCTTCAGGTTGTCGAAGTGGTGGATGAGGTTGGCCACCCGGGTGCCGGCATCGTCGTCCTCGAGCATATTGGTCCGCACGAAGGAGGTGATGTTCTCGACCTGCTTCATGGATACGGTGCGGTGGAACAGGTCCATGGCCTGGTTGCCGCCGATTCCGAACTGGCGTTTGAAGGCGCTGCAATACGGGTCGAAGGTATCGTGGACGACCGTACCGGCCGCGCGCAGCTTCTTCTTCAGTTTCGCCGGATCCTGCCCGAAGTGGGAGAAATCCTCGGCGATGGACTGACCGGTCTCGGCGAGTGAGTAGAAACGGTTGGGCTGGCCGGCCTCCTGGGTGGCCCACAGGGTGATGGCCAACGTGACCGTCTTGTCGAGCTGGTCGTTGTGGAAGACGCCGAGCACCACCGACAAGGTCCCGGGCCGGCGCAGCGCCACCGGCCGGGAATGTTCCCCACCGGCACCACGCGCGCTCTTGTGGAAGCCCCGGACGTAGGACATCAGGGTGCGTTCCTTTTTCTGCGCTCCGGCGGCCTTGTTGTAGTCGATCCGGTGCGCTGGCAGCAGCAGGGTGGTGATGGCATCGACCACCGTGGACTTCCCGGAGCCGATGTCGCCGGTGAGCAGGCTGTTGGAGCCGTCGAGTCGAAAGGTCCGGACCCCTTCGTGGAAGGTGCCCCAATTGAGCAGTTCCAGACGGCGTAGCCGGAAACCCGGTGCCGTGTCGCCCTCGTCGGGTTCCTCATCCAGGCTGAAGAGACTGTCCTGCAGGTCGGTGCTCATGCGCCCCCCTCCGTGGTCGAGGGCGTGGCCGCGGAGCCGTCCCGTGCCAGGGAGGAACGGTAGTCGGCCAGTCGCGCATCGAACTCCTCCAGCCATTGGGCGTCGACGAAGGCCTTGAGTATGCGCATCACCTCGTAGGTGCCCGGCTGGCCACGCAGTTTGCGCAGGAATCCGAGATCGACCACCTTCTTGATGTCTGCGCCGAGACGGTCCAGGACGCGGGCTTCGTTGCTGGATGGGGGCAGGAACACCGAGACCATGTCCGCGAGGTCCTGTTCGGTCATGATCAGCCGCAGTTCGCTGCTGTTGGTGTCGAACTCGAGCATGCGTCCGCGCAGCAGCGCCAGTAGCAGGCTGACGTTGAAGGTCAGCTGGCGGCGGGGGATCAGCCGCGGGAGCTGGTTCTCCGGATCATCTCGTGAGCGCAGGAACGCATACCCTTCCGGCTCGTCCAGGATCAGATCCAGTCCGAGCACGGCCACGTAGTCGCGGACCTGGGATTCCAGACCCAGGAGGGACTGCCAGTTCTTCGGGTCCACCTCGGCATAGAGCACCCCCTTGAACAGCCGGGTGACGACGCCGGGTAGTTCCTCCGGCGTCCTGGCCGCTCCGGTGCCCGTTTCGGTTGTTTCGGTGCTCATGTCGGCCTCACGAAGATGATCTGGTCGATGTCCGCCTCGCGGATGCTGCCATCGGGCAACGTCCAGGAGAGCTTTTGGGTGGATTGCGCGTCAATGGAGGCCCAGGGAGAGTCGGTGGCCAACTGGTAGTACGCCACGATCTCGGCCAATCCCTGTGTCAGTGGATAGGCGCCGGTGACCTCGGCCAGCGTTGCCTGCGGGAGTCCGGCCAGCACGGCGTCGATATTCGCGTTGAGCCGCCCCGGATCGACGTGGAACTGAGTGAAGAGGGCTTCGGCGTCGAGATCGGTGTCGTCGGCGGTGACCACGTCGTCGTCCACCAGCACCTTGCGACTAGATTCGTAGAGGGGGCGTTCGAAGGGCAGCGCCACGTGGACGGCGGGTGCGGCGATGTCCACGAACGGACCCGACGGAGGCCGGTCCCGGGTGGCCAGGGCACCGGATTCGACGCCGCGGATCAGTTGCATGACGCGCTTATTCTCCAGGAACACCTTGTCATCGAGTAGCCGACGCATCTGCTGGGAAAGTTGGCGGACGGTGTTCTGCGTCTGCTCGACGGCTGGAAGCCAGTCCTGGTGGAGGTGGGCCAGAGCCTGCAGATTCGGTTCCTGCGCCAGCGCTTCGATGCGGGTGGCCCGGTGCAGCAGGTCCTGCAGTTCGCTACGCCGTTGCGGGGACATCAGATAGTCCCAGAACCCCTGGAAGGTGCGGCCCTGGAGGGAACTGCTGATGTCCTGCTGGTTGGCGAAGATGCTGGCCAGCAGATCGCCCTGGCTACCCTCCCAGGTGGTGATCTGTTCCCGGACCGCCCGGTCCAGGGCGCGGAAGTTCTGCTCGACCTCGCGGAAGTCCGAGAGCAGGTCCTGGGCGAGTGTGGTCAGCTGCTGGAAGTGGTCTCGAGCCTCTGGGGCGCTCATGACGCGCAGATGCCCGTCGCGGATGCGCTGCATCTGCGCGTCGATCCCGTCGCGCTGGCGTTGCAATTCGTCCAGGCGGACCTCCGGGTCGGTTTCCGATTCCTGGACCAGTTGCTGCAGGACCGCGAAGATGCTGGTCAGCCGTGACTGAGTGGCCACGAAATCCCGGCCGCGCAGGCCCTCCACCCAGCGGATCACATCCTCGGCTGCGGCGGTCAGGTCATAGCGGGGTTCGTCCTGGTCGGGGACGTAGTACTTGCGGAGCCAGGACCGTTCTGGGGCAGCCCAATCGTCGAGGTATTCGGCGGCTGGCTTGGGGAAGGCGTCCTCCTCCGCCGCCTCGCGCAGCACGAACAGGAGGTCCTCGAGCAGGTCGATGAGTTGCTGGCGACCGATATTGCGCTGGTTCGGTCCGGTGAATGCCTGCATGAAGAAGGACAGAGCCAGCGGTGCGTTCTGGGCGCGCAGCAGGGACCACCCGGCGTGGTGGTCACGCAGGGAGCTGATTGCGTAGAAATCCATCTTTTCCTTGCCGGCCGGTACTGTTCTTGGTGGCTAGGGTCCATGGTACGGGCCGGAGCCGTTGGCGGGGCCCGTATACCCCGTGCGGGACGGTTCAGGACGCTTGGTCCGAACCGGCTTCGATCGAGGCCATGAGACTGCGGAACGTCTCCTCCAAGGCGATGGCCCGGAAGGCGTTCTCCTGAATGACCAGGTCGTGGCACAACAGGTCGTGCAGGGCATCGAGCGTTGCGGTGCAATGGGCCAGCTGTTCGTCCTTCATATCGGCGTCCTCGCAGGCATGAATGGCATCGTTCTTCTTGAGGTCTCCCAGCTCCTCGATCTCATCGGCGAGCGAGGTGTCCAGCAGGCGCAGCTGGTAGAACCGCCCGTCAGGCCCACGTTCGTCGTACTCATTGGCCTCGTCGATGATGAGGCCGATCGAGATTTCGGCGGGCAGGAGGGCGACGTATTGGCCCGTGAGGCGTTGCGGCGTTCCCACCGGGTCCCAGACGAGGCTGCCGTCGAGGGTTCGGTCGTAGAGGGCATCGACCACGGCATGCCATTGCTCGGAGTCGAAGTCGAAATGCCCGTGGTAGTCAAGATCCTCGAACTCCCGGACCGAAAGGTAGACCTCGCCGGGCTCGATTCCCTGGATGGCATCCACCAGCTGCCGGAAGGTGATGGACGCGTTTTCCACGGCACTGAGACGTCGCGCGAAGGCAACCTCATCCGCCACCGCCTCGTGCAGCTCCTTGAGCGGGGTCCTCCCCTTGGCACCCTCGGCGTTGACGCGCAGCGTATTGGAGAATTCATGCCCGCCCGGCTCCAGCCGGCGCACGCACGACTCGAAGGCGGACTCGGCAGCATTATTGCGCAGGGAGAAGCGTGTCCGGCCGGCTGTGAAACGGCAACTGAAGCCCCATGTCCACTCTGCCTCGTCGTCGTCCGCGGAGATGGGGGACCAGATCACCGCCCGGGTGCGCGTGCGGTCGAGCAGTTGTCCGACGATGTCCTGCCAATGCGCCGTATCGAGACCGAGCATGAGATTCCCCCCTTGGTTGCCGGTCCTTTTCGAAGGTAGTGGGCACGCCCGACACTTTGGGTCGCAGGGTCTTCCGAACGCGACACCACGCCGGAACCCAAGGCTCCGGCGTCGTGCGGTGTTCTGCTGCAGTGGTGGGCTGTGTCTACTTCATGGCCTCGACCGCCAGCAGGGGGGCGAAGAACGCGGCGAGCTCGTCCGTGGCGGTCAGCGGCAGCACGTGGGACACGTACTGGTCCGGGCGGACGACGACGATGGCGCCCTTCCGGGAGATACCCCGTTCGTCGAAGATATCCTCGCCGGGCACGACGCCGAAGACCTTCTCCAGGTAGTCGAGCTTGAACGGCCCGACCTCGGGCTTGAAGACCTTGGGGACGGCGTTGATGTCGATGTCCTCGTGGCGCTGCTGGTAGATGACCCGCACGTCGAACCAAGCGTCGAGGTCCATCCCCTCGGGGGTGGCGGCCAGCGGGGAGCCGGGGGCGACGGTCAGCCATTCGGCCAGTTCCGTGGTGGGGGAGTCGGCGCCGGCGGTGGCTTCATCGGCGAAGACGTAGATCCGCCAGCGGCCGTCGGCGGTGGCCTGGTGGCCCAGGTGGAGCGGGTTGGTGTCGCAGACCCGTGAGGCCATGGCCGACTTGAACCGCTTGCCCACGGGGTAGCCGGTGGCCAGCTCCTGGTGCGTGGTCTCGCCGGTGACCACCGAGGGGGCGTATTCGGTCATGAAGCCGGCCGGGAACTCGGCGGTGGCGACGTAGAAGTCCTCGAGCTCCGAGGGGGTGTCGAACTCCTCGGGCTTCTTGGCCATCATGGTGGACCATTCCTTATCGAAGTCGATGAGGTTCTTGGCCACGACCTGGCGTTCGGCCGAGTAGGTGGACAGCAGCGATTCGGGGCTGCGGCCCTCGAGCACGTGGGCGAGCTTCCAGGCGATGTTGAAACCGTCCTGCATCGAGACGTTCATGCCCTGACCGGCCTTGGCCGAGTGGGTATGGCAGGCGTCACCGGTGATGAACACGCGCGGGGCATCGATCCCGATCCGGTCGGGAGCCACGTCGTCGAACCGGTCGGTCAGCCGGTGGCCGACCTCGTACACACTGTTCCAGGCGACGTGGCGGACGTCGACCGTGTAGGGGTGCAGGATGTCGTTCGCGCGGGAGATGACCTCCTCGATGGAGGTGGTGCGGACCTTGCCGTGGTCGTCCTCGGGGACCACGCCCAGGTCGACGTACATGCGGAAGAGGTGCCCGCCCTCGCGCGGGATCAACAGAATCGATCCGCCGTCGTGCGACTGGATGGCGCATTTGGTGCGGATGTCGGGGAAGTCGGTCTTGGCCAGCACGTCCATGACGCCCCAGGCGTGGTTGGCCTTGTCCCCGGCCATGGTGCAGCCGATCGCCGAGCGGACCTTGGAGCGGGCGCCGTCGCAGCCGATGACGTATTTGGCGTGGACCGTCTTCTTCGTCCCTTCGTCCTCCCCGGCGCTGCGCACCAGCGAGACCTTCACCGGGTGATCGCCTTCTCCGGTGACTTCGAGGCCCTCGAACTCCCAGCCGAAGTCGGGGGTCAGCCGGGAGGGGGAGTGGGCGGCGACGTCGGCGAAGTAGTCCAGCACCCGGGCCTGGTTGACGATCAGGTGCGGGAACTCGCTGACGCCGGTGGCGTCGTCCACGGCGCGGCCGCCACGGCTGATGTGGGTGGGGTTCTCGGTGTCCGGGCGCCAGAAGGCCATCTCGGTGATCTGGTAGGCCTCGGAGGTGATCCGGTCGGCGAATCCGAAGGCCTGGAAGGTCTCGACGCTGCGGGCCTGGATGCCGTCGGCCTGGCCGATCTCCAGGCGACCGGCCCGGCGTTCGATGATGCGGGTGTTGATGTTGGGGAATTCGGCCAGTTGGGCGGCGGCGAGCATGCCGGCGGGGCCGGAGCCGACGATGAGTACATCGACCTGCTCGGGCAGCTCCTCGGGGCGGTCGATGCCGACGCCTGCGGCGGGCTCGATGCGCGGATCGCCGGAAACGTAGCCGTGGTGGTGGAACTGCACGGGATGTCCTCACTTCGTTGTGCTGATCAGGGTAGCGTGTTCTATATTTGAACTTCATATTCGATAGTTGAACACGTAATCTGTTGGGCATTATACGGGGAGTATGACGTGGGCAACAAGTGTTGGTCCACTATTGTTCGTCGGGAGGTTGTGCCATGCTTCGCGCATGAGCAGCGTAACGAAGGCCGGACTCATCGTCCTGGCCGTGGGTGTGGGATTGACGGTGGTGATCTTCGTGGCGGCTTCCGTCTTCACGCCGCCGGACACCGGCGCCAACATCGGGGCAGGAATCGGCATGCTGGTCTCGATCCCGGTCGCCCTGATCGGCGCGGTGATCGCCGTCGTCGGATTCATCCTCGAGCGGGTCACCACGGCACGGAAGCCAAGCGGCTGAGGGCACCCCGCCTCGTCGCTCGGAGAGCTTCCGGCGGTGCCAGGCACCGCCGTCCGTGGTGTGGTCAATGACGGGTGGACGGCAGGTGAAGTACCATTGAACGGATGGCCTAGCATCACTAGGCTACTTTTTGCCCGAAAACGGGTTGGATGTCTAGGGTGATCGGCGAACGCGCGGGCATCTGGAATGCGAGGTGTGCAGCTATGTCTTCTCCGATTCTCCATGCGACCCGACGGGTCGGTGTCATTACCGGGCGGATCCTGATCTATGCGCTGATCTTTGCCGGACTCTCATTACTCTTCGCCGCTATTGGCATCCGCATCTTCTTCGGCAAGATCTCCGTGGGGCAGATGCTCCTGAATCTCGTCTCCGTGGAAACCGATGGTGGAGGCGGATCGTTGGTGTGGATCGGCATCCTGTTGGTCGTTGTCCTGCCTCTACTCATTACGGTCGGGATCGCCGTATGGCATTACTCTTGGTTGCGCAAACGTTTCCGCAACCCCTCCGAGCGACGTCCGCGGCGCTCGTCGTGGTTCGTCCGGACCGTCTCCACCGTCGCCGTGGCCGGACTGGTCGTGGGCGGGACCACCGCCTTCTCTTCGACCGTCGGCATGGCGGACTACATCAAGTCCGGCAACTCCCAGTACGACATCGACGACTACTACGTCGAACCGACCATCACCAGTGATAAGGACCAGCGCAACCTGGTGGTGATCTACCTCGAATCCGGGGAAGCCACCCTGGCCGACGACCAGCTCTTCGAGAAGAACGCCTTCGAGCCCCTTCAGGACGTCACCCAGGCCAAGGATGGCTGGCAGAGCGTGGAGGACTTCCAGCAGTACGAGGGCGGAGGCTGGACCATGTCCGGCATCACCTCGACGCAGTGCGGCATCCCGCTGAAGGGCATGGACTCCGCGGTCGGCAGCGGTGCCCTCAACAAGCTCGGCAGCGACGTGGAGTCCTATCTGGGGGGAATCACCTGCCTGGGTGACATCCTGGACGACCACGGATATAAGAACGTCTTCCTCGGTGGCGCCAACGGCAAGTTCTCCGCCAAGGACGCCTTCCTGGAAGGCCACGGCTACTCCGACGTCAAGGGCCTGACCGACTGGCGGGCCGCCGGTGAACCGGCCAGCCACTTCCGCAGCGACTGGGGCCTGAGCGACAAGAGCCTCATGAGCCACGCCGAGGACGAGATCGACGAACTCCATGCCGAGTCGAAGAAGTCCGGCCAGCCGTTCAACCTCTCCATGCTGACTCTCGACACCCACGAGCCGGCTCATATCTACGACTACTGCGATCAGGACACGGAAAGCGAAGTCACCTCGATGTTCTTCTGCTCCATGACCCAAGTGGCAGGATTCGTGGACTACATGGAAGACAAGGGGTACCTCGATGACACCGCCGTGGTGATCATGGGCGACCACCTCAAGCACATGGGCGGTGGAGATGCCTTCCACGAGGAACTCGACGACCACCCCAACCGCACCATCTTCAACCGGTTCTGGATTCCGGGCGAGGACAAGAAGAGTGAGATGCGCCCCCGCGTGGACCAGCTGAACTTGTACCCCACGCTCCTGGAGGCCGCCGGCCTGAAGGTGAAGAACCACGAAGCCGGGCTGGGCGTCTCGGCCTTCACCAGCGATGTGCCGGAGGAATCGGCGCAGGCCATGGAGCCGGACGACTACGCCGACCTGCTGAAATCACGGTCCGCACGGTTCTTCGCCAAGGCCTGGGCCGGAGCGGACATACCGCAGCAGTAGCACCCTGGCCCGGGCCGAGGCCGGCCCGGGCGGTGCTGCCTCTACCGCCAGCCCAGGGGTGGGGCCACATGCTCCAGGATCGACTCGATGACATGCGCGTTGTAGTCGACGCCCAACTGGTTGGGGACCGTCATTAGCACGGTGTCCGCCGCGGCGACCGCCTCGTCCCGGCCCAGCTGCTCGATGAGTTCCTCGGGGGACCCGGCATAGGAGCGACCGAAGATGGCCCGGGTCTTCTCATCGATGTTGCCCACCTGGTCCGAGCTGTAGCGGTCGCGGCCGAAGTACTGCCAATCCCGTTCATCCGTCAGCGCGAAGATGCTGCGGCTGACCGATACGCGGGGCTCCCGCTGGTGCCCGGCCTCCCTCCAGGCCTGCCGGTACAGTTCGATCTGCTCCGCCTGTTGGACGTGGAACGGCTTGCCCGATTCATCGTCCTTGAGCGTGGAGCTTTGCAGGTTCATGCCCAGCGTCCCGGCCCAGACGGCAGTGGCATTCGAGCCGGATCCCCACCAGATGCGCTCACGCAGGCCGGGAGAATGCGGTTCCACCCGGAGCAACCCGCCAGGATTGGGGAACATCGGGTGCGGGCTTGGTTCCGCGAAGCCCTCCCCGGTGAGCACCTCAAGCAGGCGCTCGGTATGCCGGCGGCCCATCTCGGCATCGGATTCGCCCTCGGCGGGGGAGAAGCCGAAATGTCGCCAACCGTCGATGACCTGTTCGGGGGACCCCCTGCTGATGCCCAGTTGCAGGCGTCCTTGGGAGATCAGGTCGGCGGCCCCGGCATCCTCGGCCATGTAGAGGGGGTTCTCATAGCGCATGTCGATCACCCCGGTGCCGATCTCGATCCTGCTGGTCCGTGCGCCGATGGCGGCGAGCAGCGGGAACGGGGACGCGTATTGCTGGGCATAGTGGTGGACCCGGAAGTAGGCGCCGTCGGCACCGAGCTCCTCCGCGGCGACCGCGAGATCGATGCCCTGTAGCAGGGCATCGGCGGCGCTGCGCGTGGCGGACTGGGGGTGGTCGGTCCAATGACCGAAGGACAGGAATCCGATGTTCTTCACGGGGGCGTCAACCCGTGAACGGTGCTTCCTATTCCTTCGGGAAGCCGGGTGCGGGGGCTACCCGGGACATTGCGGAGTGAGCGCTCACTCATTACGCTGGAGGGGTGGATGAAAGCAAGGGGCCCAAGCCGGCCCGTGCCCGGCCCATGTCGGCGGAGGAACGGCGGACGATGATCGCCACCTCGGCGATCCCTCTCTACCTCGAACACGGAGCCTCGGTGACCTCCCGCCAGCTGGCCGACCACCTCGGCATCGCCGAGGGGACCATCTTCCGGGTCTTCGGCGACAAGGCGGCACTGGTCCGAGGGGTCGTCGATGCCTTCTTCGACCAGACCCACCAGGGGCTGGGCCCGGAACTGGAGGATCCGGACCTGGACGTGGCCCAGAAGCTGCGGGTGCTGATCCGCACCGCCCGGGCCAGGGCCCAAGGCGTCTTCACGATGATCTCCCTGCTGGATCCCGGGGAAGCCCACGAATACATGAAGCACCGCCGCGAAGGTCATTTCGAACAGAGCGCCGCCGCGGCCTTCGCCACCGACGCCGCGCGCCTGAACATCCCTGCGCAGAAACTCGGCGCCCTGATCCGCCTGCTGGTCATCGCCGCCTCGGCACCACGCATGGGCGGGGGAGTCCCACTCAGCGACGACGAACTGGTGGACTTCGCACTGCACGGAATCATCGGACAAGCCGCGGACGACGACGTCGCGGCCGGCCAGGCCAGGAAGGATTGACCATGCTCTGGAAACTCATGGTTCGCTACATCAAACCCGCCTGGCCGCTGCTGCTCGGGGTGCTGGTGTTCCAACTGGCACAATCCTTCGCCTCGCTGCTGCTGCCGACCATGAACGCCGACATCATCGACCAGGGTGTGGTCACCGGCGACATCGGCTACATCTGGTCCACCGGCGCCCTGATGCTCGCGGTCACCCTGGTCCAGGTCGCCTGCGCCATCGTCGCCGTGTATTTCGGCTCCAAACTCGCGATGGGGATGGGCCGGGATCTGCGCGACGGACTCTTCCATCGGGTCGTGGGCTTCTCCCAACGCGAGGTCGGAAAGTTCGGGGCCCCGTCGTTGATCACCCGCAACACCAATGACGTGCAGCAGGTCCAGCGGATGGTGCAGATGACCTCCACGCTGATGGTCTCCGCCCCCATGCTCGCCATCGGCGGGGTGATCATGGCCGTGCGGCAGGACGTCGGATTGTCCTGGCTGATGGTGGTGAGCATCCCGGTGCTGCTGGCGATCGTGGGCCTGGTCGTCGTGCGCATGGTTCCGGCCTTCCAACTGATGCAGAAGCGCATCGACCGGCTGAACCAGATCATGCGCGAACAACTCACCGGCATCCGGGTCATCCGCGCCTTCGTCCGCGAGAAGGAGGAGCGCGCCCGCTTCGGGACCGCCAGCGAAGGCGTGGCCGAGGTCGGCATCCGCGCCGGTAACCTGATGGCCCTGATGATGCCGGCGATCATGCTGGTCATGAACGTCTCCAGCGTCGCTGTCATCTGGTTCGGTGCCTCCGAGGTCCAGGACGGCAACGCCCAGATCGGCACGCTGTTCGCCTTCCTCCAATACATGATGCAGATCCTCATGGGTGTGATGATGGCCGCGCTCATGTTCGTGATGATCCCGCGCGCCGCCGTCTCCGCCCAGCGCATCGGGGACGTACTGGACACCGACACCTCGGTGCTCGCCCCCGCCGAACCGGTCAGCCCCGGTCGGCGCACCGGGGCTGTCGCCTTCGAACAGGTGGAGTTCACCTACCCGGGCGCCGACCAACCGGTGCTGAAGGACATCTCCTTCACCGTGGGCCCGGGGACGACGACGGCGATCATCGGGTCCACCGGGTCCGGCAAGTCGACCCTCATCGGTCTGGTGCCACGGCTCTTCGACGTCACCGGCGGCACCGTGTCAGTGGACGACGCCGAGGTGGCCAGCCTCGACCCGGATGAGCTGTGGGAGCGCATCGGGCTCATCCCGCAACAGGCGTTCCTGTTCTCCGGGACCATCGCCTCGAACCTGCGCTACGGGAACTCGGAGGCCACCGACGAGGATCTCTGGCAGGCCCTGGAGATCGCCCAGGCCCGCGATTTCGTCGCCGCCAAACCGTTGGGACTGGAGGCGGAGATCGCCCAAGGAGGCACGAACGTCTCCGGCGGGCAACGCCAGCGCCTGGCGATCGCCCGGGCCCTGGTCAAACGCCCCGAGATCTACATCTTCGACGACTCCTTCTCCGCGCTGGACGTGGCCACCGATGCCGCCCTGCGCCGGGCCCTGGACGCCCAACTGCCGGAGGCCACCCGCATCGTCGTCGCCCAACGCGTGAGCACCATCCGCGACGCCGACCAGATCATCGTGCTGGACCACGGCGAGGTCGTCGGAGCCGGGCCGCATGCCCAGCTGCTGGACAGCTGCGGAACCTACCGCGAGATCGTCGAATCCCAGCAGAGCGTGGAGGCGGCATCATGAGCGGGCAGCGGACCTCGAGCGCCTCGTCCCCGGCACCTCGGCGCGGTCCCGGGGGCCGCGGACCCGGGGGTGGGGCGCCCACGGCGAAGGCGTTGAACTTCTTCCCTTCGGCCAAACGGCTGCTGGGCACCCTGCGCCAGGATGCGTCACGGATCATCTGGGTCGTCATCCTCGGGGTGATCAGCGTGGGGCTGACCGTCATCGGCCCCAAGCTGCTGGGCGAGGGCACCAACGTCGTCTTCGCCGGGTTCATTTCCCTGCGTTTCCCGGCCGGCACCAGCAAGGCCGATGTCGTGGACCAGCTCGTCGCCCACGGGCAGACCAACCAGGCTGACATGCTGCGCTCGATGGACTTCGTCCCCGGCGCCGGGATCGACTTCACCCAGCTGGGCATGATCCTCGCACTGGTCCTGGCGGTCTATCTCTTCGGCAGCGCCTTCCGGCTGGTGCAGGCCCGCATCCTCAACGTCGTCGTCCAGCGGGCGGCCCACCGGTTGCGTCTGCAGGTCGAAGCCAAGCTCCACCGGCTGCCGTTGCGCTATTTCGACAAGGTCCAGCGCGGGGAACTGCTCTCGAGGGTCACGAACGACGTCGACAACATCGGCCAATCGCTGCAGCAGACCCTGAGCCAGGTCATCACCTCGTTGCTGACGGTGATCGGGGTGCTGCTGATGATGTTCCTGATTTCACCCACTCTGGCGGCCATCGCCCTGGTGACGATCCCGCTGACCATCCTCATCACCGTGCTGGTGGCCCGCCGCTCGCAGCGGATGTTCGCCGAGCAATGGAAACAGACGGGGATCCTGAACGCCCGGGTCGAGGAAACCTACTCCGGGCACGCGATCGTCAAGGTCTTCGGCCACCAGCAGGAGGTCGAGCAGGCCTTCCGGGAAGAGAACGCGAAGGTCTACCGGGCCAGCTTCGGCGCCCAGTTCGTCTCCGGGATCATCATGCCCAGCATGACCTTCATCGGGAACCTCGTCTATGTCGGAATCGCCGTCGTCGGCGGCCTGCGGGTCGCCTCCGGCCAGCTGTCCATCGGTGACGTGCAGGCCTTCACCCAATATGCCCGGCAGTTCACCCAACCGCTGAGCCAACTCGGCTCGATGGCGAACCTGCTCCAATCGGGGGTGGCCAGCGCCGAGCGGGTGTTCGAGCTGCTCGACGCGGAGGAGCGGAGCCGAGAAGCCGATCCCGCCGAGACGGTGCCCGAGCACGCCAGCCACCTGGAGTTCAAGGACGTGTCCTTCCGCTATGACGCCGACACCCCGCTCATCGAGGGGCTGAACCTCACCGCCAGCCCAGGCAGCACGGTGGCGATCGTCGGACCCACCGGTGCGGGCAAGACCACCCTGGTCAACCTCATCATGCGGTTCTACGACATCGACTCCGGGGCGATCAGCCTGGGCTGCGCCGAGGACGGATCCGACGCCGTGGAGACCCGGTCGATGACCCGGCAGGACCTACGGGCCAGGACCGGGATGGTGCTGCAGGATACCTGGCTGTTCGCCGGGACCATCCGCGAGAATATCCTCTATGGCCGACCCGACGCCACCGAGGAGGAACTGGCCCAGGCGGCTTCGGCGGCCTATGTGGACCGCTTCGTCCACGCGCTGCCGGAGGGCTACGAGACAATGCTCGAAGACGAGGCCACCAACCTCAGTGTGGGCGAACGCCAGCTGGTGACCATCGCCCGGGCGTTCCTGGCCGACCCGCGGTTGCTCATCCTCGACGAGGCGACCTCCTCGGTCGATACCCGCACCGAGCTGCTCATCCAACGGGCCATGCTCAAGCTGCGGGAGGACCGGACGGCGTTCGTGATCGCCCACCGGCTCTCCACCATTCGCGATGCGGACCTGATCCTGGTCATGAAGGACGGGGCCATCGTCGAACAGGGCAACCACCACGAACTGCTGGCCGCCCGCGGCGCCTACTGGCGGCTGACCAACGCTGAATTCGACGCCCCCATGGACGATGAGACGCTGGAGGACCCCGCAGACACCACCCCGCCGGCCGCCCCCTAGGCCGGGGAAGAACCCAGGCACCATGTTTGACGAAGATCCGGGGACGGCAGGTTCCCGGCTGGAAGGACCACCCATGAAACTCTCCATCCTTGAAGGCGTTGGCCTGTACAACGGCGAATCGGCCGAACAGGCCCTACAGCATGCGACCGAGGCCGCCCAGCAGGCCGACCGGCTCGGATTCACCCGGCTGTGGTTCACCGAGCACCACAGCAGCAAACACCAGATGAGCACCTCCCCCGATCTGCTCATCGCCCATGCCGCCGCGCTGACGAAGAACATCCGGGTCGGCTCCGGAGGGGTGATGCTGCCCAACCACAGTCCGCTGCGCGTGGTGGAGAACTTCTCGATCCTCGAGGCGTTGCATCCCGGCCGCATCGACCTGGGGATGGGGCGGGCCTCGGGGACCAGCGCGATCACCAATGCCGCCCTGCGGAACAACCAGGAGCCGTTGACCGGCCAGGGGCTGATGAACCTGCTGCTCGAGGTGCTCGCGTTCTTCGACCGGGACTTCCCCGAGGACCACCCGTACCGGGACATCACCCCGTCCCCGGAGGCCTCCCTGCGCCCCGAGCTGTTCATGCTCGGTTCCAGCGACGGGGGCATGCGGATCGCCTCGCAACTGGGCATGGGCTTCGCCTTCGCCGGACAGATCAACCCGGCAATGGCGATCCCCGTACTGCGCGCCTACCGGGAGGCCTTCCAGCCCTCGGCGTATCGTGAGGCGCCGTATTCGATGCTGTCGACCATCGTCGTCTGTGCCGAGACCGCGGAGGAGGCCCGGTATCTGGCCGGACCGGCCGAACTGCAGTGGGCCCGGTGGGGGACCGGACAGATCCACCACGCCCCGCCGACGGTGGAAGAGGCCGCGAACCACCGCTACACCGCCGGCGAGGAACAGGCCCGGGCCGGATCGGAAGGACGCTTCATCGTCGGGAACCCGCAACAGGTGAGGGACCAGCTGATGCAGTTGGCCGAGGCCGGGCAGATCGACGAACTCATGGCGATGAACATGATGACCGATCACCAGGCGCAAATGAAGTCCCACGCCCTGCTCGCCGAGGTCTTCGAACTGACACCCCGGCCGTAGGCACGGTGGGCCGGGAGCCGGTGGATCCGCGGCCGGTTCAGGCCCGGGCCAACGCCCCCCGGTCCAGCACGTGGATCCGCCCGCCGGAGGACTGGTCGATCCAGCCGGCCTCGGTGAAGGCCGCCAAGCGCCGGCTGAGCGTCTCCGGGGTGGTGCCCAACAGCGAGGCCAGATCGCGTTTGGACATCGGCAGAGTCAGCGCCCCGGTGGCCGGGTCGGCGCTCTCCAACAGATATCCGGCGATCCGCGATCCGGCGTCCTCGCCGGTATAGGAACTGAGCGTCCGTTCGGTCTGCTCGAGCCGTTCGGTGACGGTCTCGAGCATCTTCAACGCGATCGTCGGATAGCTGACCAGGAACCCGCGGATGTCCTCGTGGTGCAGGGAGCAGATTTCCGCGTCCTCCAGCGCCAAGGCATAGTGGTCCGACTGACCGGCGTGGAGGAAGGCCGTCTCACCGATGAAGCTTCCCGGATCCAGGACCCGCAGGATCTGTTCATGGCCCGACTCGTTGCCGCGGTAGGTCTTGACCTTCCCGCGGTGGACGATCATCAAGGAGCGATCCTCATCCCCGGGGGAGTAGAGCAGTTCACCCCTTCGGAAACTGCGTTGGCGCGCGCGGGAAGCGATCTCATGCTGTTCGTCGGGATCCAGGTGCGCGAAGATCGGGACCAGCGCCACACACTGGTCCCGGTGGTCGTGACCTGCCGGGGTGGTGCTCATCAGCGGGTCACCGATTCCTGGGGGCTCATCGTGGGCCGCCTCCTTCGACGTCGTCTGCGACGGCGGGAACAGCTGCCGTCGCGGTGCATCCCAGTCTAGGTCTCCGACGCCGGACACGGCGGACAGCTACCAGAGCTTGGTGGAGAGCACCGGATAGCCCAACCCGGTGATCAGATCGGCGATCTTCTCGACATTGGTCTTCATGCTGTCGAACTCGACGTTGACCTTCCGCTCCTCGAACTCCACGGTGGCCGAGGTGATCCCGGCCTGCCGGGGCAGGGCGGTTTCCAGGTCCTGGACGCACGTGGGGGAGGTGAAGGGTGGGGTACGGAATGATGCGGTGTGCATGGTGGCTGCCTCCTGAACGATGGTTCCCTACGTGGGTGATTCCATTCCACCGCAACCTGGCCCGGACCGCCTTGATGTGGGTCAAGGCGGTCCGGGCGGATCGATCGGCGCCATCGCCACCCGGCCGTCACCGGTCGGATCGGGTGCCGGCGACTCTCTCCGGGGCCAGTTCCACGCGACGGAGCAACTGGGCGTTCAGCGCCACGATGATCGTGGACAACGACATCAGGACCGCCCCGACCGCGGGGGAGAGGACGAACCCGATGGGTGCCAGGACACCGGCGGCCAGCGGGACCGCGATGATGTTGTAGCCTCCGGCCCACCACAGGTTCTGCAGCATCTTGGCGTAGCTGGCCCGGGAGAGCACCAGCAGGGACACCACCGAGCGCGGGTCGTTACCCGCCAGGACCACGCCGGCGGATTCCACGGCGATGTCGGTCCCGGCGCCAATCGCGATGCCCACCTCGGCGCGGGCCAGGGCCGGGGCGTCGTTGACGCCGTCACCGACCATGGCCACGCTGAGGCCCCGCTGCTGAAGTTCGGTGACCTTCGCGTCCTTATCGCGTGGCAGGACCTCGGCGAACACCTCGTCGATACCCAGATCCCGGGCCACGGCATCGGCCACCTGCTGGGCGTCGCCGGTGATCAGCGCGACCTTCACCCCATGTGAGCGCAAGGCGTCGACCGCTTCGCGTGACTCCTGCCGAACCCGGTCCTCCAGCGCGATGGCGCCCAAGACCACCCGGTCCCGGACCACATGCAGGATGGAGGCTCCCCGGTCGATCCATCCGGCGACGTCTTCACGTAGCTCGGGGGTGGGTTCCAGCCCCAACTCGCGCAGCATGTTGGGCCCGCCGACCATCACCTCGACGCCGTCGACCTCGGCCTTCACCCCGCGACCGGCAGCGGCCTGGAAGTTCGTCGCCGTCAGCGAAGAGCCGGATCCGGGGCCAGCTGCCTCGGCGGCCGTGGTGATGGCCCGGGCCACGGGGTGCTCGGATTCGGATTCGGCCGCGGCAGCCCACCGCAGCAGTTCGTCCTCGGAAATGCCGCCGGTGGTGGCGGTGCCGGTGACGGCGTGGGCGCCCTCGGTGAGGGTGCCGGTCTTATCGAAGAGCACGACGTCGACGGTGCGCATCTTCTCCAACGCCAGCCGGTTCTTGATCAGGACCCCGGCCGTCGCTGCCCGCTCGGTGGAAATGGCGATGACCAAGGGGATCGCCAAACCCAGGGCGTGCGGGCAGGCAATGACCAGGACGGTGACGGTGCGGGTGACCGCATCGGAGGGCTGGCCGATCGCCACCCAGACGATCGCGGTGATGATCGCGGCCCCCAGTGCGAACCAGAACAGCAAGGCAGCGGCACGGTCGGCCAGGGCCTGGGCGCGGGAGGTGGACTCCTGGGCCTCGGAGACCATCCGTTGGATCCCCGAGAGGGTCGTATCCTCGCCGGTGGCCTCGATGCGCAGGCGCACGGAATTATCGGTGGCGACCGTCCCGGCAACGACTGTCTCACCCGATCCGCGGGCCACTGTGCTGGATTCGCCGGTGATCATCGACTCGTCGAAACCGGCACTGCCGTCGGTGATGACGCCGTCGGCCGGCACCCGGCCCCCGGAGCGCACCAGGACGATGTCCCCTACCGCCAGTTCCGAGATGGACACCGTGACGGGGTCTCCACCGTCCTCGGGAATCCGCTCCGCCTCGTCGGGGAGCAGCTCGGCGAGGGCATCCAGGGCGGAGGAGGCCGAACCGAGGGCTCGCATCTCCATCCAGTGGCCCAGGAGCATCACGACCACCAGCAGGGCCAGTTCCCACCAGAAGTCCAGGCTGAAGCCGCCGAGGCCCAGGAAGGTGATCCAGGAGGCAAGGAAGGCCACCGTGATGGCCATGGCGATCAGCAGCATCATGCCCGGCTGGCGGGATCGGATTTCCTGGAGGCCGCCCTTCAGGAACGGGGCGCCGCCGTAGAAGTAGATGAACGTCCCCAGGACCGGGGCGATCCACCCTGAGAGCGGAAACTCGGGAACCTGGTAGCCCAGCAGGGACGCGACCAGCGGGCTGAGCCAGACCACCGGAATGGACAGGACCAGAGTGACCCAGAAGGGAGTCCGGAACATGCCCACCCCATGCCCGGCATGGCCCTCGTGCCCACCATGCCCGCCGTGACCGTCATGGTGGTCGTGGTGGGCGTCATCCCCTGGCGGGTGCGTATGCTCCTGCGCCATCGTCTGCCCGGACCGGGGTGGGTCTCCGTGCCCTGGATGGTCCAGGTGTTCGTCGCGCGGTTCGGTCATGGTTCAACAACCACCTTTCCTGCCAGGTGGCCGGTCTCGACGGCGGCCATGGCCTCCTGTGCATCGGTCAGGGGGAAGCGTGCGCGAACGTGTGGGTCGACGAGCCCGTATTTGATGACGTCGGTGATCTTCTCCAGTGCCTCGGTGGTCCGCACCACGGCGGCGCCACCGAGCTCCTGGACCGTGGCCTCTTCGACGGTGGAGATGACGTTCTGCGGGCTCTTCGCCAACGGCGCCATGTCCCGCAGCGGCCGGCCGCCCACCAGATCCACGATCAGGTCCACACCTTCCGGGGCCACCCGGCGCACCCGATCGGCGGCTCCGTCGCCTGATTCGATGAACGTGGCGCCGGTGGACTCCACCAGCTTCTGGTCAGCAATACCGGCCACACCGATCACGGTGAATTCGTGGACCTTGCCGATCTGGGCGGCCATCAGCCCGATGCCCCCGGCGGCTCCCAAGAGCAGCAGGCTCTGCCCGGGTTCCAGTTCGACCTGGTGGGTGACATCGTAGGCCGTGGCGCCGGCCACCGGGATGGTGGCCGCGTCGGCGAAGGAGATCTCCTCGGGTTTCCCCACGGTCTTCGAAGCCGTCAGCACCGTGTGCTGGGCGAAACCACCATGGCCCTCAGCCACCAGGCCGAGCACTTCGTCTCCGACGGTGAAATCCTCCACCCCGTCCCCGACGGCGGTGACCACACCGGAGGCCTCAAGCCCCAGCGGTGCCGGGAGCTGCCCGTTCTCGCCCAGCAGACCTTCGCGAAGCTTCCAGTCGGCAGGGTTCACTCCAGCTGCTTGCACCTCGATCGCCACCTCGCCGGGACCCGGAGCCGGGCTCTGGCGGTCGATGAGTTCCTGGGTTTCGGGTCCGCCGTAGTCGTTGAAAACCAGTGCCGTGGACATCTGAATTCCTCCTGCCGTGCTCATGAAAATTAGTTGATTCTGTTCAGGCGCCGGCCCCGCGGGTACCCCCGCGGTCGGCGCTTCCTTGAGGTGTTGCTGCGGCGCCTAGGCGTCGACTGCCTCGGACGCCTCGCGCTTGGCCGGGGTGCGCAGGGCCTTCGACATCGACGTCGCCCCCTGGGCGTTGCGCATTAAGCGCATCGCGTTGAGGATGACCACCAGCACGGAGCCCTCGTGGACGAGCATGCCCAGTGACATGGTCACCCCACCGGCGAAGACGCCAGCCACCAGCAGCACCACGGTGATCAGCGAGATCGCGATGTTCTGCTTCATCACGTTCACCGTCCGCTTGGCCAGACTAATGGATTCGGGCAGCTTGAGCAGATTGTCACCCATCAGGGCGATATCCGCCGTCTCCACGGCCACCGCCGAACCGGCGGCTCCCATGGCCACACCGATATCGGCGATCGCCAAGGCCGGGGCGTCATTCACCCCGTCACCGACCATGGCCACCGTATGCCCCTCGCGCTGCAGCTTCGCCACCGCGTCGAGCTTGTCCTCGGGCAGCATGGACGCATGGATCTCGTCGATGCCGGTGGCCTGGCCGATGGACTCGGCCACCAACCGCGTGTCGCCGGTGAGCATGACGACCTTCTTCACGCCGGCAGCGTGCAACCGGGCCACCATCTCGGCGGAGTCCTCGCGGATCTGGTCGGCGACGGCGACGACGCCGTTCACCCGGCCATCGACCGCGACGATCATCGGGGTCTTGCCCGCCGCGGCGAGTTGCTCGGCCGCATCGGAGGATCCGGCGTCGTTGGTGATGCCGTATTGCTCCAGCAACGCCGGGTTGCCGATCAGTACCCGCTGGCCGTCCACGTCGGACACGATGCCCTTGCCGGGAACCGGAGTCACCGCCCCGGGGATGCCCTCGGGGCCCACGCCTTCGTCGCGGGCGGAGTCCATGATGGTGCGGGCGAGTGGGTGCTCGGAACCGGCCTCGGCGGCAGCGGCCCACCGCAGCACCTCGGTGCGATCCAGTGCCGGATCCAGGACGACGACATCGGTCAGTTGTGGCCGACCCTCGGTGAGGGTACCGGTCTTGTCCACGGCAACCGCCGAGATCTTCGCGGAGGTCTCCAGATATTCGCCACCCTTGATGAGGATGCCGTTGCGGGCGGCGCGGCCGATGCCGGCGACGATCGCGACGGGGATGGAGATGACCAGGGCGCCGGGGCAGCCGATGACCAAAAGGGTCAGGGCCAACACCACGTCGCCGCTGATGAGGCCTGCGACCAGGGCCAGGACCATGACGCCGGGGGTGTACCAGGAGGAGAAGCGGTTCATGAAGGCCTGGGTCTTGGCCTTGGCGTCCTGGGCCTCCTCCACGCGGTGGATGATGCGGGCCAGGGTGGTGTCCGCGCCGATGCCCGTGGCCAGAACCTGCAGGAATCCGCCGCGGGAGACGGTTCCGGCGAAGACATGATCCGATGTGGTCTTCTCCACCGGGAGCGATTCCCCGGTGATGGAGGCTTCGTCGATGGCACCGGTACCCGAGACGACCTGGCCGTCCACGGGGATCTTCGCGCCGTTCTTCACCAGCACGATCTCGCCCATCCGGACCTGGTGGGCGGGAACCTCCCGCTGTTCACCATCGCGCAACACGATGGCGACGTCGGGGGCGACGGCGACCAGTTCGGCCAGTGCCGAACGGGTCTTGTTCATGGTGGCCGCCTCGAGGGCATGGCCGATGGCGAACAGGAAGGTGACGGCTGCGGCTTCCCAGAAGTTGCCGATGATGACGGCGCCGATCGCGGCGATCGAGACGAGCAGGTCGATGCCGATGAGCTTGGCGGTCAGCGCCCGGACGCCCTTGATGACGATGTTGTAGCCGGCGACGACGGCGGCGGCGAGCATGAAGGTGTCCGCCAAGGTGAATACCTCGGCGGTGCTGGTGGCGTGTTCACCGGCGTCGATCCACCATTGCGGACTGACCGCACGATTCCACATTCCGGCGCCGAGGTACTGCAGGGCGAAGGACATGAGGATGAGGATGCCGGAGGCGACCGGGATGGACCAGCTACCGTGAAGCCATTTCTGGAACCTGTTCACCGTGGCACAACCTTTCTGCTCGAGGGGGAGTCTGGCTAGAAGGCCGAGGGGGCGGCCTGGTAGCCGGCCTTGGCGATCACGGCGACGATGTCGTCGACGCTGGTCTTGCTCTCATCGTGGTCAACCTCGATGCGGGCTGAGGCGAAGTGGACCTTCACGTTCTCCACGCCGGTGAGCTTGCCGACCTGCTTTTCGATCTTGCTGACGCAGGAGGGGCAGGAGAAGCCCTCTGCGCGGAGGAGGGTGTGGGTGGTGGTTCCGGCGGTGGTCATTTTGGTGACTCCCTTCGTCTGTGATGCGCTGGCGATCTGCCAGTGCCCGGCGCCGGTGGGGGCGCCGAAGTCTGTGTTGATGCTTTGAGACTATCCAGCGACGGTTCGCGGTTCCTTGACGTGGGTCAATTCCGCTAAGTGGGCTTGTGAACGGGCACTTACCGTCCGCAGTCCGCAGACGTCGAGGCTGTCAACGCTGTCCAAATGGTTGGTGCTCTTGAAGAGGCCACCCCGACAGACGTGCCGGTGACGGCTGTGTTCATCAAGGCAGTACGCCAGCGATCAGAAGCGAATAGAACACCCCGGCTTGATTTAGTCGGACCGCTGTTGTGAACGTTGGGCGTTCAACTGCTGTGTCGGCAGGAGAGGCTTACCCCAACGTTCCTTATACTGCCCAAAACCGACGATGTCGGCTCCGTACTCCTTCAATACGGTTCCGATTCGACTGGTCTGGACGGGAACTTTCTGGGAGTGGCGGTCCTGCAAAATGCTGCCGATGACAGAATGCAGCTCCTGTGATCCAGCAGCGATTCTTGTTGGGGTGCGACCGTTGGCGGCGCATGTTCGCCCTCCTTCGAAATGGAAGTCTGGATGCGAGTAGAAAACCGAGGTCTCGATCCATGGACTGTCTTCTAGCTTCGACATGAAGAAATCGCGAAGCCGCATGGCCTGTTTTCGAACTTGGCGGCACGGGGCGTCAGGCTGTGGATGAGTCCGCACGGTCAGGAGAGTTCTCGCGCTGCTGTCTGGCACGATTTGCACGGCGAAGTGATCTTGGAGGTCGGATTCATCAACCAGATGCTGGAAGTGGGGGCTCACCGCGCTGGGGTGCTTATCGGCAAAAACGAGGCCTTTCCAGCGCTTGTTCTCGATGATCAGGACGAATGAGTCGGTGACAAGAACATGGTCGATTTGTGCCGCAAAGTGTTCGGTCTTGCTAGTCGCCGACGGGTCAAAGACCACGTTGGTTGCAAGGAATCCGCTGACGGACAGGGACCGGCAAATACTGACGATGGCATTTCGGGATGCCAGGTCCCATTTCATGCCTTTTCGGAAGAACTCTCGCGCGTCATCCAGCTGTCGCTTCAGAAGTTCGTTGCTGGATTCGCTCTCGGTGATCTTGGCGTTGTGAAGCTCATTCAGCCGCATCACATCGTTCTCGTGGCTTGAGGCAAGTGACCGTTCTAGCCGATCGCGCTCAGCCGCAGACTGCTTCCGCGTTGTCTGAAGGGACTGACCCAGACGATCCCGCTCGTTCGCATGGACGAGATGATCCTGGGTCCGTTGCGCCATGGCACTCGCCAAGTCCCGTTTATGCCGCCGAGCAGTTAAAATGAATAGGCCGACTAAGACAATGACGGCTAGGACGAGGAACCAGATCAACGTTGACAGCATGGGAACAGTACAACACGAGGACACCCACGGTTTGGCCGCTACTCCGTTCGCAGCGCGAGCCGCAGATACGGATTTAGAAGCGTCCCCCTTGAACCAGTTTCGTAACTGACCCCCGTGAGCCGTTCGAACTCCGGGGAGAGTCGGATCAACACGAAGTGGGGATCCTCAGAGGCCAAAATCACTCCGGGCATAGCGGTGTTCGGGACGCCCGGTGTTCCCATACTGCAAATGGATCTCGGCTGTTCCGTCTTCCACCAGCGCGGAGAGGTACCGCTGGGCGGTGGCCCGGGAAACGCCGACTTGTTGGGCCACGGCGATGGTGGAACATTGCCGGCCGGGTTCCAACGCCTCCAGCACGGCAGCCTCCGTTGCACTCCGTGCGTGGCTGGGCCCTGCTCCCATGGTGGGGCTCAAGGAACGGATGGCGCGTTCAATCGTGTCCTGATCAACACCCTGATTTCCTGTCAGGAGGCGCCGATAGCGCGCGTAGCCGCGGAGCCGTTGACTCAACTGCTCGGCGGCAAAGGGCTTGATCAAATACCCGATGGCACCGCGACGTATCGCCTGCCGCACGGAGGATGCCTCCGCTGCGGCGCTGAGGATGAAGACATCGGTGTCCAGCGTCTGTAGGAGGTCCAGGCCCAGAGCATCCGGAAGGTAGACGTCCAGCAACACGAGATCGGGATGTTGGGCGGCTACAGCCAGCCGTGCCTGATCCGCGGTTCCGACGGGGTCCAAAGCGGTGAACCCGGGAACCGTATTCACGTAGGTGGCGTGGAGCTTGGCCACATGGAAGTCATCATCGACGATGAGTACGCGCAGATCCTTGCTCATGCCATCCTTCCAACGGTGGGGTCTTCTTATGCTCCACGGTACCGGGAAGCCGAGCACAGAACACGGCTCCCGGGCCGCCCGGGCTACCCTCCTCGGCAAGCCAGACTTCTCCGCCGCGGTCGCGGGCGATCTGCCGGCATAAGGGGAGCCCGACCCCCTGCCCATGCGTCGCCAGGGGAGTGGACGCCGCCGTCGTGAAGTCCCCCTCGAAAATACGTTCTGCCTCTGCCGTGCCGTCGCCGGAGTCCGCCACCACCAAATGGAGTGTCCCGCCGTCGTCCGTCAGCTCGTCAAGGACCTCCACTTCGACCCAGCGTTCCGCGTTGCTGCCGTGCACGGCAGCATGGATGGCATTGTCGATGAGGTTGCCAATGACCGTCGTGACGTCATGGGCCGCCGTCACCCGGCCGCGCACGTTCGTCTCCGGTCCGATGCGCAGGTGAATGCCACGTTCGGCGGCTTCAACGCTTTTCGCGCCGATGAAGGCCCGCAGATATTGGTCCGTGAGCAGTTCCGCCTGTTCCATGGGGAATTTCAGCGGTCCGGTCGCGAGAATCCCGCCGACATACTCTTCCGCCTGCCGGTGTTCGCCAATGCCCAGCAGTCCGGAGACCGTGTGGAGTCGATTGGCGAATTCGTGCCGTTGTGCGCGCAGCGCCGTTGTCATGGCACTGACCGCCTGCAGCTGACGCGTGAGGGACTGCAGCTGAGTTCGGTCACGCAACATGATGACCGTCCCGAGGTCCTGGCCATGCCCCTGGCGCCGAACGGCCCGTGCGCTGAGGATCAACACCCGCGAATCGATCATTTGTTCAACTGAGGGGGACGTGGGGGCGGCTTCCTGCACCAGCCGCGAGAGAGAGCCCGGCAACCCTGCTTCGTCCAGCAGGCTGCCGACGGGATCCTCGTCGGCACCGAGCCCGAGAAGACTATGGGCCTCCGCGTTGAGTACGGTGATCCGGCCCTCCGCGGAAACACCAATGACCCCTTCGTCCACTCCCCGAAGGACCGCTTCCTGGTCCTGGACGAGGGCCGTGATTTCCTCGGGTTCCAACCCCAGCGTGAGTCGCCGCAACCGCCGTCCCAGTAGCCAGGATCCGAGGACGCCGATTCCCAGGGCGCTGATGGCCGTGAGCGCCACCGGGAGAATATCGCTGCGGAGGTTGGCCAGGATGTCGTCCATGGCGAACCCCACGCTGACTTCACCCACCACCGTGGTCTGCGAATCCGGGGCATAGATGGGGACCTTCGCGCGGGCTGATAAACCCAGGGTTCCGCGCTCTTGATTGGTGACTTCGTATCCGCTGAGCGCCTCCGTCGGATCGGTGCTGACCTTCTGTCCCAGTTGTTCGGGGTTGGGGTGGGTGAGCCGGATGCCTTCATCATCGGTGATCACCACGAACAGGGCACCGGTGCGGGCGCGGAGATCCTTCGCCAGCGGGACCAGGGGCCCGTTGGACAGCCTGCTATGTGGCACCTGGGCAATGTTGGCGGCAGTGAGCTCGGCGACTTCGGCGCGGACGTCGCTGAAGGCCGCAACGGTCCGGGCGACCGAGAGGGCCCGGTGCTCAGCTTCTTGGCCCAAATGCTGATAGGTCAGCCACCCATGCACCGAGGCGGTGACCACGACGACGAGGAAAACGACGGTGAGCTGCAGGAACAGGGTCTGGGCAGCAAAGTTCCGTCCCGGAAGGTGGACCCGCCAGGGTTTCCGCCGTGGCCGCGCAGGCTCATCCCGTGGGGGCGCGGCAGGGCGGCGGGTCTGGTCCACGGGTTCCGTGCGCGGGCTCATCGCACTCCCTCCTTGGGCTTGGATGGCGTGAACAGAATGAGCAGAAGCCATTCAACGAGCAGTATGCGCCGTATGTCGAACAAGCCTCCACAGTGATCTGGACCACTATAGCGTTGGCTTCGACACGTCAGCAGCAGTGGCTGCCGTGCCAACACATCGCACCCGCATCGAAGAGGACGAACACCATGAAGACACCGAAGAACGTCTCCAGAAAACGCCGGCTGGCCCAGTGGAGCGCACCATTCGCCGTGGGGTTGTTGGCACTGACCAGCTGCAGCGGAAGCAGCGGAAGTGGTAGCGGCGAGGCTGCTGACGACTACCCCACGGAAGCCATCGAAATCATGGCCCCTGCCGACCCGGGCGGTGGCTATGACATGACGGCCCGCTCGATCGGACGGGCACTGACCGAAGGCGGCGTGACCGACAACGGCAGCGAGGTCTACAACGTCCCGGGCGGTTCAGGGACGATCGGCCTGACACAGTTCGTCGGCGAAAATGCCGGCGACCCGCACCAGCTGATGGTCATCGGCAAGATCCTAGTCGGCGCCATCGAGCAAACCGATTCGCAGGTCGACCTGGGGAACACGACGCCGATTGCCCGCCTGACGGCCGAATATGAAGCCATTGCGGTGTCGGCTGATTCGAAGTATGAGACCTTTGAACAGCTGATGAAGGACTTCAAGGCCGATCCGGGCAGTATCGCTTGGGGTGGCGGCTCCGTGGGCGGTGTGGACCAGATCATGGTGGCCCAGTTGGCCGAAGCAGCCGATATCGACCCGGACAAGATCAACTACATCCCCTACTCCGGTGGCGGCGAGCTGACTCCGGCGATTCTTTCCGGAGATGTCACCGTTGCGGCCTCCGGCCTGGCCGAGTTCTCGGATCAGGTGGATGCCGGTGAGATGCGCTTGTTGGCAGTCTCCAGCGAGGAACCCATCGAGGGCGTTGAAGCCCCGACCGTCATCGATGCCGGGTACGACGTGTCCATCGCCAACTGGCGCGGCGTTGTTGCGCCTCCGGAAATCTCCGATGAGCAACGCAACGCCGTCGTCTCCTCCATCGAGGACATGCGGGATACCGACGAATGGCAGGAGACCCTCGAAACCAACAACTGGGAGGACTACCTGATGACCGGCGACGAATTCGGGGACTACCTTGAGCAGGAAGATAAGGACATCTCCAAGACCCTGAAGGATCTGGGGATCGTCGAGTGACCCAGGGCAGCACCGACTCCGCGCTTCTCTCGCGTGGGAAGTTCGGAACCAGGATCGCCGCCGCGGTGATAGTTATCGGCGCCTCGGTGGTCCTGGTCACGGCTTTCCAGATCGGTTCCAGAGGCGGATTCGGACCACAGAAACCAGGCTTCTTCCCCATCATCGTGGGTGTCGGTCTGGTGGTTTTCGGCTTGGCATTCCTGGTCAGGACGACGGTGAAACCAGACTATTCGTTGCGCGAGCAAGCCGACGAAGGGCACGCAGAGACGCGCTGGCGAACCCTCTGGACCGTCATCGTCTGTCTGGTCATCTACGCCGTCATCCTCAAGCCCGTGGGCTACATCCTGGCGACCGTCCTCTTCTTCTTCGCGGTTGCGTGGATTGGTGGAAGCCGCCAGTGGATCCGCGACATCATCGTCGCCGTCCTGTTTTCCGTCATCATCTACCTCGGCTTCACGGAATTGCTCGGCGTGCGGCTGCCAGCCGGACTATTGGAAGGGGTGGGCTAAGCACTCATGGATGCTTTCTCCGAACTGGCGAACGGCTTCGCCAATGCTTTTCAACTGCAGTACCTGCTCTTTGCCGCCGTCGGCGTCACCATCGGCACCCTGGTCGGTGTCCTGCCGGGAATCGGCCCCGCGCTGGCCCTGTCGCTGCTGCTGCCACTGACCTATGGCTTCGACCCCACCGGCGCCCTGATTATTTTCGCGGGAATCTACTACGGGTCCCTGTATGGCGGGGCCATCACGTCCATTCTGCTCAACACCCCGGGTGAGGCAGGCTCGGTGGCGACGGCGATCGACGGATACCCGATGGCCAAGGCCGGACGTGCCGGTCCTGCCTTGGCGACTGCAGTGATGGGCTCCTTCTTCGCCGGCATCATCTCCACCCTGGGTCTGACCTTCCTGGCACCAGTGGTGGCCAATCTCGCCAAGTCGTTCCAAGCCACCGACTACTTCGCCTTGATGGTGCTCGCCTTCGTCTCCGTGACCGCCCTGGTGGGAACCTCCATCATCCGGGGCATGATCAGTCTCTTCGCGGGACTCTTCGTCGGACTGATCGGACTGGACTTCCTGACCGGTCAACAGCGATTCACCTTCGGGGCCCCGGAACTGCTCGGTGGCGTCGATATCGTCGTCGTGGTGATTGGGCTCTTCGCGATCGGGGAGGCGCTCTACGGGCTGGCCCGACTCCAGGTGGCGAAGGAGGAAAAGGTCGAGTTCTCGGGTCGGATCTGGTTGAACAAAGCCGAACGCAAGCGGGTGTGGAAGCCCTGGATCCGCGGGGGATTCCTCGGCTTCATCTTCGGCTCCATGCCCACTGGCGGCTCCGAGGTGCCGACCTTCCTGTCCTATAACCTGGAAAAGCGGCTCTCCAAGCACAAGGACGAATTCGGCAAGGGGGCCATCGAAGGAATCGCCGGGCCGGAAGCAGCCAACAACGCATCCTTCTCAGGTGTTCTGGTGCCACTGCTGACGCTGGGCATCCCCACCTCGGCGACGGCAGCGATCATCCTGTCGGCCTTCCAGATCTACAACATCCAACCCGGGCCCCAGCTGTTCGAGACCTCGCCCGACCTGGTCTGGACGCTGATCGCCTCGTTGTTCATCGGCAACATCATGCTGCTGGTCATCAACCTGCCGTTGGTCAAAGTGTGGATCAAGATCCTGGAAATACCGAAGGAACTGCTGTTCTCCGGCATCCTCGTGTTCGGCGTCCTGGGGGTGTATTCCATCTCCAGCAGCCTGATCGACGTGTTGATCGTCTGCGCGATCGGCATCGCGGGCTTCTTCATGCGGGTCTACGACTTCCCCGTGGCCCCCGCCATCCTGGGGGCCATCCTCGGCCCCATGATGGAAACCCAAATGCGACGTGCGCTCTCGATCAGCCATGGTGACTTCTCGGTCTTCGCCACCCGTCCGCTCACCGTCGTGCTGCTGTTGATCGCCGTGGCCGTGCTGGTCCTGCCGTCAGTGCTGGCAAAAGTCCTTCCGAAGCGGAGCGACGCCGACAAGGTCGGTGCCGAGTAGAGCGGGCATTGATCGATAGCTGCGGCCGCACTGCCCACACCTGGCCGACCTCCAGATGTGGGCAGTGCGGTCAGTCGTTGAGTGCTCGCTATTTCGATGGAAGCACCGGGCAAGTAGGAATGGAGGCCAGTTAGGCTCCGAGCACGCGCCGTAAATAAGGATTCAGCAGCGTCCCCGTCGGGTCGGTTTCGTCCCGCACTGCGGTGAACCGGTCGAACTCAGGGTAGACGCCGGCCAGGTACTCGGCGTCGCGGGAGTGCAGCTTCCCCCAGTGTGGCCTGCCGCCGTGGGCGATGAACACCTGCTCGACGTGCTGCAGGAACTCCTGGTGCGGTTGCCGGGCATAGCGGTGGACCGCGAAGTACACCGACTGGCGTCCAGCCGAGGTTCCCATCCACGTGTCGTCCGCTGCCGACGTGCGCACCTCGATGGGGAAGCTGATCGGTTCCCGGTAGCCTTCGATCGCCGACTTGAGCTCGGCGACGACCTCGCCGAACGCCTCCAGCGGTAGCGAGTACTCCATCTCGCGGAACCTCACCCGTCGCGGAGTGACGAACACCTTATGGGGCACATCCGTGTAATCACGGGCAGCCAAGGTCTTCGCTGCGAGGCGGTTCAACGAGGGGATCAATGTCGGGACCTTGGCCCCGGCGGCACACATCAGCCCGTAGGCCCCGTTGCCCAGCAGTTCGTCGTCGAGCAGCCGGGACAGCGGGCTGACCGGGTGTCGCGGGGCATCGACCGGCAGCCGGGTGTTGGTCTTGGCCAACGCGGTCTCGGTATGGGGAAACCAATAGAACTCGAGATGGTCTTCGGCGGCGGAGCGTTCCAGGAATGATTCGACCATTCCCGCCAACGGTTCGGGCTTCTCGACGGCCCGCAGCTGGAACGCCGGCAAGCAAAGCAGCGTGGCTGCCAGCACCACGCCGATGGCCCCGAGTCCGACCCGTGCTGCCTGGAACAGCTCGGGTCGTTCGGTCGCCGAGCACTCGACGATCGACCCATCGGGCAGGGCGAGCCGCAGCCACGTCACCAGACCGGAGAACCCGGTGAACGCCAACCCGGTGCCATGGGTCGAGGTGGCCAGCGAGCCGGCCAGCGACTGGTGGTCGATATCGCCCATATTGGGCAACGCCAAGCCATGCGGGGCGAGTAGCTCCGCGACATTGAACAGCCGGGTCCCTCCGAGCAGGGTCGCCTTGCCGGTGGCCGGGTCCACGTGCTCGAGCCCTTGCATCCGGTCCAGGCTGACCAGGACTCCGTCGGTTGCTGCGATGTCGGTGAAAGAGTGTGCCCCTCCGACGACCTTCACTTGTCGCCCCTGAGCTGTGGCCCGGGCCAAGAGGGTGGCGACGTCGAATTCGGTGCGGGGGAGTACGACGGCCGAGGGCCGGCTCACCGCGCTGGCTGACCAGTTGCGCCAGGACCAGGCGCCACGGGTGAGTCGGGCCCCTGCGGGGATTCCGACGTCCTGCCGGATGGTTCGTGTTGCCATCTAGAGGAAGGCCTTTCCCTCGCCGCGGTAAGTGGGCCATTCGTCGATGATCTCGCCGTTGCTGTAAACGAGGACGGAGTTCAGTCGCTCCAGCGGTTCCCCGGCCTTGGCATGGCGGAAGAAGACCGGATCGCCCACGCTCAGCCCGGCAGCTGCGGGACCGGTGAGTGGTGTCTGGACCTCGCCCGGTCCCTCGGACGGGGCGTAGCGCAGGCCTTCGGGCCAGACCGGGACCGGCAATCGATCCTTACCCGGCGGGCCGGAGGCGATCCACCCGCCGCCGAGCACGGTGACCGTATCTGGCGCTGGGCGGCGTACGACGTCGAAGAGTAGGTGCAACGCCGGTGCCGGGCGGAAGCCCCGGTAGTGCTGGAAGAGTTCGGGCCCATAGAAGCCGCTGCCGGCGGCCACTTCAGTGACCGCGGCCTCGGCTGTGGTGGATTCGATGGAGCCGGTGCCACCACCATTGACGAATTCCAGATCGACGAGTTCACGCACCGCGGCAACGACCTCGGCCCGCCACTGGGCGATGTCCCGTTTCGACAGGGCCTGCAGTGCCCGGACTGCCAGCCCGCGGGGCGTGCGGGCACCGTCGGAGACCCCAGCGATTTGTCCCTCGTACATCATGATCCCGACGAGGTTCACGCCGGCGCGTTCGCAGGCGTGAACCATGGAGACTGCTTGTTCGACCGTGGTGATGGGGGAGCGCGCCGGACCGATTTTGAGCTTGGCGGCCAGCGAACCGGTGCGATGGCGCGCCGGAGCGTAGGAGGCGTCGATGTCCAGGCACACGCGGAACCGCGCTCCAGCGGGGATGTCGGCGGACCGGGCGACGTCACGAAGAATTGCCAGTTGCTCAGTGGAGTCGACCATGACGGTGACGTGTTCCCTGGCCTCCGACTGCAGAAGTTGCCTCAGCGCTTCGCGATCAGCCGTCGGATAGGCGACGAGGATATCCCGAATCCCGTTCTCGGCAAGCCAAAGTGCTTCCGGGAGGGTGAATGCCAGCACTCCGGAATACCCGGGCTCGGCTAAAGCCGCCTCAAGAGCGCCGCGTGCGCGCAGCGACTTGGAGGCGACACGGATTGTCGTTCCCGAGGCGCGGGCGGACATTGCCGCTGAGTTGGAACGGAAATTATCGAGGTCCAGCAGGGCCAACGGGCGGTTACCCCGACCCGCTTCGGGGAGAGCACGGACGTACCGCTGAAAGTAGGGCGCGGCCGCGAGGCCGTTGTGGATGGACATGCTCCCTGACGCTCCTGCCTTCATGAGTGCTTGTTCGGCTTGCTTGCACCGAGTCTAAGCGTATGGGCTTTTGCGGGGTGTCGAACCTGCTCGCGTGCCTAATATTTGCAGTTGCAACTCGGCGTTGAATTAGGACAGAACGCAACAATCTGGCCGAGGATCGGTTCTGGCCCTAGCTCTGCCGAATGTTTCCGGCTGCAAAGAGCGATATGCGATCCAGAGTGAATCGGATAGCTACTTGCCCGTTTATGCTCTGATTCGTTTGGTTGCAAACATCCGGCAACGAAAGCTGAATGTTGATGGCTGATTTGTCGGACTACAACGATACTTTTGAACTAACGAATGATAAGCGGCGAAGAAGGCGCCATAAATGGGGGAGCGGTCATATGACCATTGAAGAGTATGAGGGTGAGCTACTCGCCGAACAAGAGCATTTCGATATGGCGAGGATTTGCTACGACAGATCCCTGACTTTCGACAGTGCCAAGCAGTTGCAGGTCGGTACAGGGCCAGAACGCCGAGCCATGAAGAAGCATTTAGACTCCAGACAGTATCTGACAGATACGGACTCGGTGGCGTTCGGCCGGATGGACCTGGACGACGGAGACCAGTACTACGTTGGAAAAGTTGCAATCAGCGACGACCAACGCGAGAAACTCGTTATCAGCTGGAAATCGTCTATGGCGGAGAAGTTCTATCAGGCCACAACCGGAGAACGGCGTGGCCTCGTTCGCAAACGTGACTACCGGACGACGCGTAATCACATTGACGCATTCGCCGACAAAGTCTTCTCACAATTGGCAGCTGCGGTCGAAAGTCTAGACGACGAGATCGGGGCTGATGATTCCTTACTGCACAGTCTTGCCGTCGGCCGCACGGGCACCATGCATGACATCGTTCGCACCATTCAAGCGTCTCAAGACAAGCTTATGCGTAGTGACAAAGACCAACTGTTGGTCATCCAGGGTGGGCCAGGAACTGGTAAAACAGCAGTCGCATTGCATAGGGCTTCATGGCTTTTGTACACCTACAGAGACGAACTTCCTGCAGATGACATGTTGGTCGTGGGCCCAAATCCGGCATTCACGAAATACATTCAACAGGTCCTTCCATCCTTGGGAGATCAACGCGTCCGCCAAACGTCCATACAGGAACTCTTGGCCGGAGATACTGGAATCCGAGCTCATGAGCCAATCAACATCGCACGGGTAAAGGGCCTAGCCGAAATGGCAGATGTCATTGCCCGTGGCCTAGACGACAGAATCAAGGTCCCGTTGACCCCGTTACGCATTAGTCGACGAAACTCGGTGGCAACCATCAACATATTGCCAGAGACCGTCGAAGCAGATATCAGTCAACTGCGGTCCGAACCATACGGACGAGGACGGGACGAACTAAAAGCGCGTCTGTTGAGTCACTGCGCTAAGACCGGCGCGTTTCGTGCAGGACTGTCCGCAGTCCATGTCATGGATCCAACCTCGGTCGATGCTGCGGTGGACAGGATGTGGCCACGGCTCTCACCTGCACAATTTATTCGGGAATTGCTTGGTTCGAAACAGCGGCTCCGTTCGGCTGCCGGCGACTATCTGAGTACTGAGCAGATCGAACTGCTCTATCGGAGTACTGCCGATAGAGTTTCCGAGGAGCCGTGGACCATGGCTGATCTCGGGCTCATAGACGAGGCTGAGGGCTACATGTCCGAAGATGAGCCCCTCTGGGGGCACATCGTCATCGATGAGGCGCAGGACCTGACGCCGATGCAGTTATTTGCCCTTCGCCGGCGGTCCCGCAATGGGTCCATGACCCTCGTTGGTGATGTCGCACAATCAACCGGACCGTTCGCCCGCGACGACTGGACGGATGCAGTGAGTGCCTTGCGTTCTCGTTTGCCTGCAAAAGTTGAGGAACTAAGGCACGGGTACCGAGTTCCTAGGGAAGTTTTCGAAGTTGCCGCACGGTTGCTGCCCTTGGCGGCGCCGGGAACAACAGCTCCGACGATTGTACGAAGTGCGAACGCCCTTCCAGAGCTTTTCGACGTAGTCAGGGGACAGCTTGCCCGCGAAGTAGCGAAAGTTGCCAGTCACCACAGTTCAAAAGGACGATTCGTCGGTGTGATTGCACCGAAGGAATCTTGGGAACCACTACAGAATGCATTCACAGAGGCCGAGTTGAAGTGGAGCGATTCGAGCGCTGGGCAACTTGGATCGTCCATCAACCTGGTTACCCCGGAGGATTCGAAGGGCCTAGAATTTGATGCAGTCGTTGTGGTGGAACCGCAGAAAATTCTGGACCAGGACAATGGGGCTCGCCTGCTCTACATTGCGCTGACTAGAACTACTTCAAGACTGGACGTTCTGGCACCCGCGGGTGAGGTTCCACAGATTATTCGTGACGGATTCGAGAAGGTTACTCTCGTAGATGATCCTGTTGCTAGCCGTAAGCCACCCGTTCAGCCTGCTGCGGTGCGAGCCACAAGTTCAATTTCTGCCGCTACGGGGGGAGACGTCTCAGGGGACTCTCCGACAGACGCTGCTGACGACCACGATAGAAGCACCACCTCAAGTGCGGGATCACGATCGTCCAGCGCGCCGATCGAGACGACAACGTCGAGGGAGAGGCATGCGTCAGATGGATCGGGTGTTCCCTTACTGAGACCGCTGGAACAAGAGCTAGTGTCCCGAAACGCGGGATACTTGCTCGAGACCGTGCTTAAATTCTACGGTCCCGGAGTTCGCCGTGCAGTTCTTGAAGAAGTACTTCGGCGCCTACCCGCGTCCGGAGCAGCGGAGCCCCCAGAGGCTTCGGAGGAGGGCGCCCCTGGGAGAGTCCATGAATCTGACGGGCCACTCAAGCGACTTCATGAAACGTCAAGCAGCCGTGAAACTGAGGTTGACACTGTGGCTTCAGGAGAGTGACGTCGCGTACCTGCGGAGGGGACTGGGCTACGATCTGTAGCTGGGGAAGATTCGAGTCGTGGAATTAGTCGGGGGCCACAGTGATCGAAATATTGCAGCCTATAATCGGGAGTCTGTGTTCGGTAGGGTCGCGAGAATCGCTGGCATGTATCTGGAATGCCTTGGTGAGCATGCCCGACCGTCTGTGTATCCGAGAGCGGGAGTGTTCATCCGGTGAGACTGTTGGCTTTGGATACGGTAGTTCCTTCGTTGGGGTAGGTGGCTGAGTATGCGCATGATCGATAATGTCAACGATCTGCTCGGTGATGATCTCAAAGCGGTGATCAAACCGGGGTCGAAGGTTCGTGTCGCGGCGTCGGCTTTCTCTATTTTTGCTTTTCAGGCTTTGCGTGAGGAGCTTGAACAGGTTTCCGGGTTGGAGTTCATTTTCACTTCTCCGTCGTTCGTGACTGAGAAGGTCACGGATCAGCTCCGTAAGGAACGTCGCGAGTTTTTCATCCCGGCGGGTCAGACGGAGTCGAGTCTGCATGGGTCTGAGTTCGAGGTCCGGTTGCGTAATCAGTTGACGCAGCGTGCGATCGCGAGGGAATGCGCGGATTGGGTGCGCCGCAAAGCGGTTTTTCGTTCTAGCGCTACGGGTCAGCCGATGCAACAGCTTGCCACGGTTGATGACAGCGTGGCTTATTTTCCGATTCAGGGGTTCACGACCACTGATTTGGGGTATGAGAGTGGCCCTGCGGTTTCGAATGTGGTCACCAAATTCGAGGGTTCTGCTGAGACCCGACATTTCTTGGGCCTCTTTGATCAGATCTGGCATGATCCTGCGCAGTTGGATGATGTCACCGAGGCGGTACAAGAGCATATTGCCAGCGTGTATACGGAGAATTCCCCGGCACGGATCTACTTCCTGGTTCTTTATAACTTGTTCGCGGAGTTCTTGGAGGACATCGACGAAGATGTGTTGCCTAACGATCGGACCGGTTACCAGGAGACGAAGGTCTGGCAGAGCCTGTATGACTTCCAGCGCGACGCGGCGACGGGGATCATCAATAAGCTCGAGACCTATAACGGGTGCATCCTTGCCGACAGTGTGGGTTTAGGTAAGACGTTCACTGCGCTGGCGGTGGTGAAGTACTACGAGCTGCGTAATAAGTCTGTTTTGGTGTTGAGTCCGAAGAAGCTGGCGGAGAACTGGACGAATTACAACGCGAATCTAACGACGAATATCTTCGCTTCGGACCGGTTCAACTACGACGTCCTGGCTCACACCGATTTATCCCGGGTGAGGGGCGAGTCGTTGGGGTTGCGGCTGGATCGGGTGAACTGGGGTAATTACGACCTGGTGGTGATCGATGAGTCGCATAATTTCCGTAATGCTGATTATGCAGAAGAGAAGGAATCGCGTTACCAACGGTTGATGCGTCAGGTGATCCGTGAGGGTGTGAAGACCAAGGTACTGATGCTCTCGGCGACCCCGGTGAACAACCGGTTCAATGATCTGAAGAACCAGCTCCAGCTTGCCTATGAGGGGGAGTCGGAGAACCTGGCGAAACATTTGAATCTTTCCACGACGGTGGAGAAGGTCTTCAGTGATGCCCAGAAGGTCTTCAACGAGTGGCAGAAGCTGGGGGTGGAGGATCGGACCACTGACCGAATCCTGCAGATGTTGGACTTTGATTTCTTCGAGCTACTCGATTCAGTGACGATTGCCCGGTCCCGCCGGCATATCCAAGCGTTCTACGACACCACGGAGGTCGGCGCGTTCCCGACCCGTCTGGCGCCGAAATCGATTCGTGAGCCGTTAACCGACTTGCCCGGGGTGCCGGGGTTCAACGAGATTTTCGAGAAACTTCAGGGCCTGACGTTGGCGATGTATACACCGTTGACGTACGTGTTCCCTAGCCGGCTGGCGAAATATGAGGATCTTTACAGTGTCACCGCCGGCACGGGGCGGGCCAATCTTGGTCAGGCGGGCCGTGAGCAGGGTTTGAAGAAACTGATGACCGTGAACCTACTCAAACGCTTGGAAAGCTCGGTGGAAGCGTTTCGGCTGACCCTGTCACGGATTGAGGGATCGGCTGAGAAGACATTATCTCGTTTGGATTCCCACGCCGCTGCGTCTTCGGGTCTGTCGGCGGAGTTGTCGGGGTTGGATTTTGATCTCGATGACGAGGAAGACGCGAACGTCGAGGCGATTTCCTTCGGGGAGAAGATCAAGATCGAACTGGATGACATCGATGTGGAGTCCTGGCGGCGAGACCTATCCAACGACCGTGAAACGCTCCGTGGACTGCTAGCGGAAATGGCCAAAGTCACCGCCGGACATGATCTGAAACTACAGCGAATCAAGAACCTCATTACCGAGAAGGTCGCCCACCCGATTAATGAGGGCAACCGCAAGGTACTGGTGTTTTCGGCGTTCGCCGATACCGCGAACTACCTCTACCGTGAGTTGGCGCCGGTCCTGCAGGAGGCAGGGTCACAGATGGGGGTGATCACCGGGGGTAGTCATGGGGCGAAGACAACGTTGGGGACCGGTTTCGATTTCCAGCAGGTCATGGCGATGTTCTCTCCGACGTCGAAGCAGCGTCATCTGATGATGCCGCAGGAGACTCGTGAACTGGATGTGCTCATAGGTACCGATGTGATCAGTGAGGGCCAGAACCTCCAGGACTGTGACTACCTGATCAACTATGACATCCATTGGAATCCGGTGCGGATCATTCAGCGTTTCGGGCGTATCGATCGCATCGGTTCCACGAACGAACGGATTCAACTGGTTAACTTTTGGCCCGATATTTCTTTGGATGAGTACATCAATCTCAAGGAACGTGTCGAGAACCGGATGGTGATCGCCGACGTCACCGGTACGGCCGATGACAATGTGTTGTCCCAAGAGGATCCCGACGCTGCCTTTAGGAAGGAACAGTTGCGCAAACTCCAGGACGAGGTCATTGAGCTGGAGGATGTCCGGACGGGGGTGTCGATCACGGATCTGGGTATGAACGATTTCCGGATGGACTTGCTGGGGTACATCAAGGAACACGGTGATCTGGCCAAGGCGCCCAAGGGGTTGCATGCGGTGATTCCTGCCGATCCGGTCAAAGGGTTGAAGCCGGGTGTGATCTTCGCTCTGCGGAACGTGAACACGGGCCAGGATAATAATAATCGGGGCAACCGGTTGCACCCGTATTATCTGGTTTACCTCGATGATGCGGGCGCTGTCGTGGCCGATCACACCGAGGTGAAGCATTTGCTGGATCTGATCCGTGGTGGGTGCCGCCCCTATGATGAACCGGTCACCGAGGTAGTCAGGGCCTTCAACAAGGCAACAAAGGATGGCGCCGAGATGGATAGGTACTCCGATCTGCTGACCGATGCGATTCATTCGATGATCGACGTCACTGAGGAACGCGATATCGATAGCCTGTTCACCGGTGGGCATACTTCTGCGTTGACGCAGGCCATTGCCGGGCTCGATGATTTTGAATTGATCGCGTTCATTGCCGTCATTGACCCTGCCCTGACCGTTTATGATGGGCCGGCTACGTCCTGATGGTTGATCTGCTTTACCGTTGGCCGGCTGCTGCGAAGTTTGGTAGCCGGGTGCCGAAAGAAAAGTTCTACTCACACGGGACTGTCACCGCGGTGGTGAAAGAGAAATTCGTTTCCGAAGTCCAGCGCATCACCTGGGCCTATAAGCTCGCTGAAGCCACGATCAACCTTCCCGCAAGTCTGGCGGTGCCCGAGATCCAGGTTTTTCAGATCGACGCGAAGACCCAGGACGTGTCCGATGCGGTGCTGGCCGCGATCGATAGGGCGATCCCGTTTCCGATCATTTTCGAGATCACTCGTGGGGGTGGTGAGTCGGCTCGTGTGCGGATGGTGGCTGCGCATAAGCAGCTCGTCGCTGGTGCCCCGAAGATCAGCGCCTACTACACGACCGTGTGGCAGCACCTCGATACTGCACGGGAGCCCGTGCCGACGGCGACGAGCCTGTCGGGGCTTTATACGGGGTTGTTGGGCCCGTTGATGCCGGTGGTGGTGCGTCCGGGTGAGGAAATGACGGGGGTGGCTGACAGACTACAAACCGTGGCCAAACTCGAACGAGAGGTGACTGCGTTGGAGCGTAAGCTCCGCAACGAGCCCCAGCTCAACCGCAAGGTCGAGTTACGTCGTATTTTGAAGATCAAGCAAACCGAATTGGAACAGCAAAGGTAGCCCGTGGAGAAATTGCGTATGACCTCGCCCGACTTGACCGATAAGAATATTGGCAAGATTGCCGAACTGTTCCCTAGCGTTGTGACCGAGACTCTCGATGATGAGGGTAATCCGACGAAGTCCATCGATTTCGACTTGCTGCGTCAGGAACTTTCGGATCATGTGGTTGATGGGCCTCAGGAGCGTTACCAGTTGGATTGGCCGGGTAAGCGTGCAGCTTCGTTCGCTGCGAACGCGCCGATTGCTAAGACGTTGCGTCCGGTGCGTGAGGAATCGGTGGACTTTGAGAACACGAAAAACCTCTTCATCGAAGGCGATAACCTAGATGCGTTGAAGTTGCTTCAGGAGTCTTACCTGGGCAAGGTCAAGCTGATTTATATTGATCCGCCATACAACACGGGTAATGATTTCGTGTATAACGACGACTTCGCAGAAAGCGCGGAGGAGTACCTGTCGAGGTCGGGACAGACAGACGACAGCGGGGCCAAGTTATCGGCGAATCCGGAGTCGAATGGACGCTTTCATTCCGACTGGTTGAGCATGATGCTGCCACGACTGAAATTGGCGCGGAATTTGCTCACCGAAGACGGAGTCGTCTTCATCTCAATCGATGATTCGGAGCTCGGAAGTCTCCAGCGTGTCACATCAGAAATGTTTGGCGATACCAACTTTGTTGGAACGATGGTTTGGGCCGCTGGAAGGAAGAATGACTCAAAATACATTTCCTCTTCGCACGAGTACATTCTTTGCTACGCGCGGAATCTCAGCGTCCTTAAAGAGCGCGGTGTCACTTGGAAAGTCCGAAAGAAGGGGCTGACCGAAATATACTCGGAGGCCGCCAAGCTAGTCCGTGCGCACGGTGAGGACTATAGCGCCGCGTCAACGTCGCTCCGAGAGTGGTTCAAGTCGCTTCCCGTTTCCCATGAGGCCAGGCGGAACAAACATTATTCGCGGATTGACCAGCGGGGTGTGTATTTTCCAGGCGATATTTCCTGGCCTGGTGGAGGCGGGCCAAAATATGAAGTGTTGCACCCCGAGACTGGGAACCCAGTAAAGATCCCAGCACGCGGATGGTTGTTCCAAGAACCGGTGATGCACGAGCACATCAGAATGGGCCGTGTGTTCTTTGGAAGCACAGAGGATTCAGTTCCAACGTTTAAGCGCTACCTCCAAGACACAGAGTTTGAAGTTCCTTACAGTGTGTTTTATCAAGATGGTCGAGCAGCATCGAAGCGACTTCGCAGTCTCATGGACGGACCTGTCTTTGACTTCCCGAAGGATGAAACTGTCATCCAGACTTTGGTCAACATGGTAACTAATGGTGATGACATCATTATGGATTTTTTTGCGGGTTCCGGTACTACAGCCCAAGCGGTCATGGCGCAGAACGCTACTGACGGGGGCAGTAGGCGATTCATTATGGTGCAACTTGATGAGTGTCCAGCTCCGAGAACCGAAGCAGAAAAACAAGGGTATACATCGATTGCCGCAATAGCACGGGAACGGATTCAGCGTTCGGCACAATCCGTGGCTAGCGCGGCTGAGATTAGTGCGAAAGATATGGATGGGGGGTTCCGTGCTCTTCGCATTGATACCACCAACATGATCGACGTCCTTCGTTCGCCGGATGCCACTGATCAGTTGGCTCTTGAGGAGCTTGAGGGCAGTGTGAAGCCTGATCGTTCAGGTGAGGATTTGTTGTTCCAGGTGTTGTTGGACTGGGGTTTGGAACTGTCGATGCCTATTGCCGTTGAGCAGATCGACGGTTACGAGGTATTCGTCGTTGAAGATGATGCGCTGATTGCGTGCTTTGATGACCACGTCAGCCCGGAGCTTGTGAGAGAGATTGCCAAGCGGGAGCCGTTGCGGGCTGTGTTCCGTGATTCTGGGTTTGATTCTGATGCTGCTCGGATCAATGCGGAGCAGGTTTTCCGTGAGGTCTCGCCGGTGACTGATGTGAAGGCGGTCTGAATCTAGATGAAGCTTCAGTTCAAGGTCCAGGGCTACCAGACCGATGCTGTGGATGCGGTGGTGGCGAACTTCGCCGGTCAGCCCAAACACGACGGTATTTCTTACCGGGTTGATCCGGGGAAGGTGAAGCCGGTTTCCAACCCGGGGTTGTTCGAGATGAATCCTGTGTCGGACTCGGGGTTGCGCAACGCCGATATTGCGCTGTCCAGTACGCAGTTATTGGAGAACGTCCGTAAGGTGCAGGGTTCTCGGAATCTGCCTTTGTCAACGGAACTGGTCCAGAGTAAGGCTGCCCCGGGAGCGCCGAGTCTGACGGTTGAGATGGAGACTGGTACGGGTAAGACGTACGTCTATATCAAGACGATCATGGAGCTATATAAGCGGTACGGGTGGTCGAAATACATCATTGTTGTTCCCTCGGTTGCGATCCGTGAGGGCGTGAAGAAATCGTTCGATGTCACGGCTGAGCATTTCCAACAGTTTTATGGGACGAAACCTCGTTCGTTTGTCTATAACTCTTCCCAGTTGCATGAGTTGGAGCGGTTCAGTTCCGATGCCGGGGTGCAGGTGATGATCATCAACATCCAGGCGTTCAACGCTACGGGTAAGGATCAGCGGCGGATTTATGATGTGCTCGATGATTTCCAGTCCCGCCGTCCTATTGATGTGATCAAGGCGAACCGGCCGATCGTGATCATTGATGAGCCGCAGCGTTTCGGGGTGGAATTCGATACTAAATCCGGGAAACCGAAGAATGCCTCGACCTCGATCAAATCTTTGGCTGAGTTCAATGCGTTGATGGTCCTGCGTTACTCGGCGACCCATAAACCCCATCATGAATACACGAAAGTGCACCGGTTGGATGCTTTGGATGCGTATAACCAGAAGCTGGTGAAGAAGATCGCGGTGCGGGGTATCACGGTCAAGGGCCTTGCCGGGTCGAGCGCGTACCTTTATTTGGATGCGATCGAGATCGCGAAAGGTGCGAAGCCACATGCCCGGGTCGAGATTGAGGTCCAGACCAAGGCCGGGGCGATCAAGCGCCAGGTCAAGCGCTTGGATGTGGGGGCGAATTTGCATGATGTCTCCAATGGCATTGAAGCCTATAACGGCCTGTTTATCACCGATATCGACGCGACCCGCGACGTGATCGAACTCAGTAGTGGGGACGTTGTCACTGCAGGTCAGTTGGCTGCTGGTGATGTCACGGAGGAGACGAAGCGTCGGATCCAGATCCGTGAGGTGGTCCGGGCGCATCTGGAGAAGGAACGTGAACTGTTCAGCCAGGGTGTGAAGGTACTCTCTCTGTTCTTCATTGATGAGGTGGCCAAGTACCGCGACTATGAGCGTGACGACCACCTTGGCGAGTATGCCCGTGTGTTCGAGGAGGAATACACGGCCATCCGGGATGAGGCTCTTGCTGAGTTGCCGCTGGATGAGGCGTATCAGCAGTATCTGCGTCGCGACGTGGTGGGTGCGGTGCATGAGGGTTATTTCTCGATCGATAAGAAGAGCAAACGACAAGTCGACGGCAAGATCAGCGGCCGTGGCGACGATAAGGGGCAATCTACTGATACGGATGCCTACGATCTGATCCTCAAGGATAAGGAACGTCTGCTCTCCTTCGCTGAACCGGTGCGGTTCATCTTCTCCCACTCGGCCTTGCGGGAGGGGTGGGATAACCCGAACGTGTTCGTGATGGGGATGCTGAAGAAGAGCGACAACACTGTTTCTCGGCGACAGGAGATCGGGCGTGGCCTGCGGTTGGCGGTTGATCAGCAGGGGGACCGGATGGATAACCCGGTTACGGTGCATCAGGTCAATGAGCTGACTGTTGTCACTGACGAGGCGTATACGGATTTTGTGACGGGCCTGCAGAAGGAGCTCTCCGAGTCTCTGGCTGCCCGTCCGCGTAAGGCGAGCGCCAAGTTCTTCACCGGTAAGACCATCGTCACGAATGAAGGCGAATCCTCTCTTGGGGATGCGGAGGCGCTGGCGCTTTATAAGTACCTGATCAAGAATGACTACCTCAACGACGACGACACCGTCTCGGAGGCCTATAAGGAGGTCAAGAAGTCGGGGACGTTTGCTGTGCCGACGTCCGACGTGCTGCTGCCGATCATTGATTTCGTGTGGCCTTTGGTCGACGAGCTATACATTGATCTGCCCAAGCCAGTGGATGCCCGTAAGCTCAAGAAGCTTGAACCCAATGCCAACCTGGGGCGGAAGGAGTTCCAGGAGTTGTGGGGGAGGATCAACCACAAGGCGGTGTACCAGGTTGAGTTCGATTCGGATGAGCTGATCGGTAAGTGCGTCAAGGCGCTGGATAAGCATCTGAATGTCGCAGCGATGCAGTATGTCGTCCAGGCAGGGCAGCAACGTGACTCGTTAGATGCCGAGGACTTGAGCTCCGGCGAGGGGTTTACTGCTACGAGCACGAAGACGGAAACCGAGAAGATTAGCGCCGGCTCTCAGGTGCAGTACGACTTGCTGGGTGAGATTACGGAGAAGACCCAGTTGACTCGGCGTACGGTCGCGGCGATTCTGCGCGGTATCGGGCCGAGCACGTTCGGGAAGTTCCGTATCAATCCGGAGCAGTTCATTACCGAGGTTTCGCGGCTGGTCAATGAACAGAAGGCGACGGTCATCGTCGAGCACCTCAGTTACGACTCCTTGGAGGACCGGTACGAGACGGCGATCTTCGCGGAGAACCAGACGAGACAGGAACTCATCGCAGGCCAGGAAAAGTTGGCTAAACATGTTTATGACTATGTGGTTACTGATTCGAAGGTCGAGAAGGCGTTTGTTGCCGAGTTGGAGACGAGTAAGGAAGTCGCGGTTTATGCGAAGCTCCCTCGGGGGTTCTTCATCCCGACACCGGTGGGAGACTACAACCCGGACTGGGCGATTGCCTTCACCGAGGGCAGCGTGAAGCATGTCTATTTCGTCGCCGAGACCAAGGGCTCCCTATCGACCCTGCAACTCAAAGGAGTTGAGGAGGCGAAGATTGAATGTGCCCGTAAATTCTTCGAATCCGTGAGTGAGGCCAATGGCCAGAACGTGACTTACGGGGTTGTCACTGATTACACCGAGTTGATGCAACTCGTGGCCGGTTAGGGGAGAGTGATGGCGAAGTACAAAGTCACGCAGTCGGCGGTCACGCAGTTGTTGGAGGATGTTCGGCGTGAGCAGATCGCCATTCCTGAGCTGCAGCGGCCGTTTGTTTGGGACAGTGTCAAGGTTCGGGATCTTATGGATTCCCTCTATAAGGGGTATCCGGTCGGTTATCTGATCACTTGGCAGTCGGTGGGCGCTTATCTCAAGGACGCGCAGATCGCGGCCCACCAACAGATCCTTATTGACGGGCAGCAACGTATTGCTGCCCTTCGTGCGGCGGTCGCCGGGTTGAAGGTCGTCAATAAGCGGTATCAATCTGTTCGGATCAAGATCGCGTTCAATCCGGTATTGGAGCTGTTTGCAACGTGGACTCCGGTGATCGGGAAGAATCCCGAGTGGATTCCCGACATTAGCGAGCTATTCAACGCCACTTCCACCTATGGCTTCGTGAAGGCCTACTTCGAGGCCAATCCTGAGGTCGATCCCCAGGTGGTTGAAACCAATATTGGTCGACTCGAGGCAGTGAAGAACGCTCAAATCGGTATTATCTCGCTCAATGACGATCTGGATGTCGAGACGGTTGCGGAGATCTTCATCCGGATCAATTCGAAGGGTGTCCCGCTGAGTAGCGCAGATTTTGCGATGAGCAAGATCGCCACCTTTGGGGAGCGCGGCCGCAATATCCGCAAACTCATTGATTACTTCTGCCAGCTCGCGGTTGCACCTCATGCGTATTCGGATATTCAGGACAACGACACCGATTTCGCCGCAACTACGTACCTCTCGTCGATTTCATGGCTGAAAGACGATACCGGTGACCTCTATGATCCGACCTATGGAGACATCATTCGCGTCGCTGGGTTGGTGGGTTTCAGCCGCGGCAAGGCCTCGTCGATCGTGGGTGAAATCTCCGGCAGGGACCCGGAAACACGAAAGATCGACGAGAGTCGCATCCCGGTTGCCTACGACAAACTTGAATCCGCGCTGCTCCAGATCGTAAAAAAATACCATTTTGAAAACTTCATCATGATCATCAAATCAGCGGGTTTCATTGCCCCGGGCATGATTGGTTCAAAGAATGCCCTGAACTTCGCCTACGCCCTGTATTTGCGACTACGGGCCGATGCAACCCTCTCCGAGGGAGAGCGCAAGCGCATCGTTAGACGCTGGTTCGTGATGTCGATGCTCACCGCGCGACACTCGGGCAGTTTCGAATCAACCTGGGAACAAGATATCCGGCGAATCAACACGCAGGGAGCTGCCGCCTATCTCAAACAGATCGAAGAGTCAGAACTAACGGATGGTTTCTGGGAGGTCTCCCTGCCGAACTCCTTGGAAACCACGAGCACGGCGAGCCCCTTTTTCCAGACGTTCCTCGCAGCACAGGTGGCAGGGGGTGCGCGTGGGTTCCTTTCCAAGAGCATTACGGTCGCTGCCATGCACCAGCAGTCCGGCGACATACACCACGTGGTTCCCAAGGACTTCTTGCAGAAGAATGGCTTCGCAGACCGGTCTGACTATAACCAGGTAGCGAACTTCGCGTTGACGGAGACCTCGATCAATATCAGTATCAGCAATAAGCCTCCCAGCGTGTATATGGCCGATATTGCTGCCCAGATTGAATCGGGGGCACTCGTGCTTGGTGAGATCACGGATTCGGGGGAGCTTGAACGTAATCTTGCCGAGAACGCGATCCCGCCGAACTTGGCGAACGTGTCAGCGGGTATGTATCCGGAGTTCCTCGTGGAACGCAGGAAACTCATGGCCGGAGTGGTCCGGACATACTTCGAAGGGCTCTAAGGAGTACTTGAAGAGGAACAGCCATAGTAGTTTGGGTGCCACCTCCCGAAGAGTTCGAATGTCTAGTTAAACTCGTCGATTCAGCCAGGCGTGCTCGCAGAATGGTGAAGCAATCAGAGGAAGGCACGCTACGGTTCTTTGGCCGCCGCTGTCGGGTACCGGCTCGGAGGCAGTCCAACTGCTGGGGGCCAGTTCCCCTCATTCCGGGAAGAGTCACTAGAGTCGGGTCTGGCTGAAAAACATAAACCAGCCGGATTGCGTCGAACCAAAGGGAGGCTGCGGGTGCCGATTACACGGACCGTGCTCGACACGGCCGAACACCATCCCGACCAGCCGGCGATCGGCGGGGACGACGGCCGCCTGACGTACGCGCAGCTCGTTGACGATTCGCGGCAGATGTTCGCCGTCGTTGATTCCCTGCACGGCGCCCAAGCCACTCCACCAGAAGCGGCTGCCGAAACCGCCGGCATCCCGATCACGGCAGTGAGTATCTCCTCGGCCTTCCACACCTCGCGCATTATCGCGGGACTCGCCGGGTTCCGTGCCGTGTCGGCGACCGTGGACCCGCAGTGGCCGCTGGATCACCAGATCAGTGTCATCCTCTCCACGGGAATCGGCGTGGTCATCAGTGACTCGACCGACCTGGCAGACGGTCTCGTCGCGCGTGGCTGGGCGGGCACCATCATCACGCTCGCAGAGTTCAGGCAGAAGGAAACGTCCGTCGCCCCGGCAGCGGAACCAGCAGTGCGGGATGGTGACGAGCCGTTCCTCCTGTTGTTCTCCTCGGGAACGACGAGCAACCCCAAGGCTTTCCTGAAGACCCGGCACCAATACCGCGAGAACTTCGCCGTCTCCAGCGCCTACCTGGAGCCGTACGCCGGCGTCGCCACCCTTGCCCCCGGTCCGGTGTCCTACAGCCTCACCCTCTACGCACTCATTGAATGCCTCGCCTCCGGCGGTAGCGTCCATGTCGCGGACGCCTTCGACCCAGCGGCATTGGGCCGGCGTATCCACGACGAGAAGATCACCCGCGTGGTGGCCGTGCCCGCGATCGTCCAAACACTGGTGGATGCTGCCCGCCGTAACCCGGAATCCCTGGCGACGCTCGAACTGGTGGTCACCGGCGGCGCGAACCTCCCCGCGATCTTGCGCACCGGGCTGGCCGACGTCCTACCCGATGTGCGGCTCATCAGCTACTACGGGGCGGCGGAAATCGGGTTCATCGGCGACAGCCGGGGCGGTGACGGCACCCGCATCAGCGTCTACGACGGCATCCGCGTGAGCATCCGTGACGACCAAGGAGCTGAAGTGTCCGACGGCGAACCCGGCACCCTGTGGGTCCACGCCGCCTCATGCTCCGACGGGTACCTCCCGGGAACAACGGACGCAGTGCTGCAAGGAGCCGACGGCTGGGCCACGGTGAACGATCAGGGACGACTGATCGACGGTGCGCTGGTGCTGGAGGGCCGCGCCGGAGACGTGGCCGTCACCGGTGGGCATAAGGTCTCCTTGCCCGGTGTCGAGCGTGCCTTTGACGGCATGCCGCAGCTGGGAGCGGTCTGCGCAGTAGCGCTCGCCCACGAGCGGCTCGGCACCGTCGTCGCACTCGTCATCGAAGGGGAGGTGCCGGAGAAGAGCGAGCTGCTGGCCCAGGCCCGTCGGGAGCTGGCCCCGCAGTTCGTCCCGCGCCGCTGGTACAGGATGGAGCAGCTGCCGCGCACCGTCGGTGGCAAGATTCGCCGCCCTGCCGTCGCCGATTTGGTTGCCCACGGAGAGGCCGTGCGCTTATGAACGAGCGTCGTCGCGTCATGATCACGGGGCTGGGGGCGATCACCCCGAGCGGTGTGGATGTTCCGACCCTGTGGGGCAACGTCGTCCATGGCCGCAGCGCCATCACCACCCTTGACGGTCACGAGTTCGAGAACCTTGCCGTCCGCATCGGCGGCGACGTGAAAGGTTTCGACGCCACCACCGTCCTGAAGCCCAGCCTGGCCCGCCGGCTCAGCCCCAGCCAACACTGGGCCATAGCCGCCGGCGACCAGGCCATGGAACAGGCCGGCTGGACCCCGGAAGCGGCGGAGATGCCGTGGAACCCGCAACGCTTCGCGATCATGGCCGCCACCGGCTCCGGACCGGTCGATGCCATGCAACAGGCGACCCGCATTCTGGACCAGAAAGGCCCACGGTCCGTGCCGTTGACGTTGGCGATCCACGGTGCTCCGGATGCTGCTGCAGCCATCCTCAGCCAGCGGTACCAGGCGTTCGGCCCCGCGCAGGGGGTATCAGCGACCTGCGCCAGCGGGGCAATCGCCCTCGGGGAGGCGATGCGCCGGATCCGCCACGGGTACGCCGACGCGGTCCTGGTGGTTGGGATGGAGGACTGCCTGAATGCGGTGAACCTGGCCTCGAACGCGAATATGCGGGCACTCGCCGCAGGCTATGAAGATGACCCGACCGCCGCCTCCAGACCGTTTGACCGGGCGCGGTCCGGCTTCGTGATGTCGGCCGGCTCTGCGGCCATTCTGCTCGAATCCGAGGAGAGTGCCCGCGCCCGGGGAGCCACTGCGCTGGCGGAACTGGCAGGATTCGGTGCCGCCAGCGACGCCTATCACGCCACCGCACCACATCCGGAAGGACGCGGAGCGGCGCAGGCCGTCCGCGACTGCCTGGCCGATGCGGGTGTCACCGCGGAGACGGTCGACCACATCAACGCGCATGGCACGGGGACCCCTGCCGGTGACGCCGCCGAACTGAACGCCCTGGAGGCCGCACTCGGTGACCGGGCCCGGACCATTCCGATCAGCGCCACCAAGTCGAGCATGGGCCATCTGCTCGGCGCCTCGGGAGTCGTCGAAGCGGTCATCGCCGTCCAAGCGATCCGCAACGGGATCTTGCCGCCGACGATCAACCTCCAGGATCCCGAATTCGAAGGCTGGGATATCGTGGCCGGCGAGGCCCGACGCCAGCAGGTCACCGCCGTGCTGTCGAACTCCTTCGGATTCGGCGGACATAACGGCGCGGTCTTAATCACCCGTGGGAATGAATAACGAGGGAGCACCTATGCCAGACCGAGAGATCCGCCATGCAGAGTTGGCAGAGCAGTACCTGCCCGAGGATTTGTTGGAGCGCTTCCGCGAACGTGCCGACCGTTACGACCGGGAGAACACTTTCTTCCACGAGGACCTGTCAGAGCTGATCGAGCAGCACTACCTCACCGTCTTCGTGCCCGAGGAATTCGGCGGCCCGGGTCTGAGCCTGAACCAGGTGTCCCGCCTGCAGCAGCGCCTGGCCACAGCGGCACCCGCGACGGCGTTGGCGATCAACATGCACCTCATGTGCACTGGCGTTGCCCGGGCCCTGTTCGAACGCGGTGACCGGTCGCTGGACCATGTGTTCGGCGAATCCATGAATGGGGAGATCTTCGCCTTCGGGATCAGCGAACCGGCCAACGACTGGGTGCTCCAGGGCTCGAACACCACCGCCGAACCCCAGGACGACGGCGGTTATCTGCTGACCGGGGTGAAGATCTTCACCTCACTGTCCCCGGTATGGACGCGACTGATCACCCACGGGCTGGACAGCACCGACGCCGAGAACCCGACCCTGGTCTATGGGTTCATTGAGCGGGATACCGAAGGCATCACGGCCTCGGACCAGTGGGACGTGCTGGGTATGCGCGCCTCACAGAGCCGGGCCACCTCCTTGGAGAAGGTCCGGATGGCGCCCGAGCGGGTCGTCCGCAGAATCCCGACCGGTCGTCACCCCGACCTGCTGGTCTTCGCGATCACCAGCAACTTCCAACTGCTCATCGGCTCGGTCTATGCCGGGGTCGCCCACCGTGCTCTCGAGTTGGGGGCGCAGGGGCTCAAACGCAGGAAGTCGGCGAAGACCGGAACGACCTACGCCGAGGTCCCGGAATTCAGGACCCGGCTGGCTGATGCCCATATGGAGTACATGGCGGTCCCGGCCCAGTTGGATTCCTATAGCCGCGACTTCGACGAGCTCGTCGACCACGGGGCGGGCTGGCCATTGCGATTGGTCAGTTCCCGCATCAACGCATCGACCGTCGCCCGGCACGCCGCCGAAGCTGCGCTGATGTGTGCCAGCGGCAGCGGGTTCAACAACGGAAGCGAAATCAACCGTTTGTTCCGCGATGCCAGCGCGGGGCTCTTTCACCCGCCGACCACCGACGCAGCGCGGCCGATGTACGCGGCAGCGTTGCTCGACGACTGACTGAACGAGCAACTTAGCTACGCTCGCCAGCGGACGGCTGTGCTGCCCATTGTCTGGCCGTGGGCATACGCGGAGATGGTCGTGGACTCGGCGTTGTCTCCGAATCCCGCCGGGATTTCACCTTGCCATGGGTGCCGAAGGTACGGTGTTCGCGAGCGTCTACCTGCCGCCCAAAGGCAGGGGGCTGATGCGCCGATGGCAGTCTGGCCGAGCCGGTGATCTCCTGAATGGGCGGGGGAAATCGCCGATGGTCCCAAGTGCCCTGAAGAGCGGGCTTCTCGTTCCAGCAGGTGAAAAGTACCAAAGACAGGCTTGGCCGATTCGGGGCTGGCCAGGTCCACCTGCAGCTAGTTGCGGTTGAGCCCGTGGTCTCTAGTGAGTAACGCCTTCTTGAAATGTGATTCCGCTGCGTCAATTTTTGAAGTTGGGGTGCTGGGGTCGAACACTTGCAGAATGCTGAACTGGAAGTGTTGGCGATGAGTTACATCGATTCCGTCCAGTTCCCTCAGCGCAGCGTTGCCCCCGTGCCCTGTTTTGGCGTAGGAACTCCAGCGCCCAAGGAATCGCTCGGTGCCGTCTGCCTTCCCCACATATAGCTGACCGGTCTTTCGGTCGGCGATCAGGTAGATGCCCTGGACCGCACTGAGAGCCGTCCTCCACTGGTGGTAGCGATCGTCGTGGACGACCAGCTGTAGCTGGTTGTAGTCCACCACAAGAGAGTCGAAGCCAGGGAAAGGTTCCACATGGGGGTCGGCGATTTCAACGATTTTCATAGCGAGTGTCTTGTTGCCCGTCTTGGCCCAATTGACGGGATCCGCCGTCCACTCAATGACGAGACGGTTTCTAAGGGCAGAGAGTGTGGGAGATTCTCGTAGGTCAAAGTACCGTCGCCTGGTGGTGCGTTCCTCTGGAAGTTCGCCGTGATTCTCATAGGCGGTGAGGAAGCGTGCTCGGCGTCCACTGGTTGCCAGGAAGTTCAGCCAAATCGATGGCGGAGTCTTGCCGATTTTGTTGCCGAGGCTTTGTTCACGGGCATACGCGAGCAGACGTGGGCCAGTCGCATCCGTTTCGTTTGTCAATCCATTTGGGGTCAGGGTGTGCCGGACAACGAGAATGTCTTCGGGCTGCAGGCCGGTGGCTTGGTAAAGCTGTCCCAACGTGAGGTTGCCCGTGATGTCGGTGTGGAAATTTGTGTTCAACTTTGCATGCCTTACCTTGAATTGGGTCACGGCTCCGGAGCCGTCCTGAATTGGGAACTTGGCTTCCGACAGGCTTTCATACTGTGCCTCTAGGCGTTGGATGTCGGGTGAGCGCCGGGAGCCGAGACTCGTATCCCGGCCCCGGGCTACAGTGGGAAGAGATTTTTGCCCGTTCGCACCGGACCGGAGTCCCCATGAGTACCTCGTACCGCCGTCGTCCACTGTCTGTGGTGTGCGCGGCGCTCGCCGGACTCGTGATGGTCGGCGCGCTGGCGGGCCCCGCCGTAGCCAGCGAGGCGCCGGATCCCGCAGGCCCCACGGTACAGACCCCCGATAAGCCCGATGAAGATGAAGGCAAGATCCGGATTCCCGGGCGGGACGCCGAATCCGAGCACCTGTTCCTGGCCGTCGTCGAGGCCGCCGCCGACCGGGTGGATGCCCGGGAGATCGTCGATGCGGTGGAATCCGCCGGGATCAAAGGGGACACCCGGATCCTGTTGGCGGTGGACCAGCAGCCCACCGAGATGAAGGGCGCCGCCCAACTGGTCCGTGGCTCGTTGATGTTCGGTCAGTCGGACGCCCTCGCCGATGACTGGGTGGAGAACGGGAAATCCGAGGGGTATGTGGGCAAGGACTGGTTGGCCATCGGCGTGATCCTGCCCGAGAACGACGGCGGCCCGGTCGACGTGTCCATCGACCCCGGACGCAAGATCGAACTGGCCGACGACACCAGCCTCGAAGCGATGGCCGGCAGCGGGAAGGCGGCCTTCGCCGCGGGTGACTACACCCAGGGCCTGTCAGAACTGGCCGTTGCCGCCGGGACCGGGATCAACGCCCGTTCCAATCCTTTGCCCTGGGTGCTGGGGGGAGTGGGGGTCGTGGTCGTGGCCGGCATCGGCGCTTTGGTGGCCAGCAGCCGGCGCAATCGGCGCGCGCTGGCGCAGCAGGCGCGGGAGAAGGAAGCCGTGTCCCTGCGGGCACGGATCCACGAGGTGGCCGGAGGGTTGAGCCAGCGCGGCGATACCCCTCCCCGCCGGGGAAGCCCCGGGCCGGTCGCCGCCTCCGTCGCCCGGCTGACCACCCAGCTGGTGGAGCGGACCGCGGGGGAGGAACAGGCCGCCGAGGACGCGGCCGCCGATGACACTGCGACCTTGACGGCGATCCTTCACCGGCTGGAAACCCAACAACGTGCCCTGGCCGGGGTGGACGTCCTGCTCGGCACCGGGAGGGCGACGAAGCAGGCCTGGCACCGCCAGCTCCAGATTCACCGGGACCGGCTGCAGGAGGTGGCCGACGGGCTCGATGTCCCCGGGGCCAGGAAGCTCGACGCTGCCCCCGACGCGGTGGCCGTGTTGATCGAACACACCCGCGCGTTGGACGAGGCCGGCAAGGACCTCCGGCGGGCGGCCAAACGAGGGCGCCGGAAACCCGGTTACGAGCTGCTGGACCGGTTGGAGGGGCTGCGGATCGAGCTCGATGCCGTCGCCGAGCGCCTCACGGCCCAGGCCGCGGCCACCGAAATGGAGCTGGAGCTGGAACCGTCCGACCCCCACGACGTCCTGGCCCAGCTCGCCCGGGCCCTTGACCTGCTCGAGTCGGCGGGGACCGGCCGCACGCCGGCCGCCGGGAGGCGGGCATGAGCGCCGCCGAGACGGGCCGCCTGATGCGCGCCGGGGACTCCCGCCCCCGCTTCGGTTTCCCCTGGCTGGCCCTGGTGCTGGGGGTGGTCACGCTGCTCTTCGCCGGATTCGGCTGGTACGCGGTCACCGCCGAACCGGGAGCCCAGGTGCGCATCGAGGTGGAGGGGACCCCGGGCCACGGCATCAGCCAGTCCAGCATCGAGGCCGCCCACCCCGACCCCATCCGCTCGTGGAAGCCCTTGACCCTCAAGGTCACCGACGAGTACCTCAGCGCCGACCAGCAACACGGCAGGACGGACCTGGACGCCGACGTCGTCCTCTCCACGCAGTGGAAGAACCTGGAGGATTCGACCAGGGAACGCCGCTTCACCGGGGCCGCCCTGCGCTCCTCCGAGGAGTCCGATGACCGGTATGCGATCGGCAGCACCTATGTGAACAACCTCGGGCTCGGGCATGGCCCGTTGGCCGTGGTGGCCGCCGCCGAAACCGCCGCCGATGTACTGGGTGGAGGGCCCATCCGCACCCCCGTGTTCTGGGTGGCCGGCACCGGTCTGGGGATCCTGCTCACCGGCACCGCCCTGGCCTTCTCGCTGCGCCGGCGCCGGAAGTGGGAGAGCCGATACCGGAGGCTGACCGCAGCCCAACGCCGGCTCGCCCGGGTGGTCCTGGATCTGGAGGCACTCGAGGTCACCTACCGGACGACCCCGGAACGACGTCGACCCGACGGGTACACCGTGGCCTGGCGGACGTTGCGGGATTCGACCCTGGAGCTGGCCCGCAGCGAGCCAGGGGTCATGACCGCCGTCCGCGACCCGGAGACCGCGCTGACCCTGCATACCGGGGGACTGGTCGATCTCTTCGAGGCCTCCTCCCGCGAGCTGACCACCCTGGCCGATGCCCTGCTCGCCGCCGGCGCCGTGCACGGAAACCTGTCCCGGCGCGGCGCGGTCTTCGACCGGATCACCGCCCCGATCAACGACGCCGCCCGCGAACTGATCATCCGCCTCGAAGCGGCCCCGGCCGACGTGTTCTCGGCCAAGACCATGGACGATCTGCGCGGTAGGTTGCGGGCCCTGCTTCAGGCCTCGGCCCGTTCTGGCCGCGGCAGGACCGGCACCGGGGTCCAGGCCTGGGCGGAGACGGAGCGCAGCCTGGAGGGGATCGCCCGGCATATCGCCGACGTGCTGCGTCGCTACCCGCACGGGAAGGTCAGGGCCCGCCGGCGGGACACCGAGGACCTGAGCGAACTGCGCGAGAGCCTGGGCCTGCCCGGGGAGGCGTCGTTGGCGCTCACGGTCCTGGACGAGGCCAACGCCGTGGCCCGTGCCCTGCTCGGCGACGTCGAGGCCTACGACTCCCTGGCCCCGGCCCGCACACCCCGCGGACCCCACCGCGGCCGGGGCCGTCGCGGTCTGCGGCGGCTCCACCCCGACGATCTGGGCCCGGAAGCCACCGGCCGAAGCACCCGGAGCCGGTGGATCTGGGGGACCGCCGCCGCCCTGGTGGCCTCGGCCGTGGCCGCGGGGCTGATCACCGGGACCGTACTGGGCCGTCCCGGCTGGGAACTGACCGGGACCGACCATTTGCGCAGCCTGACCATCGACGGGCAGGCCGAGGGGGTCACCGGGGCCGGGATCCGCGGCTACCTCGAAGACAAGTTCCCCCAACCCATCGACGTCACCCTGGCGGTCCGCGACGCCGAACAATACCTGCAGCCGACCCCCGACGAGAGCTCGGATCTGGGCGTAGACGTGGATCCTGGCCGCCACCTCGACGCCCTGTGGCGGGTGAAGGACGAGTTCCCCGGTCTGCTGGACCCGAAGACCGGCGAACTGCGGCGGGACCAGGTGATCATGCCCGTCATGGTCTTCGACGACGGCCGAGTCGCCGTGCCCGGCCAGCTCGCCGGGGCCACGGCACTGGGGGACGGCCGCCGGCTGGGAGCGGCGAACTGGACCATGCCGCACCTCTACGTCTCCTCACCCGGGACGGCCGAGGTCACCGTCGCCCACGGACTCGAGGACCTGGCCCGCGGCCTGCAATCCAACGGTTTCCCGGACCAGAACATCAGCGGGGCCCTGCTGTTCTGGCTGCTGACCGTGACCCTGACATTGGGACTGCTCACGGCGGCCCAGGTGGTGCGGTTCGGTGGGACCATCTCGGCCGGCCTCGGCCGGTTCGGCCGGGGTGGGGCCGGCCTGCGCCGGGCCCGGGCCGAACTGGACCAACTGGCCCTGGGGTTGGACGATTCCCGGCTCGATACGGTGGCCGTGCTGGGCGCGGGGGCCGCCTCGACCAGTGCCGAGGCCGACCAGCGGCTCTTCGAACGGGCCCTGGTGATGGCCTGGCGCGAAGCGGACGACCTGGCGGCGCTGCCGCTGTCCGCCCGGCTCACCCAGCACTACCTCGACCGCGTCACCCGGCTGCAACGACTCGTCGCCACCCTGGGGAAACGTGACGCCGACGTCCACCGCCGCACCGCGGCACTGCTGGAGGCCACCCGCGTCACCGGGGGCTGATGGCCTGCTGTGACACGTCCTGGTTGGTACGTGACGGGAGTCGGGAAACATTGCTGGAACAGTCGTACTTTTCCTTGTGGGCCTACGTCGTGTCTGGAAGACTGCCCGGGGACGAGCCATACGACTCAACAGCATTGATGAGAGGACCGACCATGACCCCGTCACCGGCACGCAGCTTCCGCTTCGCCGCGATCCCCTTGGCCGCGGCCTTCGCCCTGACCACGGCCATGGCCCCGGTCGCCTCCGCAGCGCCGGCCGCCCCCGTCCCTTCCGACTCGGCACAGCCGGGACCCGCAGGACAGGCGATCGCCGACGCGCTCTCCGACGGCCAGGTTCCCGCCGCCGAACGGAAGGCCCTGGCCGAGCAGGCCTCCGACGCACTGGGGGAGGAGGCGCTGCCCGCCCGGATGGGACAGGGGCAGAAACGCATCGCCGAAACCGGGGACCCTCGGGTCCCCACGCTTCAGGAACTGGCCGAACTGGGCCGAGCAGCGGGCGGGGAGGCCGTGTCGATCCCAGAGCTTCCGGCAGGCCAGTCGAAAACACCGAACTCGGCCGTCTCGCCGTCGTACACCTCCGGCAACGGCTGGTGGCGTCCGCCGGGGGTCCCCGGGGTGGACGTCTCGGCGCACCAGGGCACCGTGGACTGGTCCTACGCCTACGGCAAGGGCGCACGCTTCGCCTATGTGAAGGCCACCCAATCCTGGGCGACCTCGCTGTACACCAACCCCGACTTCACCCAGCAATACAACGGTTCCTACGATGCCGGGATGATCCGTGGGGCCTACCACTTCGCCATGCCCGCGGCCTCCAGCGCAAAAACCCAGGCCCGGGACTTCGTGGCCCATGGCGGAGGCTGGTCGGCCGATGGCAAGACGATGCCGCCGCTGCTGGACATCGAATGGAACCCCTATGACGCCCAGACCTTCCCGCAGGGCAAGGGGGACACCTGCTACGGGATGAGTCCGAAGGAGCTCTCCGACTGGATCCACGCCTTCGGGGTGGAAGTCAGGAACCTGACCGGCCGGCTGCCGATGATCTACACTGCCAGCTCCTGGTGGAACCAGTGCACCAACTCCTCTTCCCGGTTCAAGAACTGGGATCTGCATGTGGCCCGCTACCCCGGCTCCGCCCAGGACACCCCCGGTACGCTGCCCGGCGGATGGACCGACTACCGGCTCTGGCAGTACGCCACGGATACCGGTTTCATCGGCAAGAACAGGGGAGTGGACGGCAACGTCTTCAACGGGTCCCTGGCCCAACTGCGCTCCTTGGCCAAGAGCAAGGGCTGACCACCGCCGGCGGGAATCCCGGCACGGAGAGGCACGGGATTCGCCGTCGTCGTCCTTTCGCGGGAAGATGGGCCTCATGGACAATGCCACCGGTGCCCCCGACCAGCCATCCGCCGCGCAGCAGCCCTGGGTGAAGAACTACCAGCCGGGCGTCCCGGCCGAGATCGAGTTGCCGACCGAATCGCTCATCGACATGCTCGAGCACTCAGTGGCCGAGGCCGGCAGCCTCCCGGCACTGGAGTTCTTCGGCCGCCGCACCAGCTACCGCGAGCTCGGTGAGCAGGTCGACCGTGCCGCCGAAGGCCTGCGCACCCTCGGGGTCCGCGCGGGGGACCGGGTGGCACTGGTGCTGCCGAACTGCCCGCAGCATGTCGTCGCGTTCTACGCGGTGCTGCGCCTGGGCGCCGTCGTGGTCGAACATAATCCGCTGTACACCGCCCGCGAACTACGCCACCAGTTCGAGGACCACCAGGCGCGCATCGCCATCGTCTGGGACAAGGCCGCCGCGGCGCTCGCCGACTTCCCCGCCGATATCGAGATCGACCACGTCGTCTCGGTCAATCTGCTCGAGGCCTTCCCGAGGATCAAACGCGCCGCACTGGCCCTGCCGGTGGGCAAGCTGAAGGCCACCCGGGACTCACTCACCGCCAAGGCCCCGGGCACCACCGGCTGGAAGAAGCTGCTCTCCCACGGCACGCTCGATCCGCTGCACCCGCGCCCCGACGTGGACGACCTGGCGGCCATCCAATACACCTCCGGCACCACGGGACGCCCCAAGGGGGCGATGCTGACCCACTTCAACCTGTATTCGAACGCGCTGCAGGGCGAGGCCTGGATGGAAGGGGCGCAATACGGCAAGGAGATCTTCTACGCCATTCTGCCGATGTTCCACGCCTTCGGCATGACGCTGTACCTGACCTACGGGATCCGCAAGCAAGGCATGCTGGTCCTGTTCCCGAAGTTCGACCCCGATATGGTCCTGGATGCGATGAAGAAGTCCCCGGCGACCGTCTACTGCGCGGTCCCGCCGATCTACGAACGCACCGCCATCGCCGCGAAGGAACGCGGGATTTCATTGCGCTCGGCCAAATACTGCATCTCCGGGGCGATGAACCTGCCCGACCACGTCGTCGAGCTCTGGGAATCGGTCTCCGGGGGCCTGCTGGTCGAAGGCTACGGGATGACCGAATCCTCGCCGGTGGCCCTGGGCAACCCGTTCCATCCCACCCGGCGCAACGGCACCATCGGGGTGCCCTTCCCCTCGACCCTGATGAAGGTCGTGGACCCCAAGGACCCGGCCGTGGAGGTCACCGCCGGGGACCCGGGGGAGCTGCTCATCAAGGGCCCGCAGGTCTTTTCCGGATACTGGAACAACCCCGAGGAAACCGCCAAGACCCTGCTGCCCGGCGGCTGGCTGCGGACCGGGGACATCGTCACCGTGGACGACGACGGTTTCGCCACCGTGGTGGACCGGGCCAAGGAACTGATCGTCACCGGCGGCTTCAACGTTTCACCCACCGAGGTCGAGACCGTGCTGCGCCTGCACGCCGACGTGAAGGATGCCGCGGCCTTCGGCAAGCCGCTGGAACGCGGCGGGGAAATGGTGTTGGCTGCCGTCGAGCTTGAACCCGGAGCCACCTTGGACGAAACAGCATTGCGCGATCATTGCCGCGAACATCTGGCCGGCTATAAGGTCCCCAAGCGGGTCGTGGCCATCGACGACCTGCCGCGTTCGATGCTGGGCAAGATCCTCCGCAAGCAGGTCCGCGAACAGGTGCTGCCCGGACTCTGATCCGTCATCCACCCTGGACCAGTACGGGAGAACACGATGACTGAACCTGACGAGGCACTCGACGGACGCGAACGCCTGCAGTGGACCCATAGTTTGAGTCGTGCCGGTGAGCGGGCCCGCAGCATTTTGTACCTTCTGGTGTTGGTGGCCGTCGTCGTCTTCGGGCTCCTGCAGATCACCGTCGTGATCGTGCCGCTCTTCCTGGCGCTGATCCTCGCGGCGGCCATCAACCCGCTCGTGATCTGGCTGCGCCACCACGGCTGGTCGGCGGGGCCAGCCACGGGCACCGCCTTCGCTGCCTTGCTCATCGCCTTCGGGGCCATCCTGCTCGGCGTCATCACGACGATCCGTGCCGAATGGGGGTCCCTGGCGGACCAGGCGGGGGACCGGACCAAGGACCTGTGGACCGCGCTGAAAAATAGTCCGTTGCCGGTCAACGACGCGACGCTGAAGCATGCCCAGCAATCCTTCCAGCAGCTGTTGGGCAGCGATGCAACACAGGACCAGGCCATGGCCGGCGCGGCGCTCGTCTCGGAAATGGCGACGGGCTTCGTGCTGATGGCCGTCATCCTGTTCTTCTTCCTCAAGGACGGCGGGAAGATGTGGGCCTTTGCCACCGGAAAGCTGCGCGGCCGGCAGCTTGCCAAGGTGCGGATCGCCGGCCGACGGATCACCGCCGTTTTGGGCGGCTACGTCCGTGGGACGGCCATCGTCGCCGCAGTGGACGCCGTCCTGATCGGGGCCTGCCTGCTGATCCTGCAGGTGCCGCTGGCCCTGCCATTGATCGTGCTGATTTTCATCGGGGCCTTCATCCCCATCCTGGGTGCCACGGTCACCGGGATCCTGGCCTCCGTCGTCGCACTTTTAGGCGTCGGCCCGGTGGCGGCAGTGATCGTCCTGGTGGTGGTGGTCGTGGTGAACCAGCTCGAAGGCAACCTGCTGCAGCCGGTGGTGATGGGCCGCACGCTCCAGATCCACCCGCTGGTGGTCCTGCTCGCGCTGGCCACCGGCGCCGTGGTCGCCGGGGTTCTCGGGGCCATCCTCGCGGTCCCGTTCACGGCAGCAGCCTGGGCCGCCCTGCAGGTGTGGGCCGGGGTTCCGGCGGACCGCGCCGACGGGAGCCGATCGGTAGCTTCCTAGGCTGCGGCCCCGGTTTCGACCAGGAGCACACCCCCGATGATCAGGATGATGCCGCAGGTCATGACCCAGTTCAGCGGTTCACCGAAGAGGACCTTGCTGGCCAGAACAGAACGGGCCCGGCCTTTCAAGGACCGGGCCCGTGTGCACGACGGTTGCCATGGACTAGGCGTTGGCGAGTTCTCCACCCAGGGTCAGTTCTGGTTCGGTCGCGGCCCTGACTTCCTCGACACTCACACCGGGAGCGGTCTCCAGGAGCACCAGACCGTCCTCGGTCACCTCGATCACCGCCAGGTCGGTAATGATCCGGTTCACCACGGCCTTACCGGTCAGCGGAAGCGAACATTCATTCACGATCTTTGCCGAACCGTCCTTGGCCGTATGGTCCATCAGGATAATGACCTCTCGGGCACCCTGCACCAGGTCCATGCCACCACCGGGGCCCTTGACCATCTTGCCCGGAATCATCCAGTTCGCCAGATCCCCGTTGGTGGAAACCTGCATCGCTCCGAGGATCGCCACGTCGATCTTCCCGCCACGGATCATCCCGAAGCTCATGGCCGAATCGAAGAAACTTGCTCCCGGATTGACCGTCACGGTTTCCTTCCCGGCATTGATCAGGTCCGGATCCACATCCTCTTCGGGGGGGTACGGGCCCACACCGAGGATGCCGTTTTCCGACTGCAGAACCAGTGTCCTGCCGGCGGGGATGTAGTTCGGAACCAGGGTCGGCATCCCGATGCCCAGGTTCACATAGGCTCCGTCGACCAGTTCCTGCGCGGCCCGCTCGGCCATCTGCTCACGTGTCAGTGCCATCGTCTCAACCTTCCTTCGTCGCCGAACCGGCGGCTTCACCAGCTGGGCGTACCGTGCGCTTCTCCACTGGCTTTTCGATGTCCCGACCGACTTCCAGGACGCGGTGCACATAGATCCCCGGCAGATGGACCTGGTCAGGGTCGATCTCGCCGGGCTCCACGAGCTCCTCAACCTGAGCGATACACACCTTCCCGGCCATCGCTGCCGGCGGGCCGAACTGCCGGGTCGCCTTGTTGAACACCAAGTTGCCGTGCTTATCGCCCTTCAGCGCGTGGACCAACGCGAAATCGGAGACGATGGCCTCTTCCAAAACGAAATCGTTTTTCTCCCCGCCTGGGGCGAAGCTCCGCACTTCCTTGGGCTCCGAACCCTGGAGAATGTTCCCATCGGCGTCGTACTTCTGCGGCAACCCCCCTTCGGCCACCTGAGTACCGACTCCGGCAGCGGTGTAGAACGCAGCGATGCCTGATCCACCGGCTCGTAGCTTCTCAGCCAGCGTCCCCTGCGGGGTCAACTCCAATTCGAGTTCCCCGGTGAGGTACTGGCGAGCAAATTCCTTGTTCTCGCCCACATAGGAAGAAGTCATCTTCCGGATCCGGCCGGCAGCAAGCAGGACACCAAGTCCCCACCCATCGACACCGCAATTATTGGAGACCACCGACAGGCCCGTAGCGCCTTGTTCCAAGAGGGCCTCGATCAATGCCATCGGGTTCCCTGATAGTCCGAAACCGCCGACAGATATCAAGGATCCATCCCCGATATCCGCTACGGCTTCCGCCGCAGAACCGACACTTTTATCCATTGTCATGCTT
>NZ_JBQSWW010000005.1:0-154861 GCF_052377515.1 Arthrobacter sp. AOP36-C1-22 | reverse complement strand
TCTAGGGGTGGTTTCGACAGCGTGTCGAAACCGCGGACTCCTGCATCAACGACGACGGCTGGCGTCCCTCCCGAGGAGGGGCACCAGCCGTCGTCGTTCACCGCCGGACCCCTGTGCTGGTCCGGGAGGCGTTGCTACAGACCGAGGTCGGCCTCGAAGGCGCCTTCTTCCAGCCGGGCGCGCAGCGTCTGCAGGAAGCGTCCGGCATCCGCGCCGTCGACTAGACGGTGGTCGTAGGTCAGCGACAGGTACATCATGTGGCGGATGGCGATGGTGTCATCGCCATCGGTGCCCGTGACGACCATGGGACGCTTGACGATGGCTCCGGTGCCGAGGATGGCCACCTGCGGCTGGTTGATGATCGGAGTATCGAACAACGCGCCGACCGACCCGATGTTGGTGATCGAGAACGTGCCACCGGAGAGCTCATCCGGGCCGATCTTGTTGTCGCGGGTGCGCTTGGCGACATCATCGATGCGGCTGGCAACGCCGGCCAGGTTCAGATCACCGGCGTTGTTGATGACGGGAACGAGGAGACCCTTTTCGGTATCCACTGCGATCGCCAGGTGCTCGGCGTCGTGGTAGGTGATCTCCTGTTTGCCCTCGTCGTATTCGGCGTTGAGCTTCGGGTGCTGCTTGAGCGCCTCGGCAACGGCCTTGGCGATGAAGGGCAGGTACGTCAGCTTGGTGCCGTTGACGGCCTGGAACTGTGCCTTGGCCGAGGTGCGCAACTTGGCCACGCGGGTCATGTCGACCTCGTGGACCTGGGTGAGCTGGGTGGACGTCTCCAGCGACTCGCGCATCCGCTGGGCGATGACCTGGCGGATGCGGGGTGCCTTCTCCGTCTTCCCTCGCAGCGAGGAGGGGACGACGGCGGCAGGAGCCTTCGGTGCGGAGCCCGAGCCGGCTGTCGGTGCTGCCGGAGCAGCGGACTTCTTGGCCTCGACGGCGTCCAGGACATCCTGCTTGCGGATGCGGCCGCCGACACCGGTGCCGGTGACGGTCGACAGATTGATCTCGTTCTGCGAAGCCAGACGACGGACCAGCGGGGTCACGTAGCCGTCGTTGCCTCCGGCGGGGGCCGGCGTCGAAACGGGCTTCGGGGCCTCGGCCTTCGGAGCTTCCTGCTTCGGTGCCTCCTGCTTGGGCGCTTCGGCCTTCGGGGCTTCCTGCTTCGGTGCTTCTTCCTTGGGCGCTTCGGCCTTCGGGGCCTCCTGGGCCGGAGCCGACCCGGAACCAATGACGGCCAGCACGGATCCGACCTCGGCGGTGTCGTCTTCGTTCACCTTGATCTCCAGCAGGGTGCCGGCGACGGGTGAAGGAATCTCGGTGTCGACCTTGTCGGTGGAGACCTCGAGCAGCGGCTCGTCGACCTCGACCTCGTCGCCGACCTGCTTGAGCCAGCGGGTGACGGTGCCTTCGGTGACGCTTTCGCCGAGGGCGGGAAGCGTGACATCGGCCCGTTCGCCGGAATCATCGGAAGCAGCGGGGGCCTCGCTGGAGGAGGACTCCTCGGCTGCGGGAGCGGACTCCTGGGCGGGGGCCTCTTCTGCCGGGGCTTCCTCGGCGGCCGGTGCCTCTTCGGAGGATCCGGATCCGGATCCGTCGCCGATGCGCACCAGCGGGGCGCCGACATCGGCCGTCTCGTCCTCGGGGACGAGGATTTCTTCGATCACACCGGAGATCGGCGAGGGGACCTCGGTATCGACCTTGTCGGTGGAGACCTCCAGTAGTGGCTCGTCGACCTCGACGCTATCGCCGACCTGCTTGAGCCAGCGCGTCACAGTGCCTTCGGTGACACTCTCACCGAGTGCGGGCAAGTTCACGGTTTCAGACATGGTGTCCCCGTTCTCCTAAAGCTATATCTCTTGACTTGGACGGCCGGCAACGAGGGCGAAGCGGCCGGTGTTCGGCTTGCGTCGAGCTTAGTGCACGGTGGGCCGACCCGCGTAAGATCGGCCCACCGTGCACGTCATACCCGTGCTTAACCGTGAAGTGGCTTCCCGGCCATGGCCAGGGCGGTCTCGCCCATGGCCTCGTTCTGGGTCGGGTGTGCGTGGACCAGCTGGGCCACGTCCTCGGGGTAGGCCTCCCAGTTCACGATCAGCTGCGCTTCGCCGACCTGCTCGCCGATCCGGCTGCCGATGCCGTGCACACCGACGATCGGGCCGTCCTTGACGCGCACCATCTTGATGATGCCCGCGGTCCCCAGGATGGAGGACTTGCCGTTGCCGGCGAGGTTGTATTCCTGGATCTCGACCTGGTCGTCGCCGTACTTTTCCTTGGCCTTGGGCTCGGTGTAGCCCACGGACGCAATTTCCGGTTCGCAGTAGGTCACCTTCGGGATGTTGATGTCCTCGACGATGACCGGGTTCTTGCCGGCGATCTCCTCGGCCACGAAGATCCCGTGCTGGTAGCCGCGGTGGGCCAGCTGCAGACCGGGAACGATGTCGCCGATGGCGTAGATGTTGCCGACACCGGTGTGCTGGCGTTCGTCGGTGATGACGAAGCCGCGATCCATGGTCAGGCCCTGCTCCTCGAAGCCGAGGCCCTCGGTGACCGGGCCACGGCCCACGGCCACCAGGACGATGTCCGCCTCGAGGTCGGTGCCGTCGGCCAGTGCGACCTTGACCCCGTCGTCGTTCTGCTCGACCTTCTCGAAGAAGACGCCGGTCTTGGACTTGATGCCGCGCTTCTTGAAGGCACGCTCCAGGCCCTTGACGATCGAGGGATCCTCGTTCGGGACCAGCGACGGCAGGCCCTCCACGATGGTGACGTCGACGCCGAAGGACTTCCAGACGGAAGCGAACTCCACGCCGATGACGCCGCCGCCGAGGACGATGGCGCTCTGGGGCAGGGTTTCCATGGCGAGCGCTTCGGTGCTGGTGAGCACTCGGCCGCCGATCTCCAGCCCCATGGTCTTGGTGGTGGAGCCGGTGGCCAGGATGATGTTCTTGCCCTTGTAGGCGACCCCGTCCACATCGATGGTGTCCTGGGACACCAGGCGGCCGTTGCCCTCGATGACGTTGACCTTCTTCATCTTCAGCAGGCCGGCCAGTCCCTTGTACTTGCCGGCGACGATGCCGTCCTTGTACTGGCGGACCGCGCCCATGTCGATGGAATCCAACGTGGTGTTGATGCCGTACTTGGCGCCTTCGCGGGCGTTGTCGGCCAGTTCGGCCGAGTGCAGGTACGCCTTGGTCGGGATGCACCCGGTGTGCAGGCACGTGCCACCGAGCTTTGCCTTTTCCACCAGGCCGACGGTGAAGCCGAGCTGGATGGCGCGCAATGCGGCCGAGTAGCCGGCGCTGCCGCCACCAAGGATGAGTACATCGAATTCTTGCGTTGTTGCCGATTCGGCCACGTTGACGCTCCCTCGCGAGTGAGATCATGCCCCACGGTGTGGGGGCTCGTTCCATGTGTTCTGCCTGTCCGACCTCGGGGCCGGAGAGGCACTGCCTACTATTCTTTCAGGGTTCACCTTAGCGCGGACCATGGCCGATCATCCACAAACCGTGACCGGCCGATCGTGGGTGGGTGACCGGTCTCATGGACCGCCGCTTCGGAAACTACCGTGCTGCCAGTGCCTCCGCGTAGGTGACCAGGGTGCGCAGACCGGATCCGGTCCCGTTCTTGGGGACGTAACCATAGGGGGCGACGTCGTTATATGAGGGGCCGGCGATGTCGATATGTGCCCAGGGGATCTTCCGGCCATCGACCTCACCGACGAACTCCTGCAGGAACGCGGCGGCGGTCATCATCCCGCCGTTGCGTTCACCGGCATTGGCCAGATCGGCGACGGTCGAATCCAGGGAGGCCCGGAGCTCTTCGGGCATGGGCATGCCCCAGGCGGATTCCCCGGAGGTCCCTGCGGCACTGACCAGTGCATCGCGGACACCGCTGTCACCCATGATGCCGCTGGTGCGGCGACCCAACGAGATCAACTGTGCGCCGGTGAGCGTGGCGATGTCGATGATGACGTCGGGCTTTTCGGCGCTGGCAGCCACCAGTCCGTCGGCCATCACCAGGCGACCTTCGGCGTCCGTGTTCAGGTTCTCCACGGTCTTGCCGCCGAACATGGTGAAGACGTCGCCGGGACGGGCGGCGTGGCCGCCGGGCATGTTCTCCGCCAGGCAGAGCCAGGCGGTCGCGCGCAACGGCAGTTGGAGCTCGGCGATGGCGAGCATGCTTCCCAGCACGGTGGCTGCCCCGGCCATATCCGACTTCATGAAGTGCATGTTCGCTGCCGGCTTCAACGAGATGCCGCCGGTGTCGAAGGTGATTCCCTTGCCGACGAAGGCGAGGTGGCGGCGGGCCTTGGCCGGGGAGTACTCCAGCTTGACCAGGCGCGGCTGGCGCGAAGAGCCCTTGCCGACGCCCATGATCCCGCCGTACCCGTCCTTTTCCAGGCGCTTCTCGTCGTAGACGGTGACCTTGATCGGCAGCGACTTCACGGCGCTGCGCGCCTCCGTCGCGAAGGATTCGGGGAAGAGGTCGCTGGGGGAGGTGTTGACCAGATCGCGCACGCCGCGCACGGAGCGACCGACGATGGCGGCCCGGCGCAATGCGGCCGGCAGGGTCTTATCGGCCGACGCAGCGGTGGCGATGATGCCCTCGGTCAATGGCGTCTTCTCCGGAGCCTTGGAGAGGTGGTTGGAGAAGGCGTAGGCACCCAGGGCGACACCTTCGGCGACGGCCGTGGCCGATTCGACGGTGGGGGTCGGTAGGGCGAAGACCACCTTGGCGTGGCCCTTGAGCTGGCGGGCGGCCGCACCGGCGGCGCGACGCAGCGCCTCCGGTTCGGGGGTCTCGCCTTCGACGGTCCCGACGCCGGTCAGGACCAGGACTTCGGCCTTCAGCGAACCGGTGGCCGGGAGCCGGAGGACTTCATCGGCCGCTCCGGTGGCGCCCAGGGCGGGCAGTGAGTCCTGGAGGGCGGAGGCCTCTGCCTTCGGCAGGGGTGCGTCGAGCAGCCGGGGGCCGTCCTTGCCCTGGGCGATGGCGATGACGACGGCGTTGGCCGCCACCCGCCGCACGTCGGGGGAAACGGCGGTCAGCTTCAATTCGCTGGCGTTGATCACGGGTCGGGATCCTTAATGCAGCCGCCCACCAGGGCTGCGGTTGGTATGTGAAGTAGATGTTGCGTTCCCCTTGATCGTATCGCTGCCCGATGGTGCCGGGGTCCACCGGCGTCGTGATGGGCCGACCTGGTGGGTCCAACCGATAGAATGGTGCCCGGGCCGGGAAGGAATCCGAGGCCCCGTGTGTTGAACCGGAAGGTGCATGCTCGAGTCCCTGGAAGGAGACACCATGCTTGATCCCTTGTCCCTCGTCAGGTACGACGACGAGGTCGTCGATGACGTGCGTCTCCAAGGACTGGGCATGCTGGTCTCCCTCGCGGGCCATGCCGACGCAGGGCAGGTCAGTCAACAAATCCGTCGGGAACTGCTGGGTAAGCTCGATTCCGAGCTCATCGCCTCCTTCGATGCCGACCAATTGGTCAACTACCGCGAACGACGCCCGCAGATCTCCCTGGCCGCCGACCATTTCACCGACTATGCGGCGCCCGTGATCGAACTGCACCGGCTCACGGATGGGCTGGGCACCGACTTCCTCTTCCTGACCGGATCGGAACCGGATTTCCAATGGGAGCGGTTCGCCGCCGCCGTCGTGTTGCTGGCCCGTGGCCTGAATGTCTCGTTGGCTGCCGGGATCGGCGCGGCGCCCCTGCCCGTACCGCACACCCGGCGCATCGGAGTCACGGTGCACGGGAACCGCCCCGATTTCGGGCAAGGCATCTCGACGTGGAACCCCTCCGCCCAGATTCCCGCGGCGGCAGCCCATCTGGTGGAAATGCGCCTGGACGCGGATGGCCGCGACGTCGTGGGGTACGACCTGCACATTCCGCATTACCTGGCCGATTCGGAATACCCCCAGGCAGCAGTGGCTGCGCTGGAATTCCTGGGGGCCGCCCTGGGGCTGGGATTGCCCTCGGACGATCTGCGCGAAGCGGCGCGGAAGGTCGAAGGACAGATCGCCGAGCAGGTCGCCGACGCCCCGGACGTCCAGCGGATGGTCGCCAATTTCGAGAAGCGTTTTGACGCCCATGAGCCCGAGGCCGAACGGCGTTCGCTGCTCCTGACGGCCGACGAGGCCGTTCCCGATGGCGAAGACCTGGGGACGGCGGCGGAAGCCTTCCTCTCCTCGGAAGCAGCCAAGGGCGACCCCGACGAAAGCGGTCAGTGACCGCCCTCAGGGTCAGGGCCGCCTCCGGGCCCGCCTGGTGGGTCTGGGGGATCGGTGTCTTCGCCTACATGGTTGCCGTCACCCAACGGACCAGCTTCGGTGTCGCCGGGCTGGAAGCAACGACCCGGTTCGATGCCAGTGCCTCGATCCTGGGGATGTTCAGTGTCGTCCAGCTCGTGGTCTATGCCGGTTTGCAGATCCCGGTGGGCATGCTGATCGACAAGTTCGGTTCACGGCGGCTCATCATCTTCGGTGCCGTCCTGATGGGCGTGGGACAGATGTTGCTGGCCCTGGCCACCTCCGTTCCCGCAGGATTGGTCGGGCGCTTCTTCGTGGGCGCCGGCGATGCGATGACCTTCGTATCGGTCATCCGCCTCATCTCGGCCTGGTTTCCGGGCTATCGCGTCCCGATGCTCACCCAGTTCACCGGCATGGTCGGCCAGTTGGGGCAACTGCTCAGCCTGGTGCCCTTCGTGGCCCTGCTGCATTGGGCCGGATGGACGACCTCGTTCCTCTCACTGGCCGCGCTGTGCGTCCTGGCTTTCGTCCTCTCCCTGGCCGTCGTGCGGGACCAGCCGGCCGGAAGCGCGCCGCTGCCCCCCGGACCCGCTCCGAAATCCTTGGCCGTCCTGGGGGAGGCCTGGCGCCAGCCGGGGACACGGTTGGGGTTCTGGACGCACTTCGGCCTGCAATTCACCTCCAACGTCTTCCTGCTCGCCTGGGGGTACCCCTTTCTGGTCTCCGGTCAGGGCCTGGAGCCGGCCGCGGCGTCGGGACTGATGACGATCTTCGTCCTGGTCTCGCTGGTTTTCGGGCCGTTGTTCGGGGCCATCGTGGCGCGGCATCCCCTGCGGCGGTCGACGTTGGCGTTGGGGATCATCATCCTGATCTCGGCTGCGTGGGCCACCGTCCTGCTCTGGCCCGGACCGGCACCGCTGAGCCTGCTGGTCGTGTTGTTGACCCTGCTGGCGATCGGTGGACCGGGATCGATGATCGGCTTTGATTTCGCCCGGACCTTCAACACCCCTCAGAGCATCGGAACCGCCACGGGCATCGTCAATGTCGGCGGATTCACCGCGGCGCTGATCAGCGTGTATTTCATCGGGCTCATCCTCGACCTGCAGTTCGCGGCCGCGGGCGGCCGGGGGGATCTCTACAACCTCGATGCCTTCCGTTGGGCGATGGCGTTCCAATTCATCCCCCTGGCGGCGGGCGCCATCGGCATCCTCGTCACCCGCCGCAAGGCCCGGGACGATTTGGCCCATCACGGGGTGGTGGTCGTCCCCCTCCGGCAGGCCTTCTCGGAACGGCGGTGGCGCCGCGGCCGGCGGCCCCGCATCTGAACGGCAGCTGCCACGGACCCCTCACCGGGAGCTGCCCGGCGCCGTCGGGGCCGGTTGCTCCACAAGTCAACGGCCCAGCCTCGGACGCCACGCACGGCAGGGGACACGGTGGGGTTATGAACAGCTCACCGGGACAACTCTCCGTCAGTGACGCCGAAGGCGTCATCTCGCTCGTACCCCATCTGCTCGGATTCCATCCGCGCGAAAGCCTGGTGGTGCTGATCATGCGGGATAAAGCCTTGGAAGCCACGCTGCGGGTGGACCTCCCGGCCCCGGGCCCCGGCATGATGGCGGCGCGGGCATTCACCCGGCAGCTGGCCGACTATCTGCGGGCGGCCCCCGAGGCGGATGGCGCCTGCCTGGTGGTGTATTCGGAACTGGCCCATGCGGACGGAAAGATGCTCCCGTACCGGGATTTCACCGATGTGGTGGCCACGCAGCTTCAGCGCCGCGGATACCGGATCCCTGATGCCTGGCTGGTCGGCTGCGGACGCTGGTGGTCCTACTTCTGCGCGGAACCGGACTGCTGTCCTACGTCGGGGCGGCCGATCGAATCCGTCCTGCTTTCGGAGACACATCTGGACATGGTCCTGCGGGGGAGCAGCCCCGTGTCCCAACCGTGGGACGGGACGGGGACAGCTTCGTGGCCCGGGCTGGAGGCGGTGCGTGAGGTGGTTGAAGAACACCGCAGTGCCGGCGGCGGGTGGCGGGAATCCCTGCGCGGCCTTGAACGATGGTGTGCGGCCCTGGACCAGGAGCCCCGGGGGCTGGTGGCCGAATTGAAGTCGAACCCCTCGGACACCGGGGCACTGTTGGCATCCCTGGGGACCGATCTGGTGCGGGACGCACTGCCGTTCGCCGCCGGAAGTTCGGGAACCGCGGCGCGGAACGCCCTGGTGGGCAGGCTGCGCAACGCCCGGGCCAACGTCGAGTTGCGTGAACTGGGTGAATTCATGTTGGGCAACTCGGACCAGGCGCCCCACTGGGAGGGCCTGGAGCACCTATGGGAGGTGGGCCGGGGAATACTACCGGCGGCAAGGGGGCGGGACCGGTGGGCCCTGCTGTGCATCCTGGGCTGGGTTGAATGGGCCAAGGGGCACAGCAGCGGGGCCCATGCCCTCATTGCCACCTGCCGCTCGGAGGAGCCCGATTACCGTTTGGCCGCCTTGCTGGACGCCTTCCTTTCCCGGGGGCGGTTGCCCCGGTGGGCCACCAACCGGGAAACCGCCTGGGCGGGCTGTCTCGAGGCCGGCCAATGACGAGCGTGGGCTCGAAACGTGAGACACTATTAACCGCAGACCCGGTTGGGTCCGTGTCCTTGGGGACGGTAGCCACTGTCCCGCCCGTCGTCCACTTTCGGAGACGGGAACAAAAGGCCGAATGCAGGCGTTGCACCCACTGGACCCTTCATTCGGATCCGCCCATGTGGCGGAACCCGGACTTGACAGGGTCATAGTGGTGTTACCCGTCAGGTGGCGCCGCGGTCGATCCGTGAGAAAGGTTATTCGTGCCAGCTTCCAAATCAAGCTCTCAGGCCACCACCAGCCGGGGCAAGAAGCCCGCAGCCGCAGCGGGTGCAGTGGATACAGCCGATGAGACGGATGAGTTGACGCCTCAGCAGAAGGCCGCTCAGACGCGCGCCAAGAACAAGGCCAAGAAGGCGGCCCAGGCAGCAGCCGAGCCCACCGAACCGGTGGCGGCGGAGCCGGAGGCCGAGGAGGAGGGCGAGGTAACAGCCAAGCCCGACAGTGAAAAATCGGGGGCCCCCGCCGATCCGGCAGCCCGCGAAGACGAGGCGCGCGGTTTCATCATCACCAGCGATGACGACGATGCCCCGCAGCAGCAGGTGTTGGTCGCCGGTGCGACCGCCGACCCGGTGAAGGACTACCTGAAGCAGATCGGCAAGGTCGCCCTGCTCAATGCCGAACAGGAAGTGGACCTCGCCCTGCGGATCGAGGCGGGTCTCTACGCCACCGAGAAGCTCAAGGCCGGCGACGACCTGCCCAAGCGCCTGCGCTGGGACCTGGAACAGGTGGTCCATGACGGCAAGATCGCCAAGAACCACTTGCTCGAAGCCAACCTGCGCCTGGTCGTCTCGCTGGCCAAGCGCTACACCGGTCGTGGCATGCTCTTCCTGGACCTGATCCAGGAAGGCAACCTGGGGCTGATCCGTGCGGTCGAGAAATTCGACTACACCAAGGGCTTCAAGTTCTCGACCTATGCCACCTGGTGGATCCGTCAGGCGATCACCCGTGCCATGGCAGACCAGGCGCGGACCATCCGCATCCCGGTCCACATGGTTGAGGTCATCAACAAGTTGGCCCGCGTCCAGCGTCAGATGCTGCAGGACCTCGGGCGCGAACCGACTCCTGATGAGTTGGCCAAGGAACTCGATATGACCCCCGAGAAGGTCGTCGAGGTCCAGAAGTACGGTCGTGAACCGATTTCCCTGCATACCCCGTTGGGCGAGGACGGCGACTCCGAGTTCGGGGACCTCATCGAGGACTCCGAAGCCGTGGTCCCGGCCGATGCCGTGAGCTTCACGCTCCTGCAGGAACAGCTGCACTCCGTGCTGGACACATTGTCCGAGCGCGAAGCCGGCGTGGTGGCGATGCGTTTCGGGCTGACCGATGGCCAGCCGAAGACGCTGGATGAAATCGGCAAGGTCTATGGCGTCACGCGGGAGCGGATCCGTCAGATCGAGTCCAAGACGATGTCCAAGCTGCGCCACCCGTCCCGGTCGCAGGTCCTGCGGGACTACCTGGACTAGACCGGAGCGTCGGCGAGCCGACCCGGAGCCACAGGCCGGCACCCCTGCCACGGGGTGCCGGCCTGTGGTGTTTCCAGGGGCGCTTCCTCGCAGGCGGTGGGGTGCTGCCCCATGACAAGGGGCGCGCGCCGAAACGAATCAGCGCAGACAAAAAGCGGGAACCGTGTGTTCACGGTTCCCGCTTCAGCAGTCTTCAGGCCCCCAAGGGGCCTGTCGATCGAGGATCAGTCCTCGTCGTCGTAGACCGGCTTTTCATGAAGTTTGTCGGTTTCGTCCTGCCACTCGGCGGTCATGGGCCGCAGCTTGGCCTCGACGTCGCGTGCGTGGTGGCCGCAGAAGAGCAGCTCTCCGCCAGAGGTCTGAAGAACCGCCCGCACATAGGCCTGTGCTCCGCAGCGGTCGCAGCGGTCGAGTGCGGACAGTCCGCGTGTTGCCACTGATGTTGGCGTCATGGTGACCTCCTTAGATCTCGTGTACCCAATACAACCAGTTACGGCGGTGATTCATCCCGTCATGACTCGACTTTCGCTCACCGCGTAGCGTTCGGGGGGTATTGGAGGCATGGGCGTGTCGTGGAACACGCCCTGATCGACCGTCGAAAAGCAGCAACGGCGCGGGAACCGTGAAATGCCGGAGGCGGGGACTACCGTGGAATTGGTCCCCATTCCATCGTCAACAAGGAGCACGTTCCCCGTGGCACCGAGTTCTCAGTACAACGCACGCCACCTCTCCGTGCTCGAAGGCCTCGAAGCGGTCCGCAAACGTCCGGGCATGTATGTCGGCTCCACCGATTCGCGGGGCCTCATGCATTGCCTCTGGGAGATCATCGACAACTCCGTGGACGAGGCGTTGGGCGGATTCGGCCAGAGCATCACCATCGTGCTCCACGCGGACGGTTCAGTTGAGATCCATGACGATGGCCGGGGCATTCCCGTGGACGTCGAACCCAAGACCGGGCTGACCGGCGTCGAAGTCGTCTTCACCAAACTCCACGCCGGCGGAAAGTTCGGTGGCGGCTCCTACACCGCCTCCGGCGGCCTCCACGGCGTGGGTGCCAGCGTGGTCAACGCCCTGTCCGGACGTCTGGATGTCCAGGTGGACCGTGGCGGGAAGACCTATCAGATGCAATTCCGCCGCGGGGAGCCGGGACGTTTCAAGGACACCGGGAAACCCAGGCCTGAAGCACCTTTCGAACCGTTCGTGGAAAACTCCGAACTCGACGTCGTGGGCAAGGCCAAGCGCGGGGTCACCGGAACCCGCATCCGCTACTGGGCGGACGAACAGATCTTCATCTCCGACGCCAAGTTCTCCTACGAGGAACTCGAGGCGCGCGCCCGTCAGACGGCGTTCCTGGTGCCGGGCCTGCGGCTGACCCTGCGCGATGAACGCAAGCTCGCGGGAACCGCCGGTGAGGACGGGCCGATCCAGGAGGTGTTCCATCACGACGGCGGCATCTCGGAATTCGTCGACTACCTGGCCAACGATCCGGCCGTCACCGACATCTGGCGCATTCAAGGCAGCGGGAGCTTCAAGGAAACGGTGCCCGTGCTCGACGACGCCGGACACAGCAAAGTCATGGAGGTCGAACGCTCCTGCGAGGTCGATGTCGCCCTGCGTTGGGGAATCGGCTACGACACCACGGTGCGTTCCTTCGTGAACATCATCGCCACGCCCAAGGGCGGCACCCACCAGACCGGGTTCGAGCAGGCCCTGCTGAAGACCTTCCGCAAGGTGATCGAGTCCAACGCCCGCAAGCTGAAGGCCGGTAACGACAAGATCGAGAAGGACGATGTGACCGCGGGGATGACGGCCGTCTTGACCGTGCGTCTGGCCGAACCCCAGTTCGAGGGGCAAACGAAGGAGATCCTGGGGACCTCGGCGGTGCGCCAGATCGTTTCCCGGGTCGTGGAAAAGCAACTCGGGGCACGGCTAACCTCCTCGGCGCGGGCCGATAAGCAGCAGTCCGGGGCCGTGTTGGAGAAGGTCGTCAACGAGATGAAGTCCCGGATCTCGGCCCGGGTCCACAAGGAGACCCAGCGGCGCAAGAGCGCGTTGGAGACCTCGTCGTTGCCGACGAAACTGGCTGATTGCCGCAGTGATGACGTGGGGCGTTCCGAACTGTTCATCGTCGAGGGCGATTCGGCGCTCGGCACCGCCAAACTGGCCCGCTCCTCGGACTTCCAGGCCCTGCTCCCCATCCGGGGCAAGATCCTCAACGTCCAGAAGGCCTCGGTGGGGGACATGCTCTCCAACGCCGAATGTGCGGCCCTGATCCAGGTCGTGGGGGCCGGATCCGGGAGGAGTTTCGATATCTCCGCCGCCCGGTACGGCAAGGTCGTCCTGATGACCGATGCCGATGTCGACGGCGCCCACATCCGTACCTTGCTGCTGACCTTGTTCTTCCGGTACATGCGCCCGATGGTCGAGCATGGCAGGGTCTATGCCGCGGTGCCGCCGCTGCACCGCGTGGAGGTCATCCACTCCGGGACCAAGCCCAATGAGATGCTCTACACGTATTCGGAGAACGAGCTCCACACGGTTCTGGCCCAGCTCGAGGCTAAGGGCAAGAAGTACAAGGAACCCATCCAGCGTTATAAGGGTCTGGGTGAGATGGATGCCGAGCAGTTGGCCGAAACGACGATGGATCCGCGCCACCGCATGCTACGCCGGGTGAACATCGCCGACGCGGAGCGGGCCGAGCAGGTCTTCGATCTGCTGATGGGCAGTGATGTGGCGCCGCGCAAGGAGTTCATCATTGCCGGCGCGGAACGCCTCGACATGGAGAACATCGACGCCTGATCGGCGCCAATCAGTTCAGCAGACCCGGGGCCACCAGGGCCAGGGTCGGGACGAGCACCAGCAGTACGGCGGTGGCCATGACCGTTGCCCGCCCGGAGGCGGGGAGTTCCCCGACCGGGCTGAGCAGCCGGCGCAGCCGCAACGAGGAGAGTTGGCTCGGGGGCACCGCCGCGGCGCGTCCGGGCCCGGCGGCCGATTCCCGGGCCCCCGTTCCGTGGGGCCGGTCGGTTTCCACGGCATCGCCGAGCCGCGCCTCGACGGCCCCCACCGGGGAAGGGTCCATGCCCGAGGACACGGCAACCAGGGAGCGCAGCAGATCATCGCGGGACACCTGTTCCAAGGCGGCGTCGTCGGCCAGCATTTCGATCAGTTCCTGGACGGCCAGACGTGCCAGCCGGGAGGTCGGCAGCCAGGGCAGCGCCTGGTTCCAGGATTCGAAGGCCAGGACCAGCAGATCATGACGCTGATCCAGGTGGGCCCGTTCGTGGGCGACCACCCCGCGCAGGCCCTCTTCGTCGAGCGAGTCGAGCAGTCCCCGGGAAAGGACCGTGAGGGAGCCGTTGAATCCGGGCAGGCAGTAGGCCACCGGTGCCTGGTGCTCGACGACGACGGTGCCGGGGATCGAGGCGGATGGACCGCTGAGCAGGGCCAGCAGGCGGCGGTGGCGGGCCCGCTGGCGGGTGACCTTATAGGCGGTCAACAGCAAGGTGAAGACGAGGTGGGCGCCGAGCAGCAAGGCGGTGCTCAGGGCAAAGACGTGGACGACCGTCAGCAGGGCGGCGCCCGGTTCCCCGGCCAGGATGCCGCGGAATCCCGAGAGGGCCGACAGGAGGTTGTCGCCCAGGGGGGAGAGTCCCCAGACGAGGAAGGCCCCGATCATCGACAGACCGCCGGCCAGGGCGATGGCCTGCCAGAGCAGCAGGGCGGTGAAGGGGGACCGGGAGGTCCAATGGGCGCGTGAGAGCACTATCGGGGCCGGCCACGCCAGGATGATGGCGAGGCCGAGCAGGAGATAGGAGGCTGTCAGCATCGTAGCCGGGGAGCGGCGGTGGCGCCGCTAGGCGTTGGCTCCGTCATCGAGGATGCGTCGCAGGGAAGCCAGTTCGACGGGGGAGATGCCACCGATGAAACGGGCCAGCACGGCTTCACGGTCCATGACGTTGCCCATGGCCTCGTTCATGAGTTCCACCGTGTGTTCCTCGCGGCTGGTGACCGCGCGGTAGCGGTGCGGCCGGGTATCGCGTTCACGGGTGACGAGCTGTTTCTTCTCCAGCCGGGCCAGCACGGTCAACACCGTGGTCACCGCCAGTTCCTTGCCGTCGTTGCCGTGGGCCTGCGCCAGCTTGTCACGAAGGTCGTTGGCCGTCTGCGCTTCGGCACCGTCCCACAGCAGATCCATCACCGAGCGTTCGAGGTCGCCGAGAGTTGCCAATGATCTTCCTTATCTAGCCCAACCAGGTCTACGCAGGGTTCACGTCGGTGGAGTCTGTTCATCCTCCGGTCCGCTGCGCTGATACCAATCTACCCTGATTTCCGTCCAGGTTCTACATGGCGTAGAAAATCGGGTATTCTACAAAGCGTAGAAAACGTCTCGGGGGCTCTCCCGGGACGTCCGCAGGGTTTGGAAGGTTGTTCATGGACCCCCTTGAAATTGCCCGCTGGCAATTCGGCATCACCACGGTCTACCACTTCCTGATGGTGCCGTTGACCATCGGACTGGGCATCCTCGTGGCGGTCCTGCAAACCATGTGGGTGCGCACCGGCCGGGACGTGTACCTGCGGATGACGAAGTTCTGGGGCAAGCTGTTCCTGATCAACTTCATCATGGGGGTGGCCACCGGTCTGGTCCAGGAGTTCCAGTTCGGCATGGCCTGGAGCGAGTACTCCCGATTCGTCGGTGATGTCTTCGGGGCGCCGCTGGCCATGGAGTCCCTGCTGGCCTTCTTTGTTGAATCCACCTTCCTGGGACTGTGGATCTTCGGCTGGCAACGACTACCGAAACTGCTGCACCTCGGCTGTATCTGGATGGCCACCCTGGCCTCGGTCCTCTCCGCCTATTTCATCCTGGTGGCCAACTCCTGGATGCAGCACCCGGTCGGTGTCGAAATGGTCGATGGACGCCCGGTCATGACCGACGCGTGGGCCGTTTTCACCAACAGCACCGCCCTGGTCACCTTCCCGCACACCATCTTCGGGGCCTTCGCCGTGGCGGGTGGGTTCCTGATCGGCATCGCCTGGTTCCACCTCTACCGGCGCCGCAAGGCGGGCATCGACACCGTGGATGCCCAGGGATACGTCATCGTCGGCCAGGACACCTCCCATGGTGCAGGCCGGGACAAGCTGGACCACGCGGTGTGGCTCAAATCGCTGCGCATCGGCGCGGTCGTGGCGATGGTTGCCTTTGCCGGGGTGGCCTTCTCCGGGCACGCCCAGGCCCAGCTGATGTTCAAGCAGCAACCCATGAAGATGGCCGCTGCCGAAGCCGCCTGCCACGACGGCACCGGCTTTTCCGTGCTGACCATCGGCAACCTCGGGGGCGGAGGGGCCACCACCTGCGACGACGTCGTGGCGGTCTTCGAACTGCCGGGACTGCTCTCCTTCCTCGCGAACGACGACTTCACCACCGAGATCCCCGGGGTGAACACCCTGCTGCCGCAGTACCAGGAGAAATACGGGACCCACCTGCCCGACGACCCGATGTACGGGGACCGGGCCGGGCAGGAGATCAACTACCTGCCCCTGATGGAGGTCACCTACTGGGGCTTCCGGCTCATGATCACCTTCGGTGGCATCGCGGCGGTGGCGGCCCTGGTCGCCCTGTGGGTGGTGCGCAAAGGCACCGTGCCGGAGAACAAATGGATTTCCCGGCTGGCGGTCTTCGGCATCCTGGCCCCTTTCGGAGCCAACTCGGCGGGCTGGATCTTCACCGAGATGGGGCGCCAGCCCTTCGTCGTGGCACCGAACCCGACCATGGACGGCTCGGTGGACCAGGTCTTCATGTATACCGCCGCGGCCGTCTCCCCGGGGGTCTCTGCCGCCGAAATGCTCTTCTCGCTCATCGCCCTCACGGCCGTCTACGGGGTGCTGGCGATCGTCGAGGTCAAGATGATCGTGCGCTACGTGCGCGGCGGGGTACCGGCGGCCATGCCCGAATTGACGGCCCCACCACCAGGGGAGGACGACGACGACACCCCGCCCGGCGACGGCGACGTCCTCGCCTTCGCGTACTGATCCGTCCTGCGGAAACGATCTAAGGATTGATGATGGAATTCCTCCCGACACTCTGGTTCGTGATCATTGCCGTGTTCTGGGCCGGCTACCTCTTCCTCGAGGGCTTCGACCTCGGGGTGGGCATGCTGATGAAACTGCTGGCCCGCAACGAACGGCAGCGGCGGGTCCTGCTGAACACGGTCGGTCCCGTCTGGGACGGCAACGAGGTCTGGCTGATCACCGCCGGAGCCGCGACGTTTGCTGCCTTCCCGATGTGGTACGCCTCGCTGTTCTCCGCCCTGTACGTGCCCCTGGTCCTGGTCCTGGTGGCGTTGATCTTCCGTGCGGTGGCCTTCGAATACCGTGGCAAGGCCCATCGCCAGTCCACCAGGAACCTCTGGGACTGGGCCATCAGCCTCGGCTCCTTCACCGCGGCCTTCGGGGTGGGGGCGATGCTCGCCCTGACGACCACGGGGCTTCCCTTGGACGCCAACGGCGATCGCGTGGGCGGGGCCTTTGCCTGGTTCACCGGGTACGCCGTCCTGGGGGGCCTGGCCGTCGTCGCCTTCTCGCTGATCCATGCGCTGGCCTTCGTCGGACTCAAGACCGACGGTGAACTACGGGGGAGGGCCCGCCGGATCATCGGCCGATGGCTGCCGGTGGCCCTGGCGCCGATGGCCCTTTGGGCGATCCTGGTGGTCGTGCCGACCGGCCAGGTGGTCCCGCTGGGTCTGCTGGTCCTCGCCGTCGTGGGGGGCGTCGCCGGATGGCTGGCCAACCGGCGTGGCGCCGAAGGGTGGTCCTTCGCCTTCTCGGGGGCCTTCCTGGTGGCCGGGGTCTCCGCGATCTTCGTGGCGGTCTTCCCCGTGGTCCTGCCCTCGACGATCGACCCCGCGTTCAGCCTGACCGTCGCCAACGCCTCCTCGAGCGAATACACGCTGGGACTGATGAGCATCATCGCGGCCTTCGGTATCCCGCTGGTGCTGCTCTACCAGGGCTGGTCGTACTGGGTGTTCCGCCAACGGGTCTCCGAGAAACACATTCCCGACGCCCATACCGTGACCCCGGTGGTCTAGGACCGAGATGACCCGTATGACGACGCCTGCCGGCGGTCCCCACCAGGGGCTGCGCGAGGTCCCGCGCGGGCAGCTGGTGCTGCTGGCCGCCCTGGCCGCCGTGAAGGCCGTGGGCCTGATCCTGCTGGGGCAGGCACTGGCCACCGGAATCACCGCGGTGGCCGACGGCACCGTCGGCTCCCACCCGGGGACCGTCCTGGACCTGGCCGGTTCCCTGGCTCCCCTCTGCCTGCTCGGGGCACTCGGGGTGCTGCTGCGCGCCGCAGCCACCTGGGGCATGACCCATGCCGCGCAGCGGACCGCCCGGGGCACGAAGGAACGCCTGCGCCACCGTCTGGTCGCCGCCGAACTGACCGGAAGGACCCGTCCGGGAGGCGCCGATGCGCCGAACGGGCCCGGTGCCGTGGCCGCCTTGGCCACGCGCGGGCTCGACGGCCTGGACGAGTACTACACGACGTTCCTGCCCGCTTTGGTGGGCGCTGCCGTCGTGCCGGTCTTCATCGGGGCCCGCATCCTGGCCGCAGACTGGGTCAGTGCCCTCATCCTGGTGCTCACCGTGCCCCTGGTGCCGGTGTTCATGGCCTTGATCGGGCTGCATACCCAGGACCGGGTGGCCCATGCCGCCGCGGGGCTGGATGCCTTGTCCAACCAGCTCGCCGAACTGGCCCAGGGCCTGCCGGCACTGATCGGGTTGCGTCGTTCGGCCGAACGACGGCAGGGACTCACCGCGGTATCGCGTCGCTACCGGGAAAGCACGATGTCCACGTTGCGTACCGCCTTCCTGTCCGGGTTTGCGCTGGAACTGATCGCGATGATCTCCGTGGCCGTCGTGGCCGTGTTCATCGGGGTGCGGCTCGTCTACGGGCAGCTGGGACTCGACGTGGGACTGCTGGCCTTGATCCTCGCCCCTGAGGTCTTCCTGCCGTTGCGCGCCGTCGGCGCCGCCTTCCACGCCTCCGAAGACGGTCTGGAGGCCCTCCGCCGGGCCGAGGACCTGCTGGGGGAGGACCTCGAGGGGCCCCGGCCCGCCGCCGAGGACCCGGAGGGGGCCGACGAGGAGCCGGGCCCCGTCGGGCTGCGCGTGCACGACCTGGTCGTCCGATATGCCGGCGCGCAGGCCCCGGCCCTCTCACGGGAGGAACTCACGGTGGCTCCCGGCGAACGAACCGTCCTGGACGGTCCCTCGGGGAGCGGGAAGACCACCTTGCTGCATGCCCTGGCGGGAGTGCTTCCCGCCGATGCCGAGGTGGCTGGGGTGATCGAGGTCCCGGGGGCGGCCCGCACCGCCTGGATCGGCCAGCACCCCCGGTTCACCGAGCCCACGGCCACCGCCGAACTACGGCTCTACGCGCCGGACGCCGCCCCCACGGAACTGACCCGGGTGCTTCAGGACGTGCGGGCGGGACATCTGGCCACCCTGCCGCTGGAGCGGCTCAGTCCCGGGGAACTCCGCCGCATCGCGGTGGCCCGGGCGCTGCTGCGCATCCGGTGCGCCGGAGCCTGCGTGTTGTTGGCCGACGAGCCGACGGCCCACCTGGATGAGGTGAGCGCCGCAGCCGTCAGGAGCGCGCTGGCAGGTCTCGTTGATGAGGTGACGCTCGTCGTCGCCACCCACGACCGTGAACTGGCCGCGATGCTGCGGCCGACACCAGCCGCCGGGCAGCTCCAGGCCCCTCGGGAAATCCGAGGGGACCTGCCGGCAACACAGGCTTCCGTCGCGCTGCCGCCCGGCCCGGCGACACCCGAGACCGCTGAAGGGGCCACCCCGGCCCCCGCCTCCGCATGGCCCGCCCGCCGGGGGCTGCTGCGCTCGATCAGGTGGTGGCGTTCGGGAATGGCCGGCGGAATACTGCTGGCCACGGCCTCGGTGCTTTCCGGAGCCGCCCTGACCGCGGTCTCGGGGTGGCTGATCGTCAATGCCAGCACCCAGCCGCCCATGATGGTGCTCATGGTCGCCATCGTCGGGGTGCGCTTTTTCGGATTGGGCCGGGCCGTCCTGCGCTACGCCCAACAGCTGGCCGTGCACCGGGCGGTCCTTGACTGGGCGACGACGCTGCGCGCCCGCCTCTGGGACGCCCTGTCCGACCGCCCGGCCGGCTGGGGGAAGCTGACCCGTTCGGGGGACGCGCTGAGGCACCTGGTGGCCGACGTCGACGAATTGCGTGATGCAGCCCCCCGGGTCCTGGTCCCCTTGCCGGCAGCGATCCTGGCCTGGCTCGGTTCCCTGATCACCGCGGCCCTGGTCTTCCCCTCGACCACGGTGATCTTTCTGGGCGCCGGGGTGCTGGGCTTCCTGCTCGGACCCTGGTTGGCGGTCCGCATCGAACGCGGCTCGGCCGTCGAGGCCGCCCGGCACCGCAGTTGGGCGACCGGCCGGATCTCCACGCTCTTCACCGCCGCAGCGGACCTGCGGGCCAACGGGGTCGCCACCCGGGCGGCCACCGGCTTCACCCGCCGCGACCGCCAGGCCTCCACCACACTGCTCAGGGCCGCCATGGGGACGGGACTCGGCGAGGCCATCGCCGTGCTCACCTCCGGGCTGGCGGCGCTCGGATGCCTACTGGTCGCCGGTGCCGGCGGGGCAGCGGGAGCAGACGCCGCGGCCCTTCTGGCGGTGGTGGCCTTGCTCGCGCTGAGCCTGAACGAACCCTTCGCCAATGCCTCCGAGGCCGCCTCGAAATTGCCGCTCTTCGGCGACCGGCTCGATGCCGTCGGCCGGATCCTGCTCCCGGAGGACGACGACGCCCCGGCACCGCTTCCGGCCTCGGCGTCCGAAGTCGCCGTGAACGACGCCGGATGCGACGGCGGCAAGGCACGGGTGGAATCACTTCAACTGGACCGGGTCTCGGTGACCTGGACGGGCACCACCGCGGTGGTGGAACAGATTTCGGCACGGGTCGAACGGGGCGGCTGGTTGGCGATCACCGGCCCCTCGGGATCGGGTAAATCCAGTCTGCTGGCCGTCCTGTTGGGACTGGTCCGGCCCTCGCATGGAGCCTTCCGGCTGGAGGATGGATCCGGCAGGGTCCTGGACCCCTGGAGGGAGCCGGAGCACGCCGCACCCCTGCTGGGACGGATCACGTGGTGCCCGCAGGAAGCCCACCTCTTCGATTCAAGCCTGCGGAACAACCTCTCGCTGGGCCGTGCCGCCCACGATCCAGCGACCGATGCCGAACTCCACGCGGCGCTCCACCGGGTCGGGCTCGGAACCTGGTTCGCCCAGCAGGGCCAGGGGCTGGCGACCCGGATCGGCAGCGGGGGACACCGGCTCTCCGGGGGACAACGTCAACGACTCGCGGTGGCCAGGGCCCTGGTGGCCCGGGCGGACGCCGTCCTGCTCGATGAACCGACGGCGCATCTGGGCCAGGGCGAGGCCCTGGAACTGATCGCCGATCTACGTGAAGCCCTCTCGGGAATGGCCGTGGTCATGGTCACCCACGATACGGCGATGGCCGCCGGCGCCGATACGGTCCTGGATCTGGGCGGCGGGGCAATGGTGTCGCCGTTGCGGTCCTGAGCGGTGAATCCCCGGCACCGGCACCGGCGGGGGTCGCGGCCGGCAGGGCAGTACGACTAGGGGTCCACCGGCGTCGTGCCGCCGCCTTCGACCTCCACGACCGCCGAATCGGCGAAGGGGACGCTATCCTCTTCCGGGGCCGCCAGCGGGGCGCGCTGGGGCTGCTCCGCATCGAAGCCCGGCAGGAAGTCTCCGACCGGCTCTTCGGGGCCCGCCTTGCCGCGGCGACCCGCCGCCGGTCGGGAGGTGGAGGTGCTGCGGCGTCTCGGTGTCGGGGCGGCCTCCGGCGCGGGGCCGGTGCCGCCGGCAGTGTTCTCGCCGGAGCGCTCGATCGGCGGTGCGGGTTCGCCCACGGCCTCGGGGGCGATCGGGGCCCCACCGAGGGCGTCGACCTTGCTCGACAGGGGAACCCCCGAACCATCACGGCGGCCGTGTTCCAGGGGCAGCGCCCGGGAGACCCCGGCCGCCGACGCGGCCCGGGCCGGGCCATGACCGGCCCACGCCAGGGCCAACACGCTTTCGCCCTTGAGGAAGCGGTGGGCCCGCACCCCGCCGGTGCCACGACCCTTGGCCGGGTATTCGGAGAGCGGGGTGACCTTCACGGTTCCGGCCTCGGTTCCGGGCAGGGTGGCCCCCGCCGCGGCAATGGTGACCACGACCGCCGAATCGTCCGCGGGATCCGCCGCACCGAAGAAGATGGCCTGGTCACCGTCAACGAGCTTGATTCCCGCCATTCCGCCGGCCGTGCGTCCCTGGGCGCGCACGGCGGATGCCGGATAGCGCAACAACCGGGCCTGGGCCGAAACGAAGACCAGATCGTCGTCTTCCCCCGGAACGCAGACGCCGATGACCCGGTCCCCGGGTTTGAGCGAGACCGCTTCGAACTCGTCACGGTTCAGCGGGTAGTCGGGGGTGACCCGTTTGACCACGCCGCGGGCCGTCCCCAAGGCCAGGACCTCGTTCAGCGGCACCAGTCCGATCACGGTCTCGCCCTTGGCCAGTGAAATGAATTCGGCGACCGGGACCCCGTCGTTCAGCTGCGGGAACGAGGTGGTGGCCGGAAGGACCGGGATGTCGAGGACCTGCAGGCGCAACATGCGCCCGGCGGAGGTGACGGCCCCGATCTCCCCCCGGGCGGTCGCCGGCAGCAGCGAGGCCAGCACATCGTGCTTGACCCGGGAGCCATCGGTGGGCAGCGGATCACGGGTCGTGGTGCGGGCCAGCCGGCCCGAGGCGGAGAGGATCGCCCAGCAGGGGTCGTCGGCGATCTCGAGGGTCAAGGGTGCCTTGGCGCTGGTGGACGCGGGCGCGGGCATCGTGGTGCCCTTCAACGGGGCCGCCGTGGCCGACTTCAACAGGCGGGTGCGGCGCGGGGTGGCATAGCGCTCGGAGACCTCGGCCAGTTCGCTGGAGACCAGGCCGCGCAGCAGTTCGTCCGAGGCGAGGATCGCGCTGAGCCGTTCGATCTCGCGCTGGAGTTCGTCGCGCTCCTTCTCGAGCTCGATCTGCGAGTACTTGGTCAGCTGGCGCAGGCGCAGCTCCAGGATGTGGTTGGCCTGGATCTCCGAGAGGTCGTAGATGGTCATCAACCGTTGGCGGGCCACCGCGGTTTCGTCCGAGTTGCGGATGATCTGGATGACCTCGTCGATGTCGACGATGGCAATAAGCAGCCCCTCGACCAGATGCAGCCGGTCCTTCTTCCTGCCTAGGCGGAAGGCGGTCCGACGGGTGACCACCGAAAGGCGGTGTCCGACGTAGACCTGGAGCAGTTCGCGCAACCCCAGGGTGCGGGGCTGGCCGTCGACCAGAGCGACGTTGTTGATGCCGAAGGAATCCTCCATCGGCGTGTACTTGTACAGCTGCTGGAGGACGGCATTGGGGTTGAAGCCGTTCTTCAGTTCGATGACCAGACGCATGCCGTTCTTGCGGTCGGTGAGGTCGATGACATCGGAGACCCCGACCAGTTTCTTGGCGGTGACGGCATCCTTGATCTTCTGGATGACCTTCTCCGGACCGACCATATAGGGCAGCTCGGTGACGATCAGGCCACTGCGTCGGGCGCTGATCTGCTCGAGCTCGACCTTGGCCCGGGTCTTGAAGGAGCCGCGCCCGTTCGTGTAGGCGTCGTGGATGCCTTCGAGCCCGATGATCTCCCCGCCGCTGGGCAGGTCCGGCCCGGGGACGAACTTCATCAGTTCGGCCAGAGTCGCTTCGGGGTTCTCCACCAGGTGGCGGGCGGCGGCAATGACCTCTCCGAGGTTGTGCGGGGCCATGTTGGTGGCCATGCCCACGGCGATGCCGGTGGTTCCGTTGACCAGCAGGTTCGGGAAGGCCGCCGGAAGCACCTCCGGCTGAAGGAGCTGGTTGTCGTAGTTGGGGATGAAGTCCACGACGTCCTCGTCGAGGTGGTCGGTCATCGCCACTGCCGGGGAATCCAGCCGGGCCTCCGTGTACCGCGGGGCCGCCGGACCGTCGTCGAGCGAACCGAAGTTGCCGTGGCCGTCGATCAACGGCAACCGCAACGCGAAGTGCTGGGCCATGCGCACCATTGCGTCGTAGATGGCGGTGTCACCGTGCGGGTGCAGCTTGCCCATGACCTCCCCGACCACACGCGCACTCTTGACATGGCCCTTCTCGGGGCGCAGACCCATCTGGGTCATCATGAACAGGATGCGGCGTTGGACCGGTTTGAGGCCGTCACGGGCATCGGGCAGGGCCCGGGAGTAGATCACCGAATAGGCGTACTCCAGGAACGACCCCTCCATCTCCGAGGTCACGTCGATGTCGACGATGTTCTCGATGAAGTCCTGCGGTGGTTCCGGTGTCTGCCTGCGGGCCATGTCTGTGATTCCTCGAATCGGTGCTGATGTGGGGCCTGCGCGACTGGACGGTGCCACACGAATGGGCAGTCTCGTCGCTGGAAGCCGGATCACGACGGATCCGCGCACGAAGGCCGTAGGCTAAGCCTATGGTGCACGAGGTGGAAAATGCTGAATATCCGGCTCATTGGGAAGCCGATGTCGTCCTACGCGACGGGACCACGGCCCATTTGCGGCCCATCGGCCCCTCGGATGCCGCTGCTTTGCAACGGTTCCACGCCGGACAATCCGAGACATCGATCTACTTGCGGTTCTTCACGTTCAAGTCGAAGCTCACCGACCGCGAGCTGACCCGCTTCACCGAGGTCGATCACGTGAACCGGGTCGCGATGATCGTCCTGCGTGGCTCCGAGATCATCGGGGTCGGACGCTACGACCGACTCGATGACCCCCGCGAGGCCGAGGTGGCCTTCAACATCGCCGACAACACCCAGGGCAAGGGGGCCGGGTCGATCCTGCTCGAACACCTGGCTGCTGCGGCCCGTGAAAACGGGATCGAACGATTCAGTGCCGAAGTGCTGCCCGAGAACCGCAAGATGCTCACGGTCTTCGCCGAAGCAGGCTACGAGGTCAAACGCCGGTTCGACGACGGGGTGGTGATGCTGGAGTTCCCCATCGACCCGACCGAGAAGTCCCGGGCCGTCATGGAATCACGCGAACACCGGGCCGAGGCCCAGTCCCTGGCCGGGCTGCTTGCCCCGCGTTCGGTGGCCGTGATCGGCGCCAGCAGGCAGTGGGGGACCGTGGGATACACGCTGCTGGAGAACATCATCGAAGGTGGTTTCACGGGGCCGGTCCACGCGGTGAACCCCGATGCCCTGGAAATTGCCGGCATGATCTCCCATGGTTCCCTCTCTGAGATCCCCGGCACCGTGGATCTGGCGGTGATCGCCGTGCCGGTGGCCGAACTGGAAACCGTCGTGGCCGAATGCGGGGCCCACGGCGTGCGCGGTCTGCTCGTGGTGACCGAGACCTTCCCGGGAGACCAGGCCGAAGCGATGCAACGCCAGCGCGAGCTGGTGCGGTTGGCCCGCAGCAACGGGATGCGGCTAATCGGTCCGGCCTCGCTGGGACTGGTCAATACGGCCCCTTCGGTCAGTTTCAATGCCTCCATGGCCCCGGGGATGCCCCGACGCGGGGGCCTGGGGCTGTTCAGCCATTCCGCGGCGATCGGTGTGCTCGTCTACTCGGCGGCCAGCCGCCGCGGCATCGGGGTCTCCAGCATCGTTTCGGCGGGAAACCGTGCCGACGTCTCCGGCAACGACGCCATGCAGTTCTGGGAGGACGATCCCGAAACCACCGCCGTCGCCTTGTTCCTAGAAAGCTTCGGCAACCCCCGCAAGTTCTCACGCATCGCCCGTCGACTGGCGAGGAAGAAGCCGGTCATCGTGGCCAAATCCGATGTCATGGGCCTGCGGTTGCCCCCGGGCCATGCCGTGCGCACCACCCAGGCCCCGTTGGGCGCCGTGGATGCGATGCTCCGCCAGTCCGGGGCCATCCGCGTGGCCTCCAACGAACTGTTGATGGACCTGGCCCAGCTCTTCGCCACCCAGCCGCTGCCCGCCGGCAACGGGCTGGCGATCGTCGCCAACTCGCGGGCGCTCTCCCGCGTGGTGGAGGACAACGCCGAACAGCACGATCTGGAGGTCGTCGCCCGTGAATGCGAACTGGTCCTGACCGACGGGGCCTCCCGCGCCCTGCCTAGGCTCCGGACGATGCTGCAGACCCTGCTGGCCAGGGACGAGGTGCACTCGCTGATCCTGGCGGTCCTGCCCGCCCCGGGCATCGACCACCACGAGCTGGCCCGGATCCTGTTCGACGCTGGCCGGGAGGCCGGCAAACCGGTACTGGCCTCCTTCACCGGCATCATGGATCCGCAGGAGCCCGCCGTCGGCCTGATCCAGACCGGCCCCGTCCCAGCCGGGGGCACCGCCGAGGTGGAGGCCACCCCGGACCAGGACGGGGCCGGGCCCGTGGAGGTCCGGCAGGATGCCGTCCCCGCCTATGCTTCTCCGGGGACCGCCATCGGGGCCCTGGCGGAAATGGTCGGCTACGTCGATTGGCGGGGTCGGGACTTCGGCGAATACGTCGAATCCACGGGAATCGACAGGGACCGGGCCGATGAGCTGCTGGCCGGATACATGCACCGCGTGGACGGCACGGAACTGCTGGCGCTCTCGACGGAGGACGCCGTCGAACTGTTGGGATGCTACGGCGTCGGGGTGCTGGAATCGGTCCGGTTCAGCGACGAACAGGAGGCCGTCCAGGCCGCCCACCGCATCGGCTGGCCGGTGGCCTTGAAGGCCACCGACCAGTACCTGCGCCACCGGCTGGATCTGGGCGGGGTGCGGCTGAACATCACCGACGAGACGGCATTGCGCCAGAACATCCGGCATATGCAGCAGACCTTGCGCCAATACGGTGCCGACGACCTCGAGGTCCAGACGATGGCCGCCTCCGGCCAGGGCTGCGTGGTGCGGGCCTTGGAGGACCCGCTGCTGGGGCCGCTGATCTCCTACGGGCTGGCCGGGGATGCCGTGAATCTGCTCGACGACTGGGCCCACGCGATCCCGCCACTGACGGACACGGACCTCTCGGACTTCGTGCGCACCCCCCGCGCCTCACATAAGCTCTTCGGCTACCAGGGCTTCCCCCGGGTGGACGTGCCGGGGCTGGAGGACTTCCTCAACCGGGTGGCGACCCTGAAGGACGACCACCCGGAAGTGGCGCTCATGGAGTTCAACCCGGTGCTCGTCTCCGAAGGATCGGTCACCGTGCTCGCCGCCGATGTGCGGATCGGCAACCCCGCACAGCGCACGGACAGCGCCCGGAGGGCCATGCGCTAGGTCCGGGGGAGACGGACCGGTGCCGTCGTCGTCCCCGCCACGGCCCGCCGACGGCACCGACACCGGTAGAGTGGGGTGATGTTCTCCCGTACTTCGGCCCCCGGCCGTGATCTGCACAGTGCCTTGGAACGAGCAGGGTTCTACCCGAAGCTCGTCGCGGACGTCGTTGAAGACGCCCTGGATGGGATGGAGCCGCTGGCCCATCTGGTCCAGCTCGAAACCCATATCGAACACACCGAGGTCCACCGCCATGTCACCGTGCTGGTGCTGACCTCCGAGGTCATGGTCATCGTGCACGTGGACGACCAGCAACTGGACGTGGCCGGCGACCAGGTCATGGCCCAGGTCTCCACGGAGACCGTGCCGATCGGCAGGATCTCCTCGGTGGTGCTCAGCTTCGTCTACCACCAGCCGCAGAACTACCGCACCAGCGACAAGAGCCGCGAACTGACCCTGGCCATCTCCTGGTCCGGCGGACAACGCGTCGATCTGGCCCCGGCAGGATGTGCCGACCCCCAATGTGAAGCCGACCACGGGTACACCGGGACGCTGCAGAAGGAGGACGTGGTGCTGCGGGTCAGCGCCGAAGCCGATGGCCTCCAGGCCGTCGAGGACGCCCGGTCCTTCGCCCGTGCCCTGCGCCAGGCCACCACGACCACGGCCTTGGATCATCGTCCGGTCGCTGCGGCCGAATCGCGGGCTCCCCGTCCTGCGGGACGGTTCGTCCGCGGCCACCACCAGGGCTGAACCGCGTGAGCACAGCCCGCCCCACCCGACTCGAACCCGCCGACCCGCTGCCCGCGCCGCCGCGCTACGGCACCGCCGATCTCTCGGTGGTGATGTCCAGCGCCGCCGCCGTCCTGGGAGTCCCCGGGTTCAGCAACGTCCTGTCCCTGCCCAAGGCCCGCAAGGTCTGCGTGGTGATGGCCGACGGTCTGGGTAAATCACTGCTGAAGGCGCGCTCGGGGCATGCCCCGTTCCTGCGCTCGAAGATGGCCAATTCACGGACGCTCGATGCCTCGTTCCCCACCACCACGGCGGCGTCGCTGTCGAGCCTGGGCACCGGTGTGCCCCCGGGCCGGCATGGCATCGTCGGGTACGACGTCGTTGATCCGGCGGTACCGCGGGTGGTGAACATGCTCGGGAACTGGCCGGAGGATCTGGATCCGGCGGTGTGGCAGCCGTATCCGACGGTGATGGACCAGGCCTCGGAGCATGTCCATGTGGCCACGGCGAGCCTGCCCCGCTTCAGCGATTCGGCCTTGACCCGCGCCTCGCTCAAGGGGGGCGAGTTCCTCCCGGCGGGCACCCCCCAGGCCCGGGTGCGGGCCGCCACCGAAGCCCTGGCCGCCCACGATCGGTCATTGGTGTACTGCTACTGGAACGAACTTGATAAGGCTGGGCATAAATTCGGCAGCGATTCGCCCCAATGGCTCAGCGAGCTGGAGGAACTCGACGCGAACATGCGCACCCTGGCCCAACGGGTCCCGGCGGGCACGTTGTTGCTGCTGGTCGCCGACCACGGCATGGTCGACGTGCGGCCCGAAGCGCGCATCGACTATTCACGGGATCCGGAACTGCTGGAGGGGATCGCCCTGACGGCGGGGGAACCGCGGGCAGTGCAACTGCACTTCAGCCATGACGCCACCGAAGCGACCCGCGCCGCGCTGATCCGGAACTGGAAGGAGGCCTTCGGGGCGAAGGCCTGGGTCATCACCCGGGACGAGGCCATCGACCACGGCTACTTCGGGGAAGTGGACGAGCGGGTCAGATCACGGATCGGTGATGTGCTGGTCCTGGCCAGCGGGGAACTGGCACTCTTCGACGGCCGGCGGGTTTCACCCCGGGCCATGGAAATGATCGGCCAGCACGGGTCAATGACGCGGGCCGAGCGGGAGATCCCGCTCCTGACCCTGGCCACCCCGAAGTAGCCCGGGGCGCCGGGGCGCTAGTCGCGCTTCTTGCCCTTGCCGAAGACGATCTCGTCCCAGCTGGGCACCGAGGAGCGCTTGGCCTTCTTGCGCCCCTGGCCGCCGTCGTCCTCGGAGTCCTCGTGACGGGTCACGGTATCCTCGGCGTGGCGGAAATCCGCGGCCGAGAGACCGGGCACGACGGTGTATTCACTGGTGTTCGTGCTGACCCCGTCATGCAGATGCGGCAGCTCGTCATCATCGTCGTCATGCGGTGGAACGATTCCCAGGCGACGGGCTTCGCCCTCATCGGCGAAATCCTCGTCCCGCGGATGGGCGGCGGGGATGGACCCCTGGGACAGCATCATCGCCAGGGCGTCGTCGCCTTCCTCGTCCACACCGAGTCGTTGTCCCCGGCGGGCGCGCAGCACGTCGAGTAGTTCCTCGGCCTCCGGATCGCCCGGGGAGGTCGCCGCCGCGTCGGGGCCCTGCGGGTCATGGCCGGCGTCGGACTCGAAATCAAAAGGCCGGTCGGCCACGGCAGTGAGGCGACGATTGGTGAACGCGTTCTCCACCGGTTCCAGTTCGCTGAGGACCTGGGCCCAGCGGTTGGCGTTCTGCAGGGACTTACGGGCCGGATGGAAGACCCACATGGCCGGGGGCTCTTCGCCGATGCTGGCATCGGTTTCCGAGCCCGAGGCATCGAATTCAGCCGAGATGTTCCAGGAGCCGTCGCTGCGGCGCCAGGCATCCCACACCAGGGAGGCGGCGCTGACGCCCAAGGCATTGAGCCGGACGTCGACCATCTCCCCGAGCGAGGCCGGCTCATCGCCGAAGGCCGAACGGTAGGTGTCATGGGCCTGGGGGGCGGAGACCTCCACCCCACGGGCCTGTTGGGCGACGTAGTCGCGTTCGGCGCGGACGGGACCTTCGTACCGCAGCACGCGGTCCAACGGGAAGCCCGATTCCTCGGCAACCTCCTCGGCGGTGGCGCCGTTGCGGATCCGGGTCTGGATCTCCCGGGGGGAGAACGCCGCCGGTTCCTGTTCCGCGCCCGACGCGGCGGGTCGGCCAATGGGCCGGGCAGTGGCGGCGCGGAGCGCCTCGTCGATGCGCAGCACGAAGCTGGACCCATCGTCACTGCTCAACAGCAGGTGCTCGCCATCCTCTTGGACACCTACGAGCCGAAGTTGCTGCATACTTTCCCTCCACGGACGCTCACGTACGGATACGACTCTGCCACCGGGTGGGTGGAAAAGTCATTATTTGCCCTGGTGTGGCGCGGTTAGTTTACTCTCAGGCGGCCCCGGGAACCGCGGGGGAACCCCTGATCTGCGGGCCGGGGCCACGGCGGGGCGCCGGCCTCATCCCCCGGGCCCCGGTCACGGGGCGCGGGTCATTGGCTTTTTACCCCCCGATGGTGAACAATCTGTGCGTTGCGGGCACAAAATGCGCCCCGGTGGCGTTGTACCTTGAGGGTCGGGAACGCCGGGCCGCCCCCGATCGACTCGAACCCGCACCACGGCCCGATGCTGCTGCAGCAACGGTGCCGGGGACCTGGACGGCCCCCATCGAGCAATGACCGGAGCGTGATGGAGAGACTATGGCGACAGACTACGACGCGCCGCGGAAGACCGACGACGAACCCAACCAGGAATCGTTGGAGGAACTGAAGGGTCGCGGCAAGGGCCACCAGTCACCGGTGGTCGACGAGGACGAGACCGAGCTGGCCGAAGGCTATGAGCTGCCCGGGGCCGATCTCTCCGGCGAGGAACTCCTGGTCCGGGTCCTCCCCGCCCAGACCGACGAATTCACCTGCGCTTCCTGCTTCCTGGTCCGACACCGGTCCCAGGTGGCGAAGGAAAAGGGCGGGCTGTTCTACTGCAAGGACTGCGAGGGCTGAGGCCTTCGACGGCCCCGCACCCCGGGGTCCCGCCGGGGCGAGAGGCCGGGAGGGGGAGCCGGGTCTAGGCGCGTGCGGTCTGCTGCAGCGCCCTGACCAGCTCCTCCGGGCGACGGGTCGAAGCCAGCCAATAGGGGGTGGCATCGAGCGGATCAACGATCTCCAGCTTCACGACCGGGTCGATCCAGCCGCGCAGGCACAAATAGGCGGTCCCGTCCAGGGCCGGGCCCCGTGCATGGGTGGCTTCCTCGCCGCGATGGGCGGAGACCTCGCCGATGTAGCGGCACTCGATGCTGGCCCGGCCGACCTTGAACCACTCCCGGGTCAGGCTGATGGTCGGGGTCAGGGCCAGCAGCGTGGCACCGACGGCGATGAACACGACGATTCCCACGATGATGGAAACGTTCAGGTTGATGGGAAGGACCATCGCCGTGCCGGCGAAACCGGTGCCCACCACGAGGATCCACATCCACCAGGCCGGCCACAGTTTTTCGCGGAAGATCTCGGGGGACGCTGCAGGAGGGGTCGAATCAGGCATGACACCAGCTTAGTTCGCCCAGAGCCTGTCGTGGACACATTGGGGCTGGACGGCAATCGGGCTAGAGTGAACACGGTCATGACCCTCAACGCCCTGGAGAATCCGGCTACGATGCCCGAGCAGCCCACCACCACCCTTGACGTCCAGCTGAAGATGCTCGACCCCGGACTGGAGCCGCCGTCGTATGCCCATCCCGGGGATGCCGGCGCCGATCTGCGCACCCGCGAGGATGTCGTCCTGGCTCCGGGGGAACGGAAGCTGGTCCCCACCGGAGTGGCCATCGCCTTGCCCCCGGGGTTCGTCGCCCTGGTCCACCCGCGGTCGGGGCTAGCCACGAAAAAGGGGTTGAGCATCGTCAACGCCCCGGGAACCGTCGACGCCGGCTACCGCGGTGAGTTGTGCGTGACCCTGCTGAACACCGACACCCGGACGCCGATCGAACTCAACCGTGGCGACCGGATCGCCCAGCTGCTCATCCAGCGCGTGGAGCATGCGGCGTTCATCCCCGTCGCGGAACTACCCGAATCGGTGCGCGGCGCCGGGGGCTTCGGCTCGACCGGAGGATTCGCCGACGCCGCAGCTCGCTGAGCCACCACCCCTACTTCACCACCTGCGGCCCGTCGGGCCGGGAGGAGCAACGATGATTTTCAAACGCCGCAATAATTCAACGAACGACGACGCCGCCACCGGGGACGAGCAGGTCCAGGACACGGATTCCGTCGCCGCCGGGAACGAACAAGGACCCTTCGATCTGGAGGATGCCCCGGAACACGGACACTACATCGACCTCGGGGCCCTGAAGATAGAACCGGTCGAAGGCATGCAGCTGCGCCTGGAAGTCGAAGAAGGCTCCCAACGGGTCATTGCCGCCGCCCTTGAACTGGACGGTTCACGCCTGCAGCTCCAGGTCTTCGCCGCCCCGAAGTCCAGCGGCCTCTGGGAGGGGATCTCCTCCCAGATCGAGGAGAGCATCGGGGAGCAGAACGGCAAGATCGATCGCGTCGAAGGACGGTTCGGCACCGAACTGGTGGCCCGCGTACCCGCGGACGGCCCCGATGGCGAGCAGGGATACATGGTCGCCAGGTTCATCGGCATCGACGGGGGACGCTGGTTCCTGCGTGCCGTGGTCGGCGGTCCGGCCACCCTGGACCGCGCCCAGGCCGAACGCCTCGAGGACCGTCTGGCCCGGGTGGTCGTCGAACGCGGCGACCAGCCGATGCCGCCCCAGGAACTGCTCCCGTTGACGATGCCGGCCGGTGCCGTGACCCGGTCGGCGACCGACACCGACGAGGAGACCGAGGAAAAGACGGACACCAGCAGCGAACGTTCACTGCAGGGTCGGCCCGAACGCGGACCGGAGATCACCGAAATTGGCTGAGCGTGGCGTCGCAGCCCGACGCCGCGGCCTGGCCTCCCGACCCGGTGGATACACCGGGGCCGATGAACCGGAACGCTGCTCCGCCCTGGCCCGGCTCCCCGAACGGGGGCGGGTGCTTGCCCGCGGCTTCGTGGAGAACATCAGGATCCTGCCCAGCGCCCAGGCCCCGGTCTTCACCGCCGGAATCGTCGACGCACCGGCCCCACCCGGGGGACGACGCTCCCCGGTGGCACGGATCGTGCTGGTCTGGAACGGCCAGCGCCGGGTCCCGGGCATCGAAGCGGGCACCCGCCTGCTGTTCGAGGGGATGATCGCCCGCGTCGACGGGGTGCCCACCATCTACAACCCCCGGTACGAGATCCTGCCCGAGGACGACCACGACGTGGAGGACCAGGTATGAGCCAGCACCCCGAGGGGGAGCCGACCGCAGATGACGGCCACGACCAGGCTGAGGATCTCGGACGTCGATTGGCTGAAGGCTCGGGCATCCACCGGACCGCCGCGGGACAGGTCGATGTCCTGAAGACCGTGGGCGGCATCCGCGGCCTGATCGAGGCACTGTTGCCGGGAATCGTCTTCCTGGTGGTCTTCATGGTGTTGCGGGAACTGAACCCGGCACTGATTTCCTCGCTGGCCATCGCGGCCGTCTTCACCATCGCCCGGCTGGTGCGCAAAACAGGGTTGACCCAGGCGTTGACCGGGCTGTTCGGTGTGCTGATCTGCGCCGTGTTCGCCCGCACCACCGGCAACGCCCGGGACTTCTACGTGCCCGGCTTCTACACTAACGGCGCCTACCTGGTGGCCTTCGTGGTGTCCATCCTGGTCCGCTGGCCGCTCATGGGCCTGGTCTTCGGTTTCATCCGCGGTGAAGGCATCGAATGGCGGGCCCAGCGGGCCCGCCGCCTCTCCTACGCGGTGGCCACCTGGATCATCGCCGGGGTCATGGCGGCCCGGCTGCTGGTGCAGCTGCCGCTGTATGCGGCGGAGAACATCGAGGCGCTGGGAGCGGCGCGCATCGTGATGGGCATCCCGCTCTATGCCATGGGGCTCTGGCTGGCCTGGCTGGTCTCCCGGCCGTCGACGGCGCTGGACGCCGAGCCCGGACCGCAGCAGGCCCCGCAGGACTGACTCGGCAGGGCTGATCCTCCGGGGCTGGTCCCACCGGGCCGGCCCCCGGGGCGGCCCGGGGCCACCCCGCCGCGGCTCAGTCGCGGAAGGCGTCCGAGGCGTCCTGGGATTCGTCGTCGTTCCGTGATCTGGTATCCAGGCGCAGGACGGCCCGCAGATCGTCCTCGGCGGCGATTGCGGTGATGAAGAACAGCTCATCGCCCCCTTCGATCACGTCATCGGGGCTCGGGGTGATCGCCAGGTCATCACGCAGGATCGCCACGACCGCGGTGTCCTGCGGCCACGGGACCTCACCCAGGGTGCTGCCGATCAATGCCGCATCGGTGGGGACCGTGAACTCGACCATGGAGGTCACCCCGGTCTGCAGCGTCAGCAACCGCACCACGTCCCCGACCTCGACCGCTTCCTCCACGAGGGCGGTCATCATGCGCGGGGTGCTCACGGCCACGTCGACGCCCCAGGCGTCGTCGAAGAGCCAATCGTTCTTCGGGTTGTTGACCCGGCCCACGGTCCGCCCGACCCCGAATTCGCTTTTGGCCAGCAGGGAGACGACCAGGTTGACCTTATCGTCGCCGGTGGCCGAAACCACCACGTCGACATCGGACAGATGGGCGTCCTTGAGCGTGGTGAGCTCGCAGGCATCCCCGAACAGCCAGGTGGCACCCTGGACGCCGCTGCGCCCGACGACTTCAGGCTTCTCATCGATCAACAGGACGTCGTGACCGTGGGAGAGGAGTTCCTTGGCGATGGAGGAGCCGACGCTGCCGGCCCCCGCGATGACGATCTTCACTGGTTCTCCTCGTCGTCGGGCAACTGGGTGGTGGGGGCCTTGGAAAGTATCCTGTCGATCTCTCCCAGGGAGGCGACGGCCATCATGGCGTGCAGGATGTCGCCTTGCTGCAGCCGGGCATCGGGGCGGGGGATCTGGCCCTCGCCGAACCGGGTCAGATAGGCCACCCGGATCCCCGAGACCTCCTCGATTTCGGCCAGGCTGCGTCCGTACCACTGGTCATGGACCGACACCTCGCCGAGGATCAGCCGGCCCGAGGCTTCACGGAAATCGCCGTTGATGCCTTGTTCGGGCAGGACCCGACGCAGGACCTGGTCGGCGCTCCAGCGCACCGCCGCCACGGTGGGGATCCCCAGCCGCTGGTAGATCTCGGCCCGCCCCGGGTCGTAGATCCGGGCGACCACATGGGGGACGTGGTAGTTTTCGCGGGCCACCCGGGTGGCCAGGATGTTCGAGTTGTCGCCGCTGGAGACCGCCGCGAAGGCGTAGGCGTTGGAGATGTCCGCCCGTTCCAGGGTTTCCCGGTCGAAGCCGACCCCGCTGACCTTCTGGCCGGTGAATCCGCGCCGTAGACGACGGAACGCCCGGTCGTCCTGGTCGATGATCGCCACGGTGTGTCCGGCGTCGTCCAAGGTGTGGGCCAACGTGACGCCGACGCGCCCGCACCCCATGATGACGAAATGGGCCATGCCTTGCTCCCCGCGATTGTCCTGCTGACGGCGGGGCCTTTCCGACCCCGATGATGGCTCCCAGTCTCCCACGCGGGAAGCGTGCAGGAGCCGGTGGCGGTGCGGCGTGTATGACAGATATGCCGTTCACGGGCTAGCTTTGACTGGTGCTGACGTTCCTCGACGCGCTGAAACGGATCCTGGTTGGCAGACCATTCCGCACCGAACGGCTGAAGCAGGCGCCCCTGCGCCGCCGGCTGGCGCTTCCCCTGCTGTCCTCCAACGCGCTGTCTTCCGTGGCCTACGCCCCCGATGAAGTCCTCATGACCCTGGCCATCGCCGGACTGTCGGCGATCTACTTCTCGCCGCTGATCGGCATCGCCATCATGGCGGTGATGATGGTGATCATCGCGTCCTACCGGCAATCGGTGAAGGCCTACCCCTCGGGACGCGGGGACTATGAGATCGCCAGCGTCAACCTCGGGCCCCGGGCCGGCACCACGGTGGCCTCGGCCCTGCTGGTCGACTTCGTCTTGACCGTGGCGGTGTCCATGTCCGCCGCCGCACACTACGTCGTCGCGGCCTTCCCGGGGCTGGACGGGCACCAATCGCTGCTCGCCGGTGCCGGCGTCGTGATCCTGGCGCTGCTGAACCTGCGCGGGCTGGGCCGGTCTCGGCTGGGCAACGCGTTGCCGACCTATCTGTTCATCGGCGCGATGCTGGTGATGATCCTCACCGGCACGATCAGTGCCGCCATGGGCCGGTTGGGCTCGGCCCCCAGCGCAGGGTTCGAGATCCTGCCGCAGCAGGGCTACGACCCGGCACTGACCGGACTGCTGGGCGCCGTGTTGGTGCTGCGCGCCTTCTCCACCGGCTCGGCGGCACTGACGGGGATCGAAGCGCCCATCAGCAACGTCCAGAACCTGGCCCGGCCGCGCGCCCGGAACGCCGCATCGATCCTGCTGCTGCTGGGCCTCATCGCCACGGTACTGACCCTGGGCACCATGTTCCTGGCCCGCGCCGCCCGGGTGCATATGGTCGAGGACCCGCAACGGAACCTTGCGGTCGACGGCGGATCGATCCCGGGGGACTACATCCAGAACCCGGTGCTCAGCCAGCTGGCCCACGCCGTCTTCGGCGGCGGTAGCGTCGGTTTCTACATCATCCTGGCCGTCACCGTCGCCGTGCTGGGCATGGCCGGGCATTCCGCATTCAGCTCCTTCCCCAACCTGGCCTCGCATCTGGCCACCGACGGCTATCTTCCCCGGCAGCTGCGGACCCGGGGGGACCGGCTTGGGTTCAGCAACGGCATCATCGCCCTGGGCGTCGGGGCCCTGGTGCTGGTGTTGGTGTTCGGCGCCCATGTGGCGACCCTGATCCAGCTCTACGTCGTGGGGGTCTTCGTCTCCTTCACGCTCAGCCAGCTGGGCATGGTCAGGCACTGGAGCCGGCAACTGGCCAGCACCGCCAACCAGCGGGTACGCCACCGGATCATGCGCTCGCGCCTGCTGAACCTCGTCGGGTTCGTCCTCACCGCCGCCGTGCTGGTGATCGTGCTGGTCACCAAATTCATCTTCGGTGCCTGGTTGGCCGTGGTGGCGATCCTGGCGATGTATCTGATCATGTCCTCGATCCACGCCCACTATGCGGCGGTCGACCGTGAACTGGCGGTCGACGGGCGAGGCACCGCCAAGGCCCTTCCGGCCCGCGTGCATGCCCTGATACTCGTGTCGACGCTGCGCAAACCGGTGCTGCGGGCGGTGGCCTTCGCCCGGGCCGGCCGCCCCTCGAAGCTCGATGCCATCATCGTGGACATCGACCAGGATGCCACGGAACGCACCGTGGCCGAATGGGAGCGGTTGCAGATCCCGGTGCCGATCACCGTGCTCGCCTCGCCCTACCGCGAGACGGCGGCGCCGATCATCGACTACATCAAGACCATCAAATCCAATTCACCCCGTGACCTGGTGGTCGTCTACATCCCCGAATACGTGGTCGGACGCTGGTGGGAGCAGCTGGTGCACAACCAGACGGCGTTGCGCATCAAGACCCGGCTGCATTTCGTCCCGGGCGTCGTGGTCGCCAGCGTCCCCTGGCAACTCTCGGAGGAAACCCACGGGCGGGCACTCTTCGAACACGAGCGCGGGATCACCGGGACCGAAGGCCAACCACGAGAGCACGACGGCGGGAGCAGCAGGTGAGCCAGCAGGAAGAACCGGCGACGGGCGATCTGATCGAGGTCGAGATCGGCGCCCCCGCCCATGGGGGCCACTTCGTCGCCAGGTACCAGGGCCGGGTGGTCTTCGTCCGCCATGCGTTGCCCGGTGAACGGGTCCGGGCCCGGTTGACCGACGCCGGGCAGGAGGCCCGCTTCTGGCGGGCCGACGCGGTGGAGATGCTGGAGGCCTCCGCGCACCGGGTACCGCATTTCTGGCCCGAAGCCGATGCCATCGCCCGCCACGCCGCGGGGGAGTTGCCGGTCGGCGGGGCCGAGTTCGGGCATGCGGAGCTTGGATACCAGCGGGAACTGAAATCCGCGGTCGTCCGCGAACAACTTGAACGATTGGCCGGTCTGGATGCCGACGACGTCGGCTTCACCGGGGTCGAGGCCGCGCCGGGCGAGCGCGGGGACGGACTGGGCTGGAGGACCCGGGCGGCCTTCAGCGTCGACGCGTCGGGACGACTGGCCATGAACGCCCACCATTCCGACCGGCTCGTCCCCATCCGCGACCTGCCGCTGGCCGTGGCGGCGATCAACGACCTGTCGTTGGCCGAGTTGCCGTTGCGCGGGCTGGACCGGATCGAGGTCGCGGCCGGTTCGGCCGGCGGGGCACCGCTGGTGCTCCTCGTCGAACGGGCCGATGCCACCCCGGGAGCCGCGACACGCCTGGCCAAGGCCCTGCCCGAGGGCAGCAACGCGGCGCTGATCACCCAACACGGCGGTGCGGCGGCCGACGGGGCGGGAACCCTGCACCGACTGCGCGGCAGGACCTGGGTGGCCGAACAGGCCGCCGGGGAAACCTACCGGGTCACCGGGGAGGGGTTCTGGCAGATCCACCGCAGTGCCCCCGACGCCCTGAACGACGCCGTCCAAGCGATCCTGGACCCGCAACCGGGCCAGGCCTGTGCCGACCTCTATGCCGGCGCCGGACTGTTCACCGTGCCCTTGGCCCGCGCCGTCGGGGCGCAGGGGATCGTCCTGTCGATCGAAGGGGCCCCGGGAACCAGCAAAGATGCCCGCCGCAACATCCAGGGGCTGGACCAGGTCCTGATCCGCCAGGGCCGGGTGGAAAAGATCCTGCGTGCCGAGGTGGCCCGGTTGCCCCGGGGCCTGGACGGTGTGGTGCTGGATCCGCCACGCACCGGCCTCGGACGGGCCGGGGTGGCCGCCGTCAGCGCCGCCCGACCGGGACGGATCGCCTACGTTTCCTGCGATCCGGCGTCGTTCTCTCGGGATCTACGCGACTTTGCCGCGAAGGGCTACGCCACCGAATCGGTACGGGCCCTGGATCTCTACCCGCATACCCACCACGTGGAGTGCGTGGCGGCGCTGGTCCCTTCGGCCAACGGATAGACTGGGGGCAGCTCTGCCGCAATCCCATCGTGCTTCCCGGCCGGTTAGGTTCGCCTTACTGGCGGGATGCCCGTGCGTGCAACAAAGATGAAAGTCTGGCGAGAGGAGTCCCAGTGAGTAATGTGGACAGCTTTGGTGCCAAGGGCGTATTGGACGTCCAAGGCAACGAATATGAAATTTTCCGGCTGAACGCGGTCGAGGGCAGCGACAGCCTTCCGTACAGCCTTAAGATCCTTCTGGAGAACCTGCTTCGGACCGAGGACGGCAAGAACATCACTGCCGACCACGTTCGTGCGCTGGCCCAGTGGGATCAGAACGCCCAGCCAAGCACGGAGATCCAGTTCACTCCGGCCCGCGTGCTGATGCAGGACTTCACCGGTGTGCCGTGTGTGGTCGACCTGGCCACCATGCGTGAAGCCGTCGAGGACCTGGGTGGTGACCCGACCCGGGTGAACCCGCTGGCTCCCGCGGAAATGGTGATCGACCACTCCGTCCAGATCGACGTGTTCGGTAATAAGGACGCCATCGAACGCAATATGGAGATCGAGTACCAGCGCAATGGCGAGCGGTACCAGTTCCTGCGTTGGGGCCAGACGGCGTTCGATGACTTCAAGGTCGTCCCCCCGGGCACCGGCATCGTGCACCAGGTCAATATCGAGTACCTGGCCCGCACGGTCATGACCCGCGAGGTCGACGGCAAGCTGCGCGCCTACCCCGACTCCTGCGTCGGCACCGACTCGCACACCACCATGGTCAATGGCCTGGGTGTGCTGGGCTGGGGCGTCGGCGGCATCGAGGCCGAGGCGGCCATGCTCGGCCAGCCCGTCTCCATGCTGATCCCGCGGGTGGTGGGCTTCAAGCTCGCCGGCTCCATCCCCGCAGGTGCCACCGCGACCGACGTCGTCCTCACGATCACCGAGAAGCTGCGCCAGCACGGCGTGGTCGGCAAATTCGTCGAGTTCTACGGCGAAGGCGTCGCCCAGGTGCCGCTGGCCAACCGCGCCACGATCGGCAACATGTCCCCGGAGTTCGGCTCCACCGCAGCCATGTTCCCCATCGACGACGTGACCCTGGACTACCTGCGCCTGACCGGCCGCTCCGAAGAGAACGTCGCCCTCGTGGAGGCCTACACCAAGGAACAGGGCCTCTGGCACGACCCGTCCAAGGAACTGCGTTTCTCCGAGTACCTCGAGCTGGACCTGTCCACCGTGGTTCCCTCCATCGCCGGCCCGAAGCGTCCCCAGGACCGCATCGAGCTGACCAGCGCGAAGGAACAGTTCCGCAAGGACATCCACAACTACGCCGCCGGTGACGCCGACGATCGCAACGTGGGCCGTCCCTCGAAGTCCGTGGACGTGAAGACCGCCGATGGCCGCGAATTCTCGCTGGACCACGGCATCGTCTCCATCGCCTCGATCACCTCGTGCACCAACACGTCCAACCCCTCGGTGATGCTCGCAGCAGCCCTGCTCGCCCGCAACGCCGTGGACAAGGGCCTGGCCTCGAAGCCGTGGGTCAAGACCTCCGTCGCCCCCGGCTCCAAGGTCGTCACCGACTACTACGAGAAGTCCGGCCTGAGCCCGTACCTGGAGAAGCTCGGCTTCTACATCGTCGGCTACGGCTGCACGACCTGCATCGGCAACTCAGGCCCATTGGAAGCGGAGATCGCCGAAGCCATTCAGGCCAACGACCTCTCCGTCACCTCGGTCCTCTCCGGTAACCGCAACTTCGAAGGCCGGATCAACCCGGACGTGAAGATGAACTACCTGGCCTCCCCGCCGCTGGTCATCGCCTATGCCCTGGCCGGGACCATGGACTTCGACTTCGAATCCGAGCCACTGGGCCAGGACGACGCCGGAACCGACGTCTTCCTGAAGGACATCTGGCCGAACCCGGTCGAGGTCCAGCAGGTCATGGACGCCTCCATCGACAAGGACATGTTCGCCAAGGGCTACGAGGGGGTCTTTGACGGCGACGACCGCTGGAAGGCGCTGGATACCCCGGCTGGCAACACCTTCGAATGGGCCGAGGATTCCACCTACGTGCGCAAGCCCCCATACTTCGATGGCATGAAGGCACAGCCGGAGCCGGTCTCCGACATCGACGGTGCCCGCGTGCTGCTGAAGCTGGGCGATTCGGTCACCACCGACCACATCTCCCCGGCCGGCTCGTTCAAGTCCGATTCCCCGGCGGGACAGTACCTGCTGGCCAATGGCGTGGATCGTAAGGACTTCAACTCCTACGGCTCCCGTCGTGGTAACCACGAGGTCATGATCCGCGGTACGTTCGCGAACATCCGCATCCGCAACCAGCTCCTGGACAACATCGAGGGTGGCTTCACCCGCGACTTCACCCAGGACGGCGGACCGCAGAACACGGTCTTCGACGCGGCGACGAACTACGCAGCCGAAGGGACCCCGCTGGTCGTGCTGGCCGGCAAGGAATACGGTTCCGGCTCCTCACGTGACTGGGCCGCCAAGGGCACCGCACTGTTGGGCGTCAAGGCCGTCCTGGCCGAGAGCTACGAGCGGATCCACCGCTCGAACCTCATCGGGATGGGCGTGCTGCCGCTGCAGTTCCCCGAGGGCGAGTCCACCTCGACCCTGGGGTTGGACGGCACCGAGTCCTTCTCGATCGCCGGTGTGACCGAACTCAACGAGGGGACCACCCCCTCCACGCTGAAGGTCACCGCCACCGCGCAAGACGGCTCCACCCAGTCATTCGATGCCGTGCTGCGCATCGATACCCCCGGTGAGGCCGACTACTACCGCAACGGCGGCATCCTGCAGTACGTGCTGCGTCAGATCTCCGGCAGCTAACCGCAGATCCACCGCAGACGGGGCGGGCCATCCGGGATACCGGGTGGCCCGCCCTTTTGCGTGCCCGGGCCCGGCTGGCGCGGCGGGGGTTATAGGATTTGGAGATGGACGCACTGACCGACTCGTGGCCGCTCTTCGGCCTGCACCTGTCCACTCCGCGCCTGGAGCTGCGGGCGATCACCGACGAGGACCTGCCGGCCTTCCAAGCTGCCGGGCTCAGCGGCATCCACGAGCCCGGGCGCAGCCCCTTCTCCCTTCCCTGGACCGACGTCCCCGATGCCGAGCTGCCGGCGAACATGGCCCGCCATGTGTGGCGGACCCGCGCCCAGACGCAGCCCGGGGACTGGACGCTGTCCTTCGGGGTCTGGCATGAAGGCGAACTGGTGGGGATGCAGGATCTGCTGGGGCAGGATTTCGCCCGGATGCGACTGGTCACCACCGGCTCCTGGTTGACTCGTTCGGCCCAAGGACGGGGCATCGGTACGGAGATGCGCACCGCCGTCGTGCTCTATGCCTTCGACCACCTCGGTGCCCAGGTGGCCGAATCCGACGCCGCCAGCTGGAACCTCTCCTCGTTGGGGGTCTCGCGCGCCGTGGGATACCAGGACAACGGGGTGACCCGGCGGATGTGGGGCGACTCCGCCCAGGAGGTACAACGAGTGCGGCTGACCTCCGAGCTCCTGCGGCGGCCCGACTGGTCGCTGCAGGTCACCGGGCACGACGCCGCCGCCACTTTCCTCGGTTTGCCTGAGTCCGCGCAGGCGGTGCCGGGTCGAGAACCCGTCGCCGTGCGCAGTACGATGGAATGATGTTTCCGGCTGCGAAAGGACGAACCGGCATGGGATTGCTCGAGACCATCCATGAGCCGCGCGATTTGCGTGGTCTGGGTGCGCAACAGCTTCAGCAATTGGCGGAGGAGATCCGGGCCTTCCTGATTGCCAACGTCTCCCGTACCGGAGGACATCTGGGCCCGAATCTGGGGGTCGTGGAGCTCACGTTGGGGATCCACCGGGTCTTCGATTCCCCGCGTGATTCCATCGTTTTCGATACAGGACACCAGTCCTACGTTCATAAGCTGCTGACCGGGCGGCAGGACTTCTCCACGCTGCGCCAACAGGACGGGCTCGCCGGCTACCCCGAACGCTCCGAATCGGTCCACGACATCGTCGAGTCCTCGCATGCCTCCAGTTCGCTATCCTGGGCCGAGGGCATCTCCCGGGCCCGGAAGCTTTCCGGGGAAGGGGACCGCTACGTCGTCGCCGTCGTCGGGGACGGAGCCCTGACCGGCGGCATGGCCTGGGAGGCCGTGAACAACATCGCCGCCGATAAGGATCGCCGGGTCGTGATCGTGGTCAACGATAATGGCCGGTCCTACGCCCCCACCGTCGGCGGTCTGGCCGACCAGTTGGGCGCCCTGCGCCAACGCACCCTGGATAAGGTCAGGACCCACCCCGTCTACGAAGACACCCTGAACTGGTGGAAGGACCGACTTCAGCAAGGCGGCGCCGTGAGCCGTTTTGCCTATAAGTCGCTGCACGCCACCAAGAAGGGCATGAAGGACTGGTGGGCCCCGCAGGGGCTGTTCGAGGATCTGGGCATGAAGTACATCGGCCCGATCGACGGGCACAACCAGGAGGCCGTGGAAGAGGCCCTGCAGCAGGCTCGGCAGTACGAGGGCCCGGTGATCGTGCATACGCTCACCGAGAAGGGGCGTGGCTACGGTCCCGCCCTGGCCGACCCGAACGACCAGATGCATTCGGTGGGCGTGATCGACCCCGAAACCGGCGAACCCGTCTCCCGGCCCGGAGCCCAGTCCTGGACCTCGGTCTTCGGCGAAGAGATTGCCGAGATCGCCGACGAACGCCGAGACATCGTCGCCGTCACCGGAGCCATGCTCATCCCGGTCGGGCTGTCCACGATGGCCGCCCGCCACCCGGAACGGGTCATCGACGTCGGTATCGCCGAGCAGCATGCGTTGACCAGCGCCGCCGGCATGGCCTTCGGTGGCCTGCACCCGGTGGTGGCGCTCTACGCGACGTTCCTGAACCGGGCGTTCGACCAGCTGCTCATGGACGTCGCCCTGCACCGTGCCGGAGTAACCGTGGTGTTGGACCGGGCCGGGGTCACCGGCCCCGACGGGCCGAGCCACCACGGGATGTGGGATATGTCGTTGCTGCAGTCGGTCCCCGGGCTCTCCCTGGCGGCACCGCGCGACGCCACCCGGTTGCGTGAGGAACTGCGCGAAGCCGTAGCCATCAACGATGCCCCCACCGTCCTGCGCTTCTCCAAGGGCAGTGTCGGTCAGGAACTGGAAGCCATTGAACGTCTCGACGACGGCGTGGACGTGCTGGCGCGGCACGGCGAAGGAGAGCGGGATGTCCTCATCGTCGCTGTCGGTTCCATGGCCGGATTGAGCCTGGAGGTCGCAGAACGGCTCGAGGCCCAGGGGGTGAGTTCCACGGTGGTGGATCCGCGTTGGGTCCTTCCGGTCGCCCGATCCATCATCTCCTTGGCGGCGCGCCACCGGATCGTGGTCTGCATCGAGGACGGCGTGAAGGCCGGCGCCGTCGGCTCGCGGATCCGCCAGGAAATGCGTGCCGCAGGTGTCGATACGGCACTGAACGAAGTGGGCCTGCCGACGCAGTTCCTCAAACACGGTTCTCGGAACCAGATCCTGGAGCGGGTTGGCCTGACCGCCAACCAGATCACCCAGGACACCCTGGCCCAGGTGCTGGGAACCAAGGTCCCCTTCGCCCGGCCGCTACCCGGCCAGGACGCCCCCACCGGCCAGATACCCCGCCTATGAGCCGGCTAGAATCGTTGGCTGCAGCCCCCGGTGACATTTCCGTAGGTGACGTGGTGATCGCCCGGGCGTGGAAACATGATGGCTGGCCGCATTGGGTCGTCCCCGGCAGGTACCTGGGGGCCGACGAACACGGGCACTGGGTCATCCAACCGGCAGGTTCGCTGGTGGCCCGACCCGGCGCTGCCTTCGCCGCGGAGTCGGATGCCATTTGCCTGTTTCCCCACGCAGCCGATTGGGTCGCCACGTTTTACGACGATTCCCATCCCGGTCACTTCCGGCTCTATATCGATGTCTCCCGGAATCTGGGCTGGCAAGCGCTGAAGCCCTCCGGGTGGGAGTTCAACTCCGTTGATATGGACTTGGACGTGGTCCGTTCCACGCGCCGGGGCATCTACCTCGACGACGAGGACGAATTCGAGGAGCACGCCCTGTCCATGGGCTACCCCGAAGAACTGGCAGAGCGGATGCGTGCCGCCGCCCAGGAGTTGCTGGTGGGCGTGAAAACCCTGAAGGAACCGTTCGGGGTGTGCGCCGACGCCTGGTTCGAGCGCGGACACCGGCTGCTGGCACAGGCAGTAGGCTAGATGCGTCGACGCGCCGCCACCGAAGCGGGGGCGCCGAACCACAGCATGAGCACAGGCCCGAACCGAGGAGAATCGCATGCCGATCCAGCGCACCTACCGCCGCGACGACGACGGGGTCCTGCAATTCCGTGAGGCCTGGTTCGAGCAGGGCGAGGGCGAGGAAGCCGGCCAGTTCGTGATCAACCACGGCACCGTCGGAAATTTGTCCACCACCAAGGAAGCCGTCGACGTCGATGCCGAACGGGGGGCGGGTTTGATGGAGGCCTTCGCCGACCAATGCGCCACGGACGGGTTTGCCGAACTGACCGGGGCCGACCAATCGTGGGTGATTGCCCAATATGCGTTGAAGACCACCGAAGGAACCCAGCGCGACGAATACTTGCGCGATAAGGCGATGGAAGCGCTGCGCGGCCATCTGGCCTGGCGCGGTCTGGGCACGGTGGAGTCGAGCGACTTTGCCCCCCGTAAACTCAATATCCGCATCCTCTCCCCGGAGCCAGGCAAGGCGGTCACCGCGATCACCACGTGCATTCGGCAGGCCAAACTCGACTTCACCAAACTTTCCATCGGTGTGGCACCCCACGACGCCCCCGAGGCGGCCAAACAGAAGTATCCGATGCCGCCCAAGACTCCGTTCTCCGTGGCCTGATCCGTTCCCGTCCAGCCCCTCCTTCCGAAAGGACGCATCCCATGAGCTCCTCCAGCAATTCGACCCGCGCCGCCACCGCCCAGCCACACCCCGAGATGGAATACCGTCGGCTGGGCCGCTCGGGGCTGAGTGTCTCCGTCGTGGGCCTGGGGTGCAACAACCTCGGCCGCAGCGGCACCGCCACCGAATCGCAGGAGGGCACCAACGCGATCGTGCACGCGGCCCTGGACTCCGGCATCACCCTGTTCGACACCGCCGACACCTATGGGCGCGAACCAGGACTGGCGGAGACCCGCCTGGGCAAGGCCCTGGGCACGCGGCGGGACGAGGTCGTGGTGGCCACGAAATTCGGCATGGACGCCGGGGGAGCCAACGGCCGGGACTTCGGGGCCCGAGGGTCCCGCAAGTACATCATGCAGTCCGTGGAGACGTCCCTGGGCCGGCTGGGGACCGATTACATCGACCTCTACCAGTTCCACACCCCCGACGACCTGACCCCCATCGATGAGACGCTGGCCGCCCTCGATGACCTCGTGGCCTCCGGCAAGGTCCGCTACATCGGGCATTCGAACCGGGCCGGCTGGCAGATCGCCGATGCCGAATTCACCGCCCGCAGTGGAGGCTACACCCGGTTCATCTCAAGCCAGAACCACTACAACCTGCTCGACCGCCGGGCCGAACTCGAAGTTCTCCCGGCCTCGAATGCCTACGGGTTGGGCGTGCTGCCCTACTTCCCGCTGGCCAATGGCTTGCTGACCGGCAAATACACGTCACGGCAGGCGCCCGGCGGCAGCCGGCTGAGCCACTCGCGGCAGAACCTGCTGGACAAGGTCGACTTCGACCAGTTGTCCGAACTGTCCGATTTCGCCTCGGCACGGGAACTGACACCGGTGCAGGTGGCCTTCTCCTGGTTGGCGGCCCAGGACCCGGTGTCCAGCGTCATCGCCGGAGCCACCCGGGTGGAGCAGATCCACCAGAATGCCGCCGCCGCCCAGTGGAAGCCCGACGCCGAGGACCTGGCGGAACTGGACCGGATCTTTCCTCGTGAACCGAAAGTCGCCCTCTTCTAGGAAGGGACCTCATGGCCGAACCCGTGGAGGACCTGAACACGCTGCCGGACTTCGAACGCTGGGAAACGTTCTGGGTGGGTGGCCAACGTGTTGGTGCCCTGCACCGCATCTGGCAATATTCGGTGCTGTTGACCCGCATCGCCATCGAGGACGAATCGGGGGACTACCTGGCCGAGTCACGCATCCGCTTCGTGCCTGGACCCGACTGGGATCTGAGTTGGTTCCATTCCAGCGGCATGGACCAACCGGTCCTGCTGCATAATCCGGCCAACTGGACCCACACCGGCAGCCTGCCCGTCGTCAGCGCCGAATCGTTGATCACCCCTGATGGGCGCGAACTCCCCACGGGGGTGAGCCGGCAGGCCCCGGCGGGAACGGTCCCGGGCTACGGGGAATTCCTCGTGGTGCGCAACCTGGTGGGTCGCGGACGGGCCGAAGCGGCCTGGAGCAGCATCCGCGACGACGACGGACAGGTCCAGCAGACCCGCCTGGTGGCGGTCGAGGATCCCCGCCCCCCTGCCTACGTGGCCCCGTCCCTCGACGGGGGACCGGTGCTGCGCTTCGACCGTTTCGACGACGACCAGCGCGGGGCCAGCCATTGGGTCGTCGACGGGGAGATCCTGGCCAGCGAATGGGCCGGGGCGTATTCCGTGCGCGTCGGAGACGACGCCGGCTCAGCGGCCTGGGAAACCATTGCCGGGCTGCAGGATTCAACGGCCCGCTTCCTGCTCCACGGAGCCCGCCCCTGATCCCGGGACGCGGGACCGCCTAGAGGTAGATCAGGACGTCCTTGCCCTTGATCTCCGCGGCAAAACGCGCCAGGGGCTTCGACGCCGGCCCGACCACGGCCGAGCCGTCTTCATGGGAGAACTCGGAACCGTGGCACGGACATTTGAAATCCTTCTTGGTCACACCCACCGTGCAGCCCTGATGGGTGCAGACCGCCGTATACGCCAGGACGGTGTCCTCGTCCTGGCGCCAGAGCAGGTAGGTGTCACCGTCAACGGCCACCGAGGCGCTCTGGCCCACCGCCAATTCGTCGGTGGTGGTTGCCTTCGTGGCCTCGCCGCTGGGTTCGGGGATCTCATCGACCGAGGATCCGCTACCGCAGGCCGCCAACGCCGCCCCGGCCCCCAGGACCAATGATCCGCCCAGAACGGCCCGTCGTCCCGTGGTGTGTGCTGTGAAGTGTTCCATGCTGCCATTGTGGCATCCCGGGGGGAACCAGCGTGGAACACCACGGGGGGCTCAGGGGTAGAGCAGGATCTGCCCATCGGCGATTTCCGCCGCGAAGCGGGTCAGGGCCTCACGGGCGGGGCCACCGGTGGCCGTGCCGTCGGCGGGGTCGAAATGCGATTCGTGGCAGGGGCAGATGAAGTCCTCCTCGCCCGGGCCCACCCGGCAGCCCGCATGCGTGCAGACGGCCGTATAGGCCAGGACCGTTTCCTCGTCCTTGCGGTAGAGCAGGTACGTCTCGCCGGTGGCCTCGGCGTCGACGTTGACCATGGACCCCACGGGGAGATCGGCCACGGGGGCGACGGTCAAGGGGTTCCCGGCCGGTTCCGGCACGGGCTGGGAAGTGTTCTGCGGCGCCGCGGAGGAACCATCGCCGCAGGCGGCGAGCGTCGTGCCCGCGCCGAGGGCGAGCGTGGAACCCAGAACCAGACGGCGGCACGGTTGTGCTGAGGTGTTCATGCCCTGATCCTTTCATGACCGCGCATGACGGCGATGCCCCGTCAGCGGGGCATCGCCGTCATGTCGGACAACTCACAGGATCCGGTGGGTCACTCCGCGTGGAAGCGGGCCCCCCGGATGCGTTCGGAGGCACCGACGCGGTCCAGGTACGGCGTGATGCCGCCCAGGTGCATCGGCCATCCGGCGCCGAGGATCATGCACAGGTCGATGTCCTCGGGACCGGCGACGACCCCCTCGTCGAGCATGAGGCCGATCTCTTCGGCCAGGGCCTCCTGGGTGCGGACCAGCAACTCCTCGGACGTGCTCGGCGTCGAACCGAAGCTGAGCAGCTCGAGGGTGGAGTCCGGGATGGACCGGGTGCCGTCGTCGTGCTGGACCCAGAGGGACTTCACGCCGTGGTCGATCAGTGCCTGCTGGTTCGCCGAGACTCGGAAACGGTCGCCGAAGGCCTCATGGAGGGATTCCGTGACGTGCTGGGCGACCGGGACCCCGACCATGGCCAGGAGCGTGAACGGGCTCATCGGCAGACCCATCGGGCGCAACGCGTTGTCGGCGATCTCGGCGGGGGTGCCGTCGTCGAAGGCGTTGGACACCTCGCCCATCAGGCGCAGCAGGACACGGTTGACCACGAAGGCCGCCGCATCCTTGACCAGGACCGCCGTCTTGCGCAGGTCCTTGGCCACGGCGAAGGCGGTGGCCAGGATGGCGTCGTCCGTCTTGGGGGCCCGCACGATCTCGATGAGCGGCATGGCGGCCACCGGGTTGAAGAAGTGGAAACCGACCACCCGCTCGGGGTGTAACAGATCGGCGGCCATCTCGGTGACCGACAAGGAGGAGGTGTTGGTGGCCAGGATGCATTCGGGGGAGACCACGGCCTCCACCTCGGCGAAGACCTGCTTCTTGACCTGGAGTTCCTCGAAGACGGCCTCGATGACCAGATCGGCGTCGGCGAAGGACTCCTTGGAGACCGAACCGGTGACCAGCGCCTTCGTGCGGTTGGCCGCGTCCGCGGAGATCCGCTTCTTGGCCAGCAGCTTATCGACCTCGCCATGGATGTAGGACAGGCCCTTGTCCACCCGGCCCTGATCGATATCGGTGATGACCACCGGGACCTTCAACAACCTGGCGAAGAGCAGGGCGAACTGTCCGGCCATCAGCCCGGCCCCGACGACACCGATCTTGGTGACCGGGCGGGCGAGCTTGCGGTCCGGGGCCCCGGCCGGGCGCTTGGCCCGCTTCTGCACCAGATCCAGGAAGGAGTAGACGGTGTCGTGGAATTGCGGGGTCTGCATCAGTTCGACCAGGGCGGCGCATTCGAGCCGCGCCGATTCCCCCTGGCTGATCGTCTTGCCGGCCTCGAACACATCCAGGACCTTGCCCGGGGCCGGAGCGGCGCCGGCGGTCTTCGCCTCGACGAAGGCCCGGCCCTTGGCGACGGCGGCATCCCACCGTTCGGCCACAGCCGGATCGGCGGCCGGATCCACGGCGTTCGGCCGGGCCACCTCGGCCCCCGACAGGACGGTATCCGCCCAAGCCAGGGACTGCTCGAGGAAGTCGGCGGGTTCGAACAGGGCATCGGCGATGCCCAGCTTGTAGGCGGCCGGGCCGGCCAACGAGCGGTTGTTGTTCAACGGGTTCTCGATCATCACCGTCGTGGCGGCTTCGGGGCCGATCAGGCGCGGCAGGCGGTAGACGCCGCCCCATCCGGGGACCAGGCCGATGAACGCCTCCGGGAGACCGAGGCCGTTGGCCCCGGAGGAGACGGTGCGGTAGTTCGCGGCCAGCGCGACCTCCAGCCCTCCGCCGAGGGCAACGCCGTTGATGAACGCGAAGGTGGGGACCCCGAGATCGGCCAGCAGATCGTAGGCGGCATGACCGAGATCGGCCATCAGTGCCCCGCTGGCGGATTTCTTCAGCGTCTTCACCGTCGTCAGGTCCGCCCCGGCGACGAGGAAGTGGGGTTTTCCGGTGACGGCCAGGGCCTGGATCTGCCCGGCAGCCGCCCTCTCGTGCTGGCGGTTGAGTTCCCGCCCGAATTCGATGAGGGTTCCCGGGCCCAGGGTGGTCGGCTTGCTGTGGTCCAGCCCGTTGTCCAGGGTCAGCAACGCCAGCGTCGCCCCGGAGGCCAGCGTGACGTCGGAAACCAGGGTGTGGGTGATGATTTCGTCGGGGACCTGCTCGGCGAGTGCCTCGAAGCGGTCAAAATCCTTGGTGGCCATGTCTCAGGCGTCCTTCCCGTAGTCGGCGTGGTGGGGGTTTTCCCAGATGACGGTGCCGCCCATGCCCAGGCCGACGCACATGGTGGTCAGGCCGTAGCGCACGGAGGGGTCGGCTTCGAACTGCCGGGCGAGCTGGTTCATCAGCCGCACGCCCGAGGAGGCCAACGGGTGCCCGACGGCGATGGCCCCACCATAGCGGTTCACCCGCGGGTCGTCGTCGGCGATCTCGTAGTGGTCCAGGAACGACAGGACCTGCACGGCGAAGGCCTCGTTGATCTCGAAGAGCCCGATGTCCTCGATGGTCAGGCCGGCCTGGGCCAGGGCCTTCTGGGTGGCGGGGACCGGGCCGATGCCCATGACCTGTGGTTCGACGCCGGCGAAGGCGTAGCCGACCAGGCGCATCTTCGGGGCCAGCCCGAGCTCCTCGGCCGTCTCGGAGGAGGTCAGTAGGGCCGCGGTGGCGCCGTCGTTCAGTCCGGCGGCATTGCCGGCGGTGACATGGCCGTGGGCGCGGAAGGGGGTGCGCAGGGACTCCAGGTCCTCGAGCGTGGTCCCGGGCCGGGGCGGTTCGTCGGTGGTGTTGAGGGCCCATCCCTCACCCGGGCGGCGCGCCGCGACGGGAACCAGGTCGGGCTGGATGTCGCCGGCCTCATAGGCGGCGGCCAGCTTCTTCTGGCTGGCCAGGGCGTAACGGTCGGCCCGTTCCTTGGTGATGGCCGGGAAACGGTCGTGCAGGTTCTCGGCGGTGTTGCCCATGTTCAGGGCCGCCGGGTCCACGAGGCGTTCGGAGACAAAGCGCGGGTTCGGATCGGCATCGGCGCCCATGGGGTGGTTGCCCATGTGCTCGACACCGCCGGCCACGACGACGTCGTAGGCGCCGAAGGCGATGGAGGAGGCGGTGGTGGTCACCGCGGTCATCGCTCCGGCACACATCCGGTCGATGGCGAAGCCTGGAACGGACTGGGGCAGTCCGGCCAGCAAGGCCGCCGTACGGCCGATGGTCAGGCCCTGGTCACCGGTCTGGGTGGTCGCGGCGATGGCGACCTCGTCGATGCGCTCCGCCGGGACCTCGGGGTTGCGGCGCAGCAGATCGCGGATGCACTTGACCACCAGGTCATCGGCGCGGGTGCCGTGGTAGATGCCCTTGTCTCCGGCCTTGCCGAAGGGGGTGCGGACGCCGTCGACGAACACGACGTCGCGGACCTGCCGGTTGCGCGGCAGCGCGCGTGCGGATGTTGGGCTCACTGGGGGTGACTCCTTGCGTGGAATGAATGTGATCCAGTCCATATGTTACCGGTGAGTAACTAGAGGCGCAAGGCGTGCGGGACCCGCCGTGTCACCGGTGGGCCGCAAGACCCCCGCAGCAGGTGGGCGGGGCCGGTCATTCGGCCTTGGAAGCGTGCTTCTTCGGCAGGGGATCGGGATCCAGGAAGGCGACGGTGATGATCGGAGCGGTTTCGTGGATCTGCCAGTCACGGGCTCCCAGTTCGGCCAGGGCGGCGGCGATGGCTTCCGGGGTGACCTCCTCCGGTGGTCGCCAGGCCAGCCGACGCAGGGTGTCGGGGGTCAGCAGGTTCTCTGTGGGCATCTCCAACTGCTCGGCCCGCCGGGCGACCCGGGGTTTGGCGGTGCCCAGGCGGCGGGCCGCGGCCTCGTCCTTATCCGGCCAGGTGCGGGCCGGCGGTGGGGCCGAGGTGGGGATGTGCATGGGTGGCAGCTCGTCGGCATGCCGGGCCGACTGCAGGCAGCGCAACCAGCGCGGGGCTTCCTTGCTGGCCGCCCGACCATGGAAACCGGGGGTCTTGAGCATCTGCGGGACGGTGGTGGGCATGGCCTTGGCCGCCGCGATCAGTGCGGCATCGGGAATGAGGCGGCCGGGGGCGACGTCGCGGTTCTCCGCCAACGACTCCCGTTCGAGCCACAGGGCCCGGACGGCAGCGAGCTGGCGACGGTCGCGCAATTGGTGCAGGCCCGAGGTCCGGCGCCACGGATCAACGCGCGGGGCCGGGGCCGGGGCGGTGCGGATGGCCTCGAATTCCTCGGCCGCGAACCCCAGCTTGCCGGATTCCTCCAGCAGCTCGGCCAGGGCGATCCGCAGCTCGTCGAGGACCTCGACATCCAGGGCGGCGTATCTGAGCCAGGAATCGGGAAGCGGGCGGGTGGACCAGTCGGCGGCGGAGTGTTCCTTGGCCAGCCGCAGGCCCAGCAGGGACTCCACGACCGGGCCGAGGCCGACGCGCGGCAGGCCGGCGAGGCGCCCGGCCAACTCGGTATCGAAGAGCGCGTCCGGGTGCATCCCGAGTTCCCCCAGGCAGGGAAGGTCCTGGGTGGCCGCATGCAGGATCCATTCCACCCCCTGCAGGGCCTCGTTCACGGGGAGTAGGTCGTTGAAGGGAACCGGGTCGATCAGCCAGGTCCCCGCGCCGCGGCGGCGGAGCTGGACCAGGAAGGCGCGTTGGCCGTAGCGGAACCCCGAGGCCCGCTCGGCGTCCACGGCCACCGGCCCGCTACCGGCCGCCAGGGCGCGGGCGGCACGGAGCAGACCGGCGTCGGTGTTGACCACGGGGGGAACTCCATCGCGGGGTTCCGTCAGCGGGGTGGGTTCGGGCGCCGGGGGCGTCGGATCCTCGAGATCGGTGGGGGCGGGGGTGCTGTCGGTGTGCGAAGTGGTCATGATGGAACCAATTCTAGTGGATTCAACTCCGGCGGCGGCGTGGAAGGGCCGTCACGCCCTCCGGCAGGGGTGGCAAACCGGCGAAGGTGCACACCATATCGCTCCAGGCCTCCAGATGGGACCGGAGCTCGGCACCCTGCGGGGTCCAGGAGGCCCGCAACTCGATGTCGATGGTTTCGGGCCGCTCCTGCAGACTGCCGAAGCTCTGCGAGAGCATCCGGGTGGCGGTTCCCCCGGCCTCGGCATAATCGGCGTCGTTCTCGTGCAGGGCATCGAGCAACCAGGTCCAGGCCACGGAACCGAGCATCTGGTCGTTGCCCATCTCGGCGTCGAGCTGGGCCCGGATGTAGGTGACGATGCGGAAGGTGCCGTTCCAGAGGTCGGAGCCATCGGGATCGTGCAGCAGGATGAATCGTCCCGTCGCCAATTCATTGTCCTCATCGGCACTGCGGGACTCAGTCAGTGCGGTCGCCGCGGGGCCGTGGGGGGACCCATGGACCCGCGGTGGGGAGTCCAGGACCTCGGCGGAAAGAGCCACCGCGAACGGAGCCAGCCGTGCGGGGGCCGGGATTTCGGCCAAGTGCATTTCGGCACGGCAATCGGCCTGACGGAGTCCGGAGAGCGCCGTCATGAAGTCTGGGGGAACCTGTGCCAGGTCGCCAAGAGCGGTCACGGAACCGAGTCTAGGGTCATCGGTCCGGGGGGCCCGGAAGGCTCGCCGTTGTCCTGCGGGGCGGAGCCCGCCGCTGGGGGAGGACCCCGTGGCACAGCGGTGCACCGTGCCGGTTCGGGCCCGGTGGACTACGGTCGTTCGGGGCGTGCTGTTCGCCGCCACGCGCCATGGACGATCAAGGAACCGGGAGGTGGACCATGTTGGCTGTAGCCGCTGCCGTACCGATCGTGCTCGCGGGCGTGTTGTTCTTCCTGGGCATCAGATCCACCCGGATATCCGTCTGGTCCTTGGCGGTGGGCCTGGTGGTGGCCCTGCTTTTCTTCCCGACGCCTTGGTCGGTGGTCGCCGGGTCGTTGGGCGCCTTCGCCCCGACCATCATCGAGATCCTGCTGATCCTCTATGCCGGGGTCCTGCTGAGCCGGATCATGTCCACCACGGGTGCGATGGCCTCGATTTCCGGCTGGCTACGCTCGAGTGCCCCGTCACGGCGGACCGGGACGCTGCTCGTGGTCTTCGGGATCGTCCCCTTCGCCGAATCGGTGACCGGTTTCGGCATCGGGGTCACCGTGGGCGTGCCGATCCTGCGGTTGATCGGACACACGGTGCCACGATCGACGATCTTCTCGCTGCTCGGGCTGCTCGCCGTTCCCTGGGGTGCGCTCGGCCCCGGGACCCTGCTGGCCTCCGAACTATCGGGGACCTCGCTGCTGGAGGTCGGGATCCGTTCGGCGATCATTTCCCTGCCGGTCATGCTCGGGGCGGCCTTGCTGGTGACGTTCCTGCTGCGCCATGAAGGGTCCGTGGGCCGGCTGTTCGGCGGCGCCGTGGCCAGTGCCCTGTTGCTCTGGGCGGGGATCCTCGGGGCCAACATCCTGCTGGGAACCCCCTTGGCGGGGGTGATGGGCTCGCTGGTTCCCATCGCCGGGCATCTGCTGGTGTATCGATGGCGCGGATCGCTCGTCGCTGCCGGATGGGTGGTGGCCCGGGCCGCCCTGCCCTATGCCGTCATGGCTGCCGGGTTGCTCACCACCCGGGCCGTGGTGTCGTCCCTGGGGGAGACGCAGCTGGGCCTGCGCGCGATCAGCAGCCCGGCGACCTGGCTCGTCTGCGCCTGTCTGGTTGCCCATTTCGGTCCGGGGCAGCGAAACGGTAGCGGGGGGCCGGAAACGCGGCTGCGGCGCCGGGCGGCCTCGGCCTTCGGGACGTGGCTCCCGGTGGGCGTGGTGACCTTCTGCTTCACCGTCCTGGGTTCGGTACTGGCGTCCACCGGAATGGGCGCGGAGCTGGGAACGGCCTTGGCCGCCATGGGCGGCAGTTATCTGGTGATCGCCCCGGCAGTGAACGCCCTGGCCGGTTTCATCACCGGGTCGAACACCGCCGCCAACGCCATGCTGACCGCCACCCAGACCCAGGTGGCCACCGAACTGGGCAGTTCGGTCCTGCAGATGGTGGCAGCGACCAACGTGGCCGCCTCAATGGCAACGATGGCTGCGCCTTCACGGCTGCTGTTGGCCTATGAATTGGCCGTGGCGACCCCGGTGGGGGCCCCGACCGGCGGGGGAGCCGGGGGCGGGCCCGAGGACCCGCTGGATGCCGAATCAGCGGTCAACCGGTGGGTCCTGCCGCGGATCTTCGGTTTGTTGATCGTCGTTTCGGCGGTTCTGGGGCTGGTCACCTGGGTTCTCTTCTGACCCGGTTCCATCGCTGGCCCGCGGCTGGACCCGCCACGGTTCAGGCGGCTGCGGAGGGTAGACCCAGGCGACCAGCACCACCGAGATGATCATGAGCAGCAACCAGGAGCCGAGTTTGCTGATCGAGACGAATTGCCAGCCGTCGAGTTGGTCGGGATAGGCCCAGGCATTGGACCAGGTGGCGATGTTTTCGGCGAACCAGATGAACAGGGCCACCAGCACGAAGGCGAGCACCAGCGGCATCCGCAACCGCACCCGGAAGATCCGGAAATGCATCCAGCTGCGACCGAAGACCACGGCCACCGCCCCCATCAGCACCCAGCGCAGATCGACGATGTAGTGGTGGGTGAAGAAGTTCAGGTAGATGGCGGCGGCCAGCACGGCGGTGGCCCAGCGGCGGGGATAGCGATCGAAGCGCAGATCGAAGAGCCGGAAGACCCGGACCATGTAGGAGCCGACCGCCGCGTACATGAAGCCGCTGTACAGCGGGACGTGGCCCAGATGGAGCAGTCCCTCGCCCGAATAGATCCACGACCCGACACCGGTCTTGAACAATTCCATGCCGGTGCCCACCACATGGAACAACACGATGACCCGCAGCTCGCGCAGCGTCTCCAGACGGAAGACGACCATGAGCACTTGGATGAGGACCGCGGCGAGGGTGACCGCATCATTGCGGGCCAGGGCCACGTCCTGGGGGTACCAGAGCCGGGTGGCCAACAAGACCACCAGCATGGCCGCCCCGAAGACGCAGGCCCACGCCTGTTTGGACGTGAAGACCGCGAATTCGATCAGGACCCTGGCCGTCCTGCTGTCGGGGAAGCGGCCGATGAGGCGATGGGCCAGGGACTCGAGGCGCTGCTCGAGCGTGGTGGAGCGGGCGTTGGCGCTAGCCAGCAGCGACCTCCGTGCGGATGGCCGCGGCGAAGCGGTCGACGTCCTCCTCGGTGGTGTCGAAGCCGCACATCCACCGGACCTCGCCGGTGGCTTCGTCCCAGTCATAGAAGCGGAAGTCCTCGCGCACCCGGTCGGCCGCTGCGGGGGGCAGCTTCGCGAACACGGCGTTGGACTCCGTGGGCTGGGTGATTTCCAATCCGTCGATGTCCTCCACCGCGGCCCGGAGCCGCTGGGCCATCGCATTGGCGTGGGACGCCGAGCGCTGCCAGAGGTCACCGCCGTACAGGGCGATGAGCTGGGCGGAGATGAAGCGCATCTTCGATCCGAGCTGCATGTTCATCTTCCGCAGGTATTTCAGCCCGGTGGCGGCCTCCGGATCCAGTACGACGATCGCTTCGCCGTACATCATCCCGTTCTTGGTGCCCCCCATGCTCAACACATCGATCCCCGCATCGCGGGTGAACGCCCGCAGGGGCACGTCCAATGCCGCCGCGGCGTTGGAGAGGCGGGCCCCATCCATATGGACCTTCATGCCTAATTCGTGGGCATGGGAGGTGATCGCCTTCAGTTCCTTGATCGTGTACAGCGTGCCCAGTTCAGTGGACTGCGTCAGGGAGACCGCCAACGGCTGGGCGCGGTGTTCGTCGCCCCAGCCCCAGGCCTCCCGGTCGATCAGCTCGGGGGTCAGTTTGCCGTCCGGGGTCGGCACGGTCAGCAGCTTCATCCCGCCGGCGCGTTCGGGGGCACCATTCTCGTCGACATGGATATGCGCCGTATCGGCGCAGACCACGGCACCCCACCGGGGCAGCAACGATTGCAGTGCGGTCACATTGGCCCCGGTTCCGTTGAACATCGGGAAGGCTTCGGTGGCCGGCCCGAAATGGGACAGGATGACGTGCCCGAGCCGCTCGGTGTATTCATCTTCGCCGTAGGCGATCTGGTGGCCGCCGTTGGCGGCGATCAAGGCCTCGATGATCTCTGGATGGACCCCCGAGTAGTTATCCGATGCGAAGCCGCGGACCATGGTGTCGTGCAGGGATGTGCTCACGTTTATCCTCAGAAGTTGCTGGTGGGAAGTCGTCCCAGTCTATGCCTGCGGCACCAGGGACAAACGGGTGCCGTTCAAGGTCCCGGCATCGGCGTCGAACAGTCCGGCGACCGCACTGCCGAAATCGGCGACGTCGGTGAACCCGGTGAATTCCTTCTCGGGTTCGGCCTCGCGGGCCGCGGCGTCGACGAAGGCCTTGATGACCAGAACGACGGCGGCGGAACGCTGGGGGACGGGATCCTGCTTATGGCCGGACTGGGCGGCCCGCAGGCCCCCGGCGGTGGCCATGGTCCACGCTTCGGCCGCGGCCTTGACGCTGATGTAGTTCGCTCCCGACGCGCTGGGGCGCTGGACCGCAGTGGAAGAGACCACGGCGAGCCGTCCGACGGGGGAGTCGGCGATGTCCTGGTAGAAGGCCCGGGAGGTGTTGCGCAGGGTGGTGACGACGTTGCGGTGCAGGAAGTCGTAGTCTTCATCCGATTGTCCGGCCAGTCCCTTGCCTCCCCGCCAACCGCCGACCAGGTGGATGAGCCCGTCGATGGCTCCGACCTCGGCGTGGATCCGTTCTGCCAGCGCCGTGGTGGCGGCGTAGTCGCCCAGATCGGTGGCGTAGCGCTCCGAGACGAACCCCAGGCGTTCTTCCAACCGGGCCGCGTTGGTCCCGACGGCCAGGACCCGGGCCCCGGAATCATGCAGTGCCCGGGCGGCGGCCACCCCCGAGGAGGACGTGGCGCCGGCAATGAGGACGGTGGGTATATGCGGTGTGCTCATCTGGCTAGTCTAGGCCGAGGCCGGGACGTCGCCGGCGGTGATGCCGACCGTGGATTCAATGACCGGCTTCATCTTCTTGCCCAGCGCCTCGTAGAACATCGACAGCGGGAACTCATCGTCGAGGACCTGGTTGGTCATTTCCTTCAGGGGCTCCGTCAGCGGCAGGGCTTCCTTGCCCTTCGCCCAGACCGAGGCCGGGTGCGGGGTGAGCGTGGAGGAGACCAGGTCGTAGGCAGCCAGCCAGTGGGAGATCTTCGGCCGGTCGATGGAGCGCCAGTACAGATCGTCAATGGCATCGCCCAAGGAGCTGACGACCTGGGCGATGGCGTCCCAGTCGATGGTCAGCTTGGTATCGGTCCAGTGCAGCACGTGGTGCTGGTGCATCCAGGCAAAGAGCAGCTGTCCGCCGAGCCCGTCGTAGTTGCGCACGCGGTTGCCCGTGATGGCAAAGCGGAAGATCCGGTCGAAGATCACCGTGTACTGTACTAGGCGGGCATGCCGGGCGGTCTCGGGGTCCGAGGCGGGGGAGGCGGCGATCTTGACGCATTCGCGGAAGGCGGTGAGATCGCAGCGCAGTTCCTCCAGGGAGTACAGGAAGAAGGGCATGCGCTGTTTGATCATGAAGGGATCGAAGGGCAGGTCCCCGCGCATGTGGGTGCGGTCGTGGATCATGTCCCACATGATGAAGGTTTCCTCGGTCAGCTTCTGGTCGGCCAGGAGTTCGGCGGCCTCGGCCGGCAGATCGAGATTCGTGATCTCGGCCGCGGCGGCGACGACCCGGCGGTAGCGGGCGGCTTCGCGGTCCTGGAAGATCGCGCCCCAAGTGAACGCCGGGGTCTCGCGCATGGCCACCGACTCGGGGAAGAGTACCGCGGCGTTGGTGTCGTAGCCGGGGGTGAAGTCCAGGAAGCGCAGCGGGACGAAGAGCTTATTGGAGTAGTCCCCGGCTTCCAGTTCGGCGATGAAGTCGGGCCAGATGACCTCGACCAGCACGGCTTCGACGAAACGGTTCGATGACCCGTTCTGCGTGTACATGGGGAACAGGACGAGGTGGCGCAGCCCGTCGACGCGGTCCAGCTGCGGCTGGAAGGCCTGGAGCGAGTCCAGGAAATCCGGGATACCGAAACCGCCCTCGGCCCAGGCCTTGAAGTCGGCGACCACCTGATCCAGGTATTCGTCGTCGTGCTCGAACAGGGGGCGAAGTTCCGCCACGGCATTGGTGATGGTGGTGGTCAATTCCGCAGCGCGGGCCCGATCGTCTGCTTCGGGGACCGAACCGTCCTTGACCTGCAGCTCGTGGAAGGCGGTGGCCGCCGCCTTCAGCTCAAGCCACGAGGGATGGTTGGCGAGGTCCTCGCCGTGTCCGCTGGTGGTGTCATGGGTCATGGTTGCCTGGGACATCGGTCCTGCACCTCGAATCATCTCCGGGGCCGCGCTGGGTGCGCCGGCCTGCTGCCGTGGTGGTTCCAGCCTAGGAGAGATCAAGCACTGCTGGCGTGTGGAGCGAGTGAGGCCAAGAGATACTCATGCTTGTGCGGAGGAATACCTTCCGCAGACCCAGCGCGGGGGCAGGCTGCCGTGGCAGTCGCCGCTAGGCCTGGGCGGGACGCAGGGTCAGCGACACCGAGTTGATGCAGAAGCGCTGGTCGGTGGGGATGTCCAGCCCCTCGCCCTCGAAAACGTGCCCCATATGGGAATCGCAGGAAGCGCAGCGGACCTCGATGCGTTCCATGCCCAGGGACTTGTCATGCAGATAGCGCACGGTCCCTTCGGCCAGGGGAGCGAAGAAGGAGGGCCACCCGCAATCGGAGCCGAACTTCTCCTTGCTGGTGAACAGCTCGGCCCCGCAGGCCCGGCAGGCGTAGACACCTTCGGTGGTGCTATCCCAGTACTCGCCGGTGAAGGGGCGCTCCGTCCCTGCTTGTCGAAGCACCTGGTATTCCTCGGTGCTGAGTTCTTCCTTCCACTGTTCATCGGTCTTGGTGACGGGGAAGGACTGGGCGTTCGAATCAGAAAATGTACTCACATCCGGTCCAACGCCCGGGGAGGCCCGGCCATTCCCGCGGTGGCCGGTCCGGACCTCCGGGTGAGCTGATGAGCCGGCGGGGACTTGGCGCACCCGGGTTGACTTGCCATGATGGGTACATGCGCGAGTACACACGGACCGCCGACCCTGCGACCCCCCAGGCCCCCATGATGCGGTGGGCCGTCCTCGGTGCCGGTGCCGGTGTCGCCGCCGGCTCCCTGCTGGCCGCCAGTGCCTCCGCGTTGGCCGGATACTTCGCCCGGCAAGTGGTGCTTCCGGTACGCAAGACCGAGGATCTGGCGATCCTCGCCGTCGTGCGCGGGGACGAGGGAATGGAAGTGATCCTGCCCGCCACCGCCGAAACCACCGATCCCGGTACCTATTCGCTGTACTTCGACGTCGGCCGCGGCCACGCCAGGATCGGGGAGATCCTCTCCTTCACCCCGGCCGAAGGCACCATCGCCCGCCGCGTGGAGCACGTGTACTCGGGAAACCTGGAGACCGCGGTGCGTGGCTGGTGGTCCGGCGCGGTCTACGAGACCCCCGAGGACGCCGGGTTCGCCTTCGAGAGCGTGGACATCCCCACGTCGGTGGGCAACGCCCCGGCCTGGGTGGTTCCCGGAACCGATCGCGCCGACACCTGGGCGATCATGGTGCACGGCCGCGGGGCGGCACGCACCGAGGGCCTGCGGGCCTTGTCCACCACTGCGGAACTGGGCATCAGTTCACTGCTGCTGTCCTACCGCAACGACGGGGTGGCCCCGTCGGCCGCCGATCAGCGCTACGGACTGGGCAGCACCGAATGGGAGGACGTCGACGCCGGGATCGACTTCGCCCTTCAGCACGGGGCACGCAACGTGATCCTCATGGGCTGGTCCATGGGCGGGGCCATCAGTTTGCAGGTGGCCGATAAATCTCGGCATAAGCGCCATATCCAGGCACTGGTCCTGGATGGCCCCGTGGTGAACTGGATCGACGTCCTGCGCCACCAGGCCAAGGTCAACCGCATCCCCGAAGCCGTCGGGCGGCTCGGGCAATGGTTGCTCTCCAACCGGGCGGGCCGCGCGATCACCGGACTGGCGGCCCCGGTGGACCTGAAGGAGCTGAACTGGATCGCCAAGGCCGACCAGCTGCGCGTTCCCACCCTGATCCTGCATAGCGAAGACGACGACTTCGTGCCGGTGGGCCCCTCGGCCCAGCTGGCCGAACTCAATCCCGAGATGGTCACCTTCGAACGCTTCACGCTCGCGGCACATACCCGCGAGTGGAACGTCGATCCCGAACGCTGGGAGCAGACGGTCATCCGGTGGCTCTCGCGGATCATCGTGGCCCCCAAACCCGGGGCGGGGAATCCCGGCAGCCGGGGCCGCGGCCCGAAGGGCTAGGGGCCGGCCAGCGGAACCGGACGCGCGCCGGTCAACCGGATCAGATCCTGCGGAGCCAATTCAATCTCCAGCCCGCGACGCCCGCCCGAGACGTGGATCGTGGGCCAGTCCAGTGCGGAATCATCAAGGACCGTCGTGGAAGGGTGTCGTTGACCCAGCGGGGAGATCCCGCCCAACACATAGCCGGTACGGCGTTGCGCGTCGGCCGCCTGCGCCAGATGGACCTTCTTCACGTGCAGGGCCATGGCCGCCGCCTTGAGATCCAGCGACCCGGTCACCGGGACGACCGCCACCGCGAGCGCCTCGGACCCCGGGCGGCCGGTATCGATCAGTAGGGTCTTGAAGACCCGGGCGGGATCCACCCCCAGGGCCTCCGCGGCTTCGGCACCGTAGGACGGAGCCTGCGGATCATGCGCGTAGGCATGGGTCCCGTATTCGGCCCCGTCCGCGTCCAGGAGCAGGGTGGCCGGGGTGCCACCGGCGTCGTGGGCGTGCTTCTTCCTGGACATCACGGGGCCTGTTACGCGGCCAGGCCTTCGGCGACCTTGCGTTTGATGCGGCCCAGCAGCGAGGACATCCCGCGCATGCGCAGCGGGGTGATGGCCCGGGTCAGCCCGAGCCGGTCGGGCATGTCGTTGGGTACGGCGAGGATCTCGGCGGCCGGCAAGCCATCGAGGCCTTCCGCCAGGACGCCCGCGAAACCCCGGGAGGTCGGGGCCTCCGGCGGCGCCGAGAAGAACAGACTGACTTCCCGGGCGTCGGTATCGGCGATCTCCAGGGTCAGGAACAGCGGGGTCTGGCATTCCACGACCCGTTCCAGCAACTCCGGGTGTTCGGCGAACCGCTCCGGCAGGGCGGGTAGTTCGTCGGAGAACTCCAGGAGCAATTCGAGGCGCTCGCGCTCGGTGATTGCGTTGAAGTCATCGATGATCTCCGCCAGGGCGGAGGGAATGGCAGTCTCACTCATGGGTGCATGCTCCTTGGTGGGCGGGGGGCCTAGCTGCGGGATGACGAGGCCGGGGCCTCGCCACGCTCGGTACCGACGGCGATCGGAACCCGGACCGCGTTGCCCCATTCGGTCCAGGAACCATCGTAGTTGCGAACGGAATCGAAGCCGAGCAGGTGCTTGAGCACGAACCAGGTATGGCTGGACCGTTCGCCGATCCGGCAGTAGGCAATGACGTCGTCCCCGGGCTTCAGCCCCGCCTCGTCCAAGTAGAGGGCCTCCAGCTCGGGACGGCTGCGGAAGGTGCCGTCCTCGTTGGCCGCCTTGCTCCAGGGAACCGAGGCAGCGGTGGGGATGTGCCCGCCGCGCAACGTGCCTTCCTGCGGGTAGTCCGGCATGTGGGTGCGTTCGCCGGTGTATTCCTCGGGGGAGCGTACGTCGATCAACGGCTTGCCGAAGTGGGCGCTGACATCCTCGCGGAAGGCTCGGATCGCGTCGTCGTTGCGGGGGACCACTGGGTAGTCGACGGTTTCGGGCCGGGGCTTTTCCCTAGTCGTCTCGCGTCCTTCGGCCAACCATTTATCGCGGCCGCCGTCCAGCAGCCGGACGTCTTCGTGGCCGAACAGGGTGAAGACCCAGAGTGCGTAGGCGGCCCACCAGTTGCTCTTGTCCCCGTAGATCACCACGGTGGTCTCCCGGGTGATGCCCTTGGACCCCATGAGCCGGGCGAAGGCTTCACCCTCGACGTAATCGCGGGTGACCTCGTCGTTCAGGTCGGTGTGCCAGTCGATGTTCACGGCGCCGGGGATGTGCCCGGTGGAGTAGAGCAGGATGTCTTCGTTGGATTCCACGACGACCAGGCCGTCATCCTTCAGATGCTCGGCCAGCCAATCGGTGGAGACCAAGCGCCCGGGATGGGCATAGGCGGAGAACTTGGCAGTGGTATCGGCGGCAAGGCCCATGAGGATTCCTCGTTTCACACGGTGGCTGGGGATCTGTCTCCAGCCTACGTCTTCGGGTGCCGGCCTGCTGGGTCGGGCGTCACGTGCCGGTGGCTTTGCGCGCGGGGCGTAAAGTTGGTCATGGTGCGCCCCGCGTGCCGGCCCGTCCCCTCACAAAGGAACCGACCCCGCCCGTGGCACACATCGAACACCTGACCGAACGCATCCCCCAGGTCTCGCCCGACGAACTCCTGGCCGGATTCCATCCGTCCTACCGGTTCGGCGTGGTCTCCTTCGACACCTTCCGTCCGGATCCGGCGCAGCCTTCACAGACCGAGGCGGTGGAGGCCCTGCGGGCCTTCGCCGAGGGCGTCGGTGGCTCGAAGAAGTCCCTGCTGGGACGGATCTTCGGGGGGAAGGGACCGCAGACCAAGGCCGGCATCTATCTCGATGGCGGGTTCGGCGTGGGCAAGACCCACTTGTTGGCCTCCCTCTGGCACGCGGTTCCCGGCCCCAAGGCCTTCGGTACGTTCGTTGAATACACCAACCTGGTCGGCGCCCTGTCGTTCCGCAAGACGGTGGAGGTCCTCAGCGGCTACAACCTGGTGTGCATCGATGAATTCGAACTCGACGATCCCGGTGACACGGTGCTGATGTCGCGGCTGATGCGTGAACTATCCGATGCCGGAGTCAAACTCGCGGCGACCTCGAACACCCTGCCGGGCTCCTTGGGCGAGGGGCGCTTCGCCGCCGTGGACTTCCAGCGCGAGATCCAGGTGCTGGCGGACCAGTTCGATGTCCTGCGCATCGACGGCGACGACTTCCGCCACCGTGGCCTGCCCGAGGCGCCCCGGCCCGTGGATGATGCCGCCCTGGAGTCCACCGCCACCGAACTCTATGCCGATAAGGTCCTGGCCATCGATGACTTCGAAGCGCTGGTGAAGCATCTGTCGAGCGTCCACCCCAGCCGTTACCGGCAGTTGGTGGACGATATCGACATCCTGGTCCTCCACGAGGTCCGGACCATCACCGAACAGTCGCTGGCCCTGCGCTTCGTCGTGCTGGCCGACCGGCTCTACGACAAGGACGTTCCCGTCCTGGCCAGTGGGAAACCGTTCAACGAGTTGTTCACCGAGGAGATGATGGCCGGGGGGTACCAGAAGAAGTACTCCCGTGCCGTGTCGCGGCTGACGGCCCTGGCCCGAGAAGGCCAGAAGGCCGAAGTGGCGATCTAGCCTCGGTTCATGAGGTGGTCGTGACGCCCGTGGTGGCGAGCACGATGAGCAACCGGTGCCGGGCAGCCACGGGATCGCCTTCCCAAGTACCCATGACCTCGACGTGCTCGAAGCCCGCAGCGCCCAACGCTTCGATCAGCTCGGTTTCGGTGCGGAAGTACAGGGCGCTGGTGAAGATCCTGTCGGTTCCGTTGGCGAAGAGGTTATGGCTGTCGAAGACGACGACGCCGGGGCACACCGATGTGACTTCCAACCATTCGGTGAAGGTCCCGAATGCTGCCGGGCGGACATGGGTTGTTTGGTCCGGAGTCCAGTTCTTCCATTCGCGGTGGGCCGGGTTGCGCGTTTCGAAGGCCAAGGCCCCGCCCGGAGTGAGGCTGCGTCGAAGATGGTCGAGCGTCTCCACGAGCTCGTCCGTGCCGATGTGCATGAAGGCGTTCCCGGTGCAAAGCACCAGATCGGCAGGAGCCGAGGGGTCCAGGACACGGGCATCACCGTCGATCCACCTCACCGCACCCGCCCCGGGCCGGCGGCGGGCGTATCCGAGCATCGTGGGGGCTCGGGTCCACACCGATGACCTCGCGCCCGGGGGCCGTGAGGGTTCGGGTCAGCAGCCCGGTGCCGCACCCCAGATCGATGATCTTTCCGGCACCGAGGGTGTCGGCGAGCGACCGGTAATACTCGTGGTCCCGCCCTGCCGGGTGAGCGGTTTCGTAGAGGGCCACGAGATCCTCGTCGCCCTAGGGGTCCACCATGATCTCAGCCTAATGGCGTCCCGGACGTTCTATCGCCCATCTGACCAACAGCCCCCCGGCCAGCCCCCAGAATGCGGCGCCGACCCCCAGGAACGCGACGCCGGAGGCGGTGATCATGAACGTGGTCAACGCCCCGAACCGGGAGCGTGGGTCCTCGAGGGCGGAAGAGGCCGCGGCACCCAGGGTGCCGAAGAGCGCCAGACCCGCGGCTGCGGTCAGCAGGCCCTCGGGGGCGGTGACGGCGATCGCCCCCACCACGGTGGCCCCCAGACCGAGGAGGAAGTAGAAGCCGCCGGCGGAGACCGCGGCGATCCAGCGGCGCGAACGGTCGGGTCCGGCTTCCTCGCCGGCGGCGAGGGCCGCGGATATCGCGGCCAGGTTGATGGCATGCCCGCCGAAGAAGGCGGCGCCGAGTCCGGCGGCGCCGGTGGCCAGCATGGAGGCGGTCCAGGGGGTCTTGTAACCGAACCCGGACAGGACGGCCATCCCGGGGATGTTCTGCGAGGCCATGGTCACGATGTACAGGGGCACCGCGACGCCGGTGGCTCCGGCCCAGGTGAATTTCGGCAGGGTGAATTCCAACCGGGGCCATAGATCGCCGGGCAGCGCCGTTCCGGTCTGGGCCGCGTTGAACAGGACGATCAGCAACGTGGCGGCCATGGCAGCCGGGACGGCCCACCGAGGCGCCCAGCGCATGCACACGAGCCAGACCAGGATGATCGCCCCGGCCATGAGCGGGACATTGGCCAGTGCGTGGAACGGGGCCAGACAGAGTTCGAACAGGACCCCGGCGAGCATCGCCTGGGCCAGGGGTGCCGGAAGCCTTCCGAGCAGCCGCCCGATGACCGGGACGGCACCGGTGAGGAAGATCAGCAGGGCACACATCACGAAACCGCCGACGGCCTCGTCCCAGCCGAGCCCGAGCCCGCCGGCGGCCGCCAGCAAGGCGGCACCGGGAGTCGACCAGGCGAAGGTCACCGGACGCCGCGTGGTGACCGCGATGGCAACGGTGCACAAGGAGAACGAGATGGTCAGCGCCAGTAGCCCGGAAGCGGCCTGCCCGGGGCTGGCGCCCACGGCGCTGAGCCCGGCCAGGACGACGGTGAAGGAGGAGGTGAATCCCACCAGGGCGGTGACCAGACCGGCAGTCAGTGGGCGGACGAGATCGCCCGGGGCGGTGGGAACTGGAGTATGGGACATGACCTCGACTGACGGTGGTTCTGTTTACGGAACGACTCTCAGCGTAGTCTGGGTCCATGTCAGCCGCAATCGATCCCCGCATGCTCCACGTCGGCAACCGGATCCGCACGCACCGGCAAGGTGCCGGGCTGTCGCTGACCGGCCTGGCCACGGCCGCGGGCATCGGCAAGGGGACGCTCTCCGAACTCGAGCACGGGCAGCGCAACCCGACCTTGGAGACCCTCTATGCCGTCGCCGGGGTGCTGGGAGTCCCGTTGGCCGGCTTCGTCTCCACCGATGACGGACACCAGCCGGTGGCCTCGCAGGCCACCGGGGGAGCCGGGCCGCTGCCGGGCGATGGAGCGATCTCGGTGGGAGGCGGTCCGGTATCGGCCCGGTTGCTGGAGGCCCGCCGGGTTGCCGACGGGTCGTTGATCGAAGTGTATTGGCTCACGATCGGTCCGGGCCGGAGGGTTTCCCCGGCCCATGGACGGGGCGTGGCCGAACGCCTGGTCCTCGTGGGGGGGGAGGCCGAGGTGGGGCCGGAGGGCTGGACCAAACGGATCAAGGCCGGGCAGGCCCTGTCATGGGAGTCCTCTGGTCGACATGTCTACTCATCGGACGTGGGTGCCGAAGGGGTGCTGACCATCATCAATCCGCCGATCCCCGGGGCCGCCGGGCGTTAACGGGCAGGTGCCGGCCCCGCCTCCCGGCGGGACCGGCACCTGTTTGCCGTGCTCGTGGGCCGGCAGGCGTCCTGTGGGGGACGCGTGGAATTCTAGGTCGGAGGATTCGAGTCGTTGCCGGCTGCCTTGTCGAGAAGGTGGTGGGCGGATTCCTGGAGGTGTTCCACCTGCTCGGAATACCTGCCACCGGTTTTCTCGTCGACGAAACCGCCGACACCGCCTACGGCCCCACGGAGCTTCTCGGCTCCGTCTTCGGCCACTGTCGCGGCCTTGTCCTTGAGTCCCTCGGCCTTGCCCTTGAGCTCGTCAAAAAAAGCCAAGTGCCACCTCCTCTCCTCCGGGAAGCCTTCGAGGCTTCCGTGTGATCACCATCATACCGGCGGACCGCCGGCCAATTCGAGGGGAAGGCAACAAAAAAACCGCCTGGTCGACCCTGGGGTCATCCGGCGGTTCGTGGAGCGGACAGCGAGACTCGAACTCGCGACCTCCACCTTGGCAAGGTGGCGCTCTAGCCAACTGAGCTATGTCCGCATAAAAACGCTCCGCCGTGGCGGAGCAGTTTCAGTGGGCGATACTGGGTTCGAACCAGTGACCTCTTCCGTGTCAGGGAAGCGCGCTACCGCTGCGCTAATCGCCCTCTTCAGGGTGCAACATTACCGTATGCGAGGTGGGGACGGGATTCGAACCCGCGTATACGGCTTTGCAGGCCGCTGCCTAGCCACTCGGCCACCCCACCGTGACCCGGACCGGTTTCCCGGTCCCGGCTCGATCGACGAATCGACCGTTACAGTGACTTGCGAGCGGACAACGAGATTCGAACTCGCGACCTCCACCTTGGCAAGGTGGCGCTCTAGCCAACTGAGCTATGTCCGCATGTCGGAGAACTGCTCCGTTTCGGTCGCTTTTAGCTTTCCGAACCGGTGCGTTCCAACGAGTAAAAACTCTATACGACGATTCCCCGAAGTTCCAAATCGGGGATGTCATGGGAGCGTCGGAGGGCGGAATCAGGGGGACGAACGGCGCCTGGATCGCCGGTGCGGCACCCGATGCGTCGGACCGGCATGCCAGAATCGTGGGCATGACTTCACCTGCCCTGGCCCACCAGACCACGTACGGCCGCATGTACTCCCGCAAGATCAACGGCCTGCCCGAGGTCCCCTCCATCACCACGGTGATCGGCCAGGCGTCCATGTCCCTGGACGGCTGGATCGGGCACATGGCCGCCACGGCGGTCACCCAGGACGACCGGCTCGGCGCAGCGGTCGGCAACAAGGCCAAGCTGCGCACCGTGGCGCGGGACGCCTCCAACGCCGCGGAAACCTACCGCAACGAGGCCGCGGCCCGCGGGGACCGCGTCCACAACTACTGCGAACAGGTGGCGCTGCGGGCCTTGGGACGTCCGCATTCCGCCGCCGAGGCACGGGAGGTCCTCCTGGAAAAGGACGAAGGCGGATTCGCCTCGCGCTTCGATGACTGGTGGGACGAATACCGGGTGGAACCGATCGCTGCCGAGGTCACCGTCTGGAACCACACGGTGGGCTATGCGGGAACCCTGGACCTGGTCGCCCGGATCGGTGGACGGCTATGCCTGATCGACTACAAGACCAAGGGCACCGATCGGGACGGGCGGGTCAAGGCATTGGATCCCAAGGTCGTCATGCAGTTGGCCGCCGGCTACAAGGCCGAGGAGGTCGTGGTCGACGCCGAGGCCGGAACCTGGGAGCCCTGGCCCTACGGCGAGGATCCGATGCTGCTCGGGGTGGCCGTGGGGCAGACCGAAGTGCGCACCCTGATGGCCCCGCCCGAGGTTCTGCCGGCCTATTGGAGCAGGTTCTTCGCCTTGCGCCGGGTCTGGGAATCGGGGGTGAAGGTCTCCGAGGCCGGGACCGCGCTGCGGGCTGTGGGACCGCCCCCGGCCCAGTAGACTGGTTCCTGCGTACCGGTGCTGCCGCCAGCAGGGCCACCGGACGACTTTCCACAGCACATTGCCGGGTATACGGCGTCAGGAGCATACAGTCATGACGATTCTGGAAATCCGCATCGTGGGGGACCCCGTGTTGCGGACCCCCGCGGAGGACGTGTCCAGGTTCGGGCCCGAACTGGCCCGCCTGGTCCAGGACATGACCGAAACGATGGACGCCGTCTCCGGCGTCGGACTGGCCGCGCCCCAGGTCGGCGTCGGTCTGCGCGTCTTCACCTACCGGGTCGGGGACCAATACGGCCACGTGGTCAACCCGGTCCTGGAAGTCGGGGGAGCCGACGAGGACGAAGCCCTCGAAGGCTGCCTGTCGGTCCCCGGTCTGGGATACCGCCTGCCCCGGCCCGGCTGGGCCCGCGTGAGTGGGGCCGATATGACCGGGGCACCGCTGGTCATCGAGGCGGAGGGCGTCCTCGCCCGCTGCCTGCAACACGAAACCGATCACCTCGACGGCCGCCTCTACATCGACCGCCTGCGTGGAGCCGATAAGAAGGAGGCCCTGAGGCGCATCCGGGACTCCGGCTACGACGACGTCGCCTCGGAAATCCGCGGCAGCCGGGCCACTGCGGTGGGATCGAGCTTCGGCGGCGGGACCTTCGGGGCAGCTCGATGAGGGTCTTGTTCGCCGGAACGCCGCAGGTTGCCGTGCCGTGCCTGGACCAGCTCATCTCCGACGGCCTGGAAGTAGTGGCCGTGCTGACCCGCGAAGACGCCCCGCTCGGACGCAAACGCGTCCTCACGCCCTCGCCCGTCGCCGCTCGTGCGGCCGAACTGGGGCTGCCGGTCATCAAGGCCAACAGGATCGACGAGGACGTCATCTCGGCCATTGCCCGGACCGAAGCCGAGATCGCCGCCATCGTCGCCTACGGGGGACTGGTGCCACCGCGGGCATTGGAGGTGCCCCGGCATGGCTGGGTCAACCTGCACTTTTCGCTGCTGCCGGCCTGGCGCGGCGCCGCCCCGGTCCAGCACGCGATCATCCATGGCGACGATGTCACCGGGGCGGTGACCTTCCGCCTCGAGGAAGGCCTGGATACCGGCCCGGTGTACGGGATGCTGACCGAGGACATCGCCCCGGAGGATACCGCGGGGGCCATGCTGGACAGGCTCTCCCACAGCGGATCCGTCCTGCTCTCGCAGACCCTGCATGGGATCGACGCCGGCCGCTTGTCGCCGGTACCCCAAAGCGGGCCGGTGACGCTGGCCCCCAAGCTGGGCCTCGAGGACGCGCATGTCGACTGGGCGGAACCGGCGCTGGCGATCCGGCGGCGCATCAACGGCACGATCCCCGAACCCGGTCCCTGGACGTTGTTGGACGGCAAGCGGTTCAAACTCGGTGCCGTCGGCCTTGAGCCCTCGGTGACGGATCTGGAGCCGGCCGTGCTCCGTGTCCTGCCCGGCCGGACGCCCCGCGTCCTGGTCGGAACCGGCTCACATGCCCTGGAACTGCACCAGGTCCAACCGGCGGGCAAGAAGATGATGAAGGCCTCCGACTGGGCCCGCGGCCTGGATATCGACGACGAAGGCGCAACAGGGAAGCAGGTCTCCTTTTCATGAGCAAGGACCCACGCGGTGAACGCCGCAACGACGCCGGACGCCAACGCAACCGGGGCGGTTCGGGCCACCGGAACTTCAGTGCTTCGGCACCCTCCCAACGCCGGCGGATCGCCGACCCCGCCCGACTGGTCGCCTACGAGGTCCTGCGGGCCGTCGCCGAGCAGGACGCCTACGCCAACCTGGTCCTGCCCGGCCGCCTGCGCGAACACGGGCTCAGCGGACGGGACGCCGGATTCGCCACCGAACTGGCCTACGGCGCCCTCCGGGGTCGCGGATTCTACGACGCCGTCCTCTCCCGTTGCGTGGACCGTCCGCTGGAAAAACTGGATCCGGCAATCCTTGACGCGCTCCGGCTGGGCGCCCACCAGCTGCTGGCCATGCGCGTTCCCCACCACGCGGCACTGGATGAAACCGTCGGCCTGGCCCGGGCGGTGATCGGCGCCGGTCCTTCCGGGCTGGTGAACGCCGTCCTGCGCAAGGTCGCACGGAACGACGCCGACGCCTGGAAGACGCTGCTGTTGGACGGTGTCCAGGACGAGATCTCGAGGCTGGCTCTGGAATACAGCCACCCGGAATGGGTGGTCAGGGCCCTGCGCCAGGGCCTGGTCGCCCACGGCCGGGATGCGGCCGAAATCACCGACCTGCTTGCCGCGGACAACCTGGCCCCGGTGGTCAACCTGGTGGCCCTGCCGGGGGTCGGATCCCTCGATGAAGCCTTCGACCACGGCGCGACCCCGGGACGGCTGGCCCCCGATTCGGCCTACTACAGCGGGGGAGACCTCTCCAAGCTCTCCTCCATCCACCGCGGAACCACCCGGGTCCAGGATGCCGGCTCGCAATTGCTGGCCCGCGCCCTGGCCTCCGTGGAGATCGAGGGACGCGACACCGACTGGCTGGACCTCTGCGCCGGCCCGGGCGGCAAGGCCGCCCTGCTGGCCGGTCTGGCCGCGCAGCAAGGCGCCGAACTGACCGCCAACGAACCGGCCGAACACCGTGCCGAGCTGGTCCGCAAGGCCCTGCGGCCGGTGGATCGACAGGCCTGGAACGTCGTGGTCGGTGATGGGCGACGCTATCTGGGGATCCCGGCCGATCAGCGCTTCGACCGGATCATCGTCGATGCCCCGTGCAGCGGGCTGGGCGCATTGCGGCGCCGGCCCGAAGCCCGATGGCGCAAGACCCCGGCGGATGTGGCCGAACTGACCACCTTGCAGGATGAATTGATCGATGCGGCGCTGAAGGCCCTGCGGCCCGGCGGCGTCCTGGCCTACGCCACCTGCTCACCCCACCCGGCCGAATCGTTGGCCGTGCTGGAGGACGCCCTGCGCCGGACCCCGACAGCCCGGCTCCTCGATACCGCCGCCGCCGTCAATGCCGTCTCGCTCGAAGGCGGCATCTCCGGTACCGACCGTGCGTCGGGAGGGAACACCGTCCAGCTGTGGCCGCATCTGCACTCCACCGACGCCATGTTCCTGGCCCTGATCACCCTCGACGCCGATGTCGAGCCGACCGAACAGCCCGAGTAGACGAAAGGTAGACCCATGTCCCCCTGCCGGATCCACCCCAGCATCCTCTCCGCCGACTTCGCCAACCTCGAGGCCGAGCTGCACCGCATCGGGACCGCCGATGCCGTGCACGTCGATGTCATGGACAACCACTTCGTCCCGAACCTGACCCTGGGCCTGCCCGTGGTCAAACGCATCGCCGACGTCAGCACGCTCCCGGTGGACGTGCACCTGATGATCGAAGACGCCGACCGGTGGGCCCCGGACTACGCCGACCTCGGGGTCGACTCCGTGACCTTCCATGCCGAAGCCTCGGCGGCCCCGGTCCGGCTGGCCCGCGAACTTCGGGCGCGTGGATCCAAGGCGGCCATGGCCCTGCGCCCTGCCACTGCCGTTGAACCGTATCTGGGCATGCTCGAGGAACTGGACATGTTGCTGCTGATGACCGTCGAACCCGGTTTCGGCGGCCAGTCCTTCCTGGACCTCATCCTGCCCAAGATCCGTAGGACCCGGGCCGCCATCGAGGGCTCCGGATTGCCGCTGGTGCTGCAGGTCGATGGGGGAATCACCCGCGAAACCATCCTGCGTGCCGCGGAGGCGGGAGCAGATGTCTTCGTGGCCGGTTCCAGCGTTTACGGCACCGAGGATCCCGCCGCGGCCGTCGACGCATTACGACATGTCGTCGAACACACCGAGTCGGGGCTATAGTTTAGGGACATAAGTAAACAACACGTGCTCCGGGGTCGGTGTAAGTCCGAACCGGCGGTTATAGTCCGCGACCCGAGGTGCCTCACGGCGCCGAGGTTGAACTGGTGGAATTCCAGTACCGACAGTTAAAGTCTGGATGGGAGAAGCACGTACAGGGCTGGTCTGGTGACCGGTGGCGTCCTCGACGCCCCGTCCGCCGATGCCTCAACTGTCGTTCCCCCGGAGCCGCCGCGGCTCATGAGGAGGAATGATGGAATCCCTGCGGTGGCTCATTGATATCTTCAACGCCAATATTCCGGTCGGCAACAGCTCGCTTCTGGTGCGGGAAGTCGTCGGCAACATCTTCGGTCTGGCCAGCGCCGTCGGCGGCATGCGCCGCAAGGTCTGGGCCTGGCCGGTCGGCATCGTCGGCAACCTGCTGCTGTTGACCGTCTTCGTCGGCAGCATCTTCGACACCGGCCACGCGGCCAACCTCCTGGGCCAGGCGGGTCGGCAGATCATGTTCATCGCCGTCTCGGTCTACGGCTACCGCCGCTGGAAACAAGCCAGCGGTGATGGAACGGGCACCGCGGTCACCCCCCGGTGGGCCACCGGCCGCGAGCGCTGGGCGCTCGGCGGGATCATGATCGTGGGAACGGTCGCGCTGACCCCGCTCTTCCGCATCCTCGGCTCCTACGAACCCGTCTGGGCCGATGCCTGGACCTTCGTCGGTTCGCTCCTGGCGACCTGGGGGATGGCCAAGGGATGGGTCGAGTTCTGGCTGCTCTGGGTCGTCGTCGACGTCGTCGGGGTGCCGCTGCTCTTCAGCGCCGGCTACTATGCCAGCGCCTTCATGTACCTCTTCTACGGCGGCTTCACCCTCGCGGGGTTCTTCGTCTGGTGGAGGGCCCGGAACCGGGAACAGGCCCTGGTCCAGACCGCCATGCCCGATCCGATCACGCGGACCTCAGCATGAGCGGGCAGACGGTGGGCCCCCCGACCAGCCGGGCCGAACAGGAGGGGATGGAACTGGCCCTGGAACTGGCCGGCCGCGGCATCCGCGGGGCCAACCCACTGGTCGGTGCGGTCATCCTGGATGAAACCGGGCGCCCCGTCGCCAGCGGCTGGCACCGCGGGGCGGGCACCGCCCACGCCGAAGCCGCGGCCCTGGACGAGCTGGGTCCGGTCACCTCCGAACAAGCCTCCCGGTTGACGATGCTGGCCACCCTGGAACCGTGCTCCCACCGGGGCCGGACCGGATCCTGCGCCGAGGCCATTGCCGCCACCGGAATCGGCCGGGTCGTCCATGCGGCCACGGATGGCACCGCACGGGCCGGTGGCGGGGCGGAAATCCTTTCGGACGCCGGGGTCGACGTCGTGTCGGGGCTATTGGGAGCCGAGGCCCGCTTGCTGAACCACCGGTGGATTGGCGCCCGGGCCGCCGACCGGCCCTTCACGAGCCTGCATCTGGCGCAGAGCCTGGATGGCCGGATCGCCGCCGCCGACGGAACCAGCCAGTGGATCACCGGTGCCGGTTCCCGCGAGCACTCCCATCTGATCCGGGCCCGTAGCGAAGCCATCATCGCCGGAACGGGAACGATCTTCGCCGACGATCCCCGACTCACCGCCCGGACCCCCGCAGGGACCGCAGCACCACGCCAACCGCTACGTGTCATCATGGGCCACCGCGAACTGCCCGGCGGGGCAGCGGTGGCCGCCGATGACCACCACGTCCAGCTCCGCACCCACGATCCGGCGGCGGTGCTGGCGGCCCTATCCGCACGGGGCATCGACCACGCCATGATCGAGGGCGGCGCCTCGATCGCCACGGCGTTCCTGGCCGCCGATCTCGTGGATGAGATCTGGCTGTACCAGGCCCCGATCTTCCTGGGAGCAGGACGCCATGCCGTGGGTGATCTGGGGATCGGCACGCTGGCGGAGGCCGGACACTTCCGATTCGACGACGCCGGTGGGCCGGCCCACCAACTGCTGGGCTCCGACGTCGTCCTGCATCTTGAACCACAACCAGGGCCCGCAGACCGGGCCTCCGAGCACGAAGGGACCCGCTAATGTTCACGGGCATCATCACCGGATTAGGGAATGTCGAAGAGATTTCCGCGGTTCCGGGACAGGACGCAGCGATCCTGCGCATCAACGCCCCGGGGCATGCCTCGGATCTGGGCCTCGGCGGATCCCTGGCCGTCAACGGCGTGTGCCTGACGGCCACGGCCATCACCGGCGATGCCGTGGACCTGGATGTCATGGGCGAATCCCTTCGACTGACCACCACCGGCACGCTGGCGGTGGGGGAGCAGGTCAACCTCGAACGCTGCGTGCCCGCTGGCGGGCGCCTGGACGGTCACGTCGTCCAAGGCCATGTCGACGGCACCGGAACCGTCCTGGAACGCGAGGACGAAGGCAATTGGGTGCGCCTGCGATTCGGGTTGGACCGCGAACTGGCCCGCTATGTGGCCCGCAAGGGCTCGATCGCCGTGGACGGGGTCTCGTTGACGGTCACCACCGTCTCCGAGGCCGCGGAGGCCGAACAATATTTCGAGGTCGGGGTCATCCCGACCACGCTGAGGGAAACCGTCCTGGGGCAGCGCCAGCCCGGGGACACCGTGAATCTGGAGGTCGACGTGATGGCCAAATATGCCGAGCGGCTTGCCGCATTCTCCGAAGGAGCCCGGCGATGAGCCCCCGGGAGCAGGGCGAGTCCCTGCTGGACCCGGTGGACGCCGCCGTGGCGGCGATGGCTGCCGGACGCCCCGTCGTCGTGGTCGATGACGAGGACCGCGAAAACGAAGGCGACATCATCTTCGCCGCCGAATTCGCCACCCCCGAACTGCTGGGCTGGACCATCAGGTATTCCTCCGGCGTGCTCTGTGTCCCGCTGCCAGGGGACCGGGCCGACCAGTTGGGGTTGCCCCCGATGGTCGAGGACAACCAGGACGCCAAGGGCACCGCCTACACGGTCTCCTGCGATGCGGCGGCGGGAATCACCACCGGCATCAGCGGGGCGGACCGGGCCCTGACCGCGCGCCTGCTCGCGGATCCGGCCAGCGACGGGACGGTGATCAACCGTCCGGGACACATGTTCCCCCTGCGGGCCGTCGACGGCGGTGTGCTGGTGAGGCGTGGACATACCGAAGCCAGCGTGGACCTGTGCCGTCTGGCGGGCGTGCAGCCGGTGGGAGTGATCGCTGAACTGATCCACGACGACGGGTCCATGATGCGTCTACCGGCCTTGCGGGTCTTCGCCGATGAATTCTCGATCCCGCTGATCAGCATCGAGGACCTCGCGGCCCGGCTCGAAAGCCAGCAGGATGCCGCCCCTGAACCGTCCACCCCCTCCGCGGTGCTCGGGGGACCGGTGGTCGCCGTGCCCACGGAGCACGGGACCTTCGCCGCCCAGGCCTGGACCGAACGCCAGACCGGGTTGGAACACCTGACCCTGACGGCGCCCACCCCGCAGCATGACAGCACCGAGATCCCGCTGGTGCGGTTGCACTCGGAATGCCTGACCGGAGACGTCTTCGGGTCCTATCGGTGTGATTGCGGGGAGCAGCTCAACGCCGCCCTGGCAGCCATTGCGGTGGACGGGGGAACCATCATCTACCTGCGCGGCCACGAGGGCCGGGGGATCGGGTTGGCCAATAAGATCCGCGCCTATTCGCTGCAGGACGGTGGCGCCGACACGGTCCAGGCCAATGAACAGCTGGGACTTCCCATCGACGCCCGTCGGTACGACGCGGCTGCGGCGATCCTGCACAGCCTGGACCTGGACCGGATCAGACTGATCACGAACAATCCGTTGAAGGCCCAATGGCTGCGGGAATCGGGGGTCGACGTCGTGGAATTGATCCCCAGCACCATCGTCGCCCGCCCGGAGAACACCCGGTACCTGCAGACCAAACGCGAACGCATGTCCCACCGCATCCTGGCCGAGGCCTTCGCCTCGACGGATCCCTCGCAACCCAGCACACCCACCACGAAGGAGCACCACTGATGAGCGGACACGGAGCACCGGATACCGGAGCCGATGAACTGAAGGCAGCAGGAAAAGCCGGACTGCGTGCGGTGGTCGTTGCCGCCAGCTGGCACCAGCAGGTCATGGACGGACTCGTCGACGGCGCGTTGCGGGCCGCGAACGAGGCAGGCCTTCCAGAGCCCCGCCTCGTCCGGGTCCCGGGCACCTTCGAGCTGCCCGTCGCCGCAGCCCGGCTCGCACCGGACTACGACGTCGTCGTGGCCCTGGGCGTGGTCATCCGCGGGGGGACACCGCATTTCGAATTCGTCTGCCAGGGGGCGACGGCGGGATTGACCGAGGTCTCGATCAGGACCGGCGTCCCGGTGGGCTTCGGCGTGCTGACTTGCGATACGGAGCAGCAGGCCCTGGACCGTGCCGGGCTGGCCGGTTCGGTGGAGGACAAGGGACATGAAGCCATGTCGGCGGCGCTGTTGACTGCCCTGGCACTGTCCGCGGAATAGTGTTCCCGGCGCCGCCCCGCACCGTCGGTTTCGTCACATTGAAACGTCGGAGTCGGGGCGGCGCTTCGCCAACGGCTAGGCTTGAAGGGTGAAAACCTTTGACACCCTCTTTGCCGAACTGGCCGAAAAGGCACAAACCCGACCCTCGGGTTCCCGCACCATCACGGAGCTGGATTCGGGTGTCCACGGCATCGGCAAGAAGATCGTGGAAGAAGCAGCCGAAGTCTGGATGGCCGCCGAATACGAGACCGACGAGGAAGCAGCCGAGGAGATCTCGCAGCTGCTGTACCACCTGCAGGTCATGATGCTGGCCAAGGGACTGTCGCTGGAAGACGTCTACAAGCATCTCTAGCCGCCCGACCCCGCACTCGGCGGGGTCGGCGGCCCAGGGAGCCCAGACCACCGAAAACCAGCACAGAAAAGAGCACCGCCATGTTGCGAGTAGCCGTACCGAATAAAGGCGCCCTCTCGGAGGCCGCCACCGCCATGCTCAACGAATCCGGGTACCGCCAGCGCCGCGACAACCGCGAACTGGTCATGGTCGATCCGGACAATGACATCGAATTCTTCTATCTCCGTCCCCGGGACATCGCCGTCTACGTCGGACGCGGCATCCTCGACGTGGGCATCACCGGCCGTGATCTGTTCGTCGATGCCGGGGTCAACGGAGATGCCGAGGAACTCCTTCCGCTGGGACTCGGCGCCTCGACCTTCCGCTTCGCAGGACCCGTCGGGGACTTCTCATCCGTCGAACAGCTCGAAGGCAAGCGCGTGGCGACCAGCTACGACGTGTTGCTGAAGAGCTACCTCGAGGAACGGGGGATCGACGCGGCCGTGGTCCGTCTGGACGGCGCCGTGGAATCCTCGGTACGACTCGGTGTCGCCGACGCCATCGCCGACGTCGTGGAAACGGGCAGCACCCTGCGCGCGGCCGGCATGGAGACCTTCGGCGAAGCCATCCTGGAGTCCGAGGCCGTGCTCATCGGACGGACCGGCGAACACCCCCACGGGTTGGAGATCCTCACCCGCCGACTGCAGGGCGTCCTGGTGGCCCGCCGCTACGCGATGCTCGACTACGACATCCGCAAGGACCTCGTCTCCCGGGCGTGCGCCTTGACTCCGGGCCTGGAATCACCCACGGTCTCCCCGCTGCACGACGGCGACTGGGTGGCGGTGCGTTCGATGGTGAAACAGGCCCAGGCCAACAACATCATGGACGAACTCTATGAGCTGGGCGCCCGCGCCATCCTCGTGACCAACATCCACGCCATCCGTATTTAGGGGATCCACCCGTGACTGTAGCCATCCGTGTCATCCCCTGCCTCGATGTCGATGCAGGACGTGTCGTCAAGGGCGTGAACTTCGAGGGCCTGCGCGATGCCGGGGATCCCGTGGAACTGGCCCAGCGTTACAACGCAGCAGGAGCCGATGAACTGACGTTCCTGGATGTGACCGCCACCTCCGGGGACCGGGAAACCACGTTCGACGTCGTACGCACCACCGCCGAAGAGGTCTTCATCCCGTTGACCGTCGGCGGCGGGGTCCGCTCGGTCGAGGATGTCGACCGCCTGCTGCGCGCCGGGGCCGACAAGGCGTCGATCAACACGGCGGCCGTGAAGCGTCCGGAGGTGATCCGGGAGATCACCGAGCGATTCGGCTCCCAGGTCCTGGTCCTCTCGGTCGACGCCAAGCGCAGCAGCGACCCCTCGCTGCCCTCTGGTTTCGAAGTCACCACCCATGGGGGGCGGACCGGTACCGGGATCGACGCCGTGGACTGGGCCCGTGAGGCGGCCGACGGCGGGGTGGGTGAGATCCTGTTGAACTCGATCGACGCCGACGGGACCAAGAACGGATTCGACCTCGAAATGATCTCCGCCGTCCGCGCGGCGGTCAACGTGCCGCTCATCGCCTCCGGCGGTGCCGGGGCACCCGCGGATTTCCCGCCGGCAGTGGCCGCCGGAGCCGATGCGGTGCTGGCGGCGTCGATCTTCCATTTCGGCCCGGTCGATATGATCGCCCAGGTCAAACAAGCCATCAAGGAGGCAGGTTATCCTGTTCGCTGAACCAGAAGAGCTAGACCGGCTGATGGATGCCGCCTGGCCGGCTCTTGAAAAGAGCGCCGTCGGAGGGTGGACCCTGCGTTTTTCCGCCGGCATCAGCCAGCGCGCCAATTCCGTGCTCCCGGTTGCCGCACCCAATGACCTCGATGCCGCTCTCGAGGAGGTCGAGACGCGCAGTGCCGCGCGCTGGCTGAACTCGACCTTCCAGATCTCCCCGTCGGCCCAGCCCGCCGATCTGGATGCCTATCTGGCGGCCCGCGGCTATACCGTGGGCACGCCGACCCTGGTCCAGGTCATGGACGGCTCGGAACTGGACCGTTTCGCCGAGATCGTCCCCGACGTACGCCTGGAATTCACCGACGAACCCCCGCAGGACTGGCTGGAGCTGTTCTGGTACCAGGACGGCCCCGCCGCCGAGGACGACCGGGCGGTATCCCGCCGCATCCTCACAGGGGTGCCGGCGACCTACATCTCGTTGCGGGTGGACGGACGCATCGAATCGATCGCCCGGTTGGCCATCGTGGAGAACCACGGCGGCATCTACTGTGTCACCACGCGCCCCGAAGCCAGGCGCCGGGGGTATTCGCGGCTGGTGATGGAAGCCGTCCTGCATGAGGCCTACCGCCGTGAACTGGACGGTGTCTGGCTGCAGGTCCGGGAGTCCAATGTGGGGGCCATCGTGCTCTACAACGCCTTGGGCTTCAGCACCGCATCCACCTATCATTACCGCACCCGCGCCCTCTAGGCTTCTTCAGCACCACGGCGCCCCCTGCCGGCGGCGGTCATGTCGTCGGTGGCGGGAGCGAGGGGGCATCCTTCGCCCACGATCCTTGGCCAGTGGCCGGGACACCCGGCCCATGACTGGTGTTCCGGGGCAACAACTCGTTGTACCTTTCGGACCATCCGGACGCCCGATGGCCGTTCAGGTCCGTATCGAGGTGGTCCAGATGCGTGTGCCAGCCCGCCGCATACCCAGGCAGGTCTTCCGGGCGTAGTGAAGCGTGGGTCAAGACCACCCGGGTGTCGGTGCCGGTATCGGAGCGGTGGACGTCCACCTGCGTGGTCCCCTCACCGGGGGATTCCCAAGTGGCCGTGAGCTGGTCGGGTTCGCGGCAGGTGGTGATCCGGCCGGACGTGGTCTCGCCGTCTCCGAAGTCAAGACCGTATCGGCCGTGCTCCCGCATATCACCGGTCACGGCGCCCAGCCACCGGGCCAGCCGTTGGGGGTCGGTGAAGGCCTGCCAGAGGTCTTCCCGGCCCAAGGCATAGTGGCGGACGAATCGTACGCTGCGGTTCTCCGCATCGATGTCACCTTCGGAATCCGTGGTCATGAGATGTCCTCCTCGATGAGCTCGTCCACTGCGTTTGCGGGTCTTCCCCGGAATAGTTCCGTGTCCAGGGCGTCCAGGCGTTGGTGCCAGAAGCTGCGCACGTCCTGAAGCCAGGTGGCGACGACATCCAAGGTGGCCCGATCCAAGTGATATCGGCGCTGGGCGCCGTGGTTGGTGCACACCGCCACCCCGGATTCACGCAATAGGCGGAGGTGGCGCGATGTCGCCGGTTGGCTGATCCCGAACTCGACGTGCAACGCCTGGGCGATTTCTCCCGCGGGCCGTTCACCACCGCCGAGCAGCTCGACGATGCGACGACGGACCGGGTCGGCCAACACCTGAAAGACATCCACTCATCGAACATTGTGCATTTGGTTATATAACACAAGGGGTAATTCCTGGAATCGAAACGGGTCCTCCTGGCCACCAGCATCCAGGCTGTGCCATGGGACGGCTGCGTGTTAGTTTCAGGGAATGTCCCAGCCGAACGGAAATATTTACGAGGCGGAGATCGCCGGGCTCCTCGACGACCTCAGCTCGCCGGACCCCCTCATCAGGGACGGGGAGTCGCTGGGCAGGCTCTACGAAATACTGGATTCGCCGGCTGTTTCTCCGGCACAACGCAGGCGGGTCGGCTCGACCGCGGTGCAACGACTGGCCGACCCTCGCGTGGAAGTGCGGAGCTTCGCCGCCTTGGTGCTGATCCCACTCATCCTCCACGACGCTGCTGAACCCGGGTGGTTCGACGATTTCGCGACCTGGTACGCCACCGAAGAAGAAACCACCGGATACGACGACGTCCGCGGGTGGCTCCATGCCGTGGCCCACGGGGCGGACGTGCTCGGTGCCTTCGGATGGATGGCCCGGGAATCACCGCGGCCCGCCCTTGACCTGGCGGCCCTGAGGATGCTGCACCAGGGCCCGGGGATCTGGCGCGACCAGGAGGACGACCGGCGGGGGTATGCCTTGGCCATCACCCTGGCGAATCCGCGTCTCACCCCGGACGATGCCCTCTCCTGGCTGGATCCCCTCGAAGAAGCATTCCTGCGGGCCGACTCCGGGCCCGTGCCCGCCTTCGTCTCCAACTCGATCCGGACGCTCCGCGTGGTCCAGCTGCTGACGGACGAAGAAATGTCGTACCAGGGCCGGGGGGTTCGTGTCCGGCATTCCACCGCGGTAGGGCAGCGGATCCGCGATGTCCTCCATCTGGCCTCCCCATGGATGTGGAACCCGGCCGGGGCATCGGGGCAGCAGTGACCGCAGGATGGCCGCGGATCCCCCTTTCCCCGCGGCGGCCCCGGCGGTAACCTGCAGGAATGGCAACCGGACCGGAGATGCTCGACTGGCTTCTGGACTCGGATCCTGCCTTGCGTTGGCAGGTCCAGAGGGATGTTGCCGGCGCGCATCCGGCGGTGTGGAAGGAAACGCGATCACGGATCGCCACCGCGGGTTACGGTGCCCGCCTGCTCTCGAAGCAGGACCCGGATGGCCAATGGGCCGGGGGAGCCTACTTTCCTGCAGGGTTCTTGGGCAGTGCCGAGGCCAGGGAACCGGGACAGCCCTGGACGGCGACCACCTGGGCGCTGAAGGACCTGCGCGACTGGGGGCTGGAGGCCGGCGTGTTGGCAGGAACCGCCGAAAAACTCGACAGGAACAGCACCTGGGAATATGACGACCTGCCCTATTGGGGCGGCGAGGTCGATGTCTGCATCAATTCGTTCACACTGGCAAACGGCGCGTGGCTCGGGGCTGATGTCTCATGACTCATCGAGTGGTTTCCTGCCTACCGGCTGGCCGATGGTGGCTGGAATTGTGAAGCAGAAGAAGGGAACTCGATTCGATCGTCCGTGCACTCGACGCTCAACGCCGTGCGCGGCCTGCTCGCCCACGAGCAGCTGACGGGCGACACCTCGCTGCGGGCCGCCCGCCACGGGGGCGAGGAGTACCTGCTGGAACGACGACTTCTCTACCGGGCCACGACCGGGGAACCCATCGGGGATTTCGTCTCCGAGTTCCTCCATCCGAGCCGCCACCGGTACAGCGCCCTTGCCGCACTGGAACATTTCCGGGAGGTGGCACTGCTGGAAGGCACCGCGCCGGATCCCCGGCTGGCCGACGCAATCGAGGTGGTCCGTGCCGCCCGGACGGCAGACGCGACGTGGCGCCAGGCGGCGCGGCTGCTCGGCGCCACGTGGTTCGACGTCGATGTGCCGCCCGGTGAACCGTCGAAATGGTTGACCTGGTCCGGCCTGCGGGTACTCGATTGGTGGGAACCAGACGCCGGGGAGCGGGACTGATTAGGGGCGTTCACCTCGGGGCCCAGCCGGGGTATGCTCCGAGAAAAGCCATCCGAGGAGGGGCAATGCCACTGAATGTGTGGGTCCGAAGAGTCCAGGAGGAGCCCGGCCACAACGACGGCACCAGGGTCCTGGTGGACCGGATCTGGCCGCGGGGGGTGAAGAAGGCGGATGCCGCGCTCGACGATTGGAACAAGGACGTGGCCCCGTCGACGGAACTACGCAAATGGTATGGGCACGATCCGGAGAAGTTCGAGGAGTTCGCCAGGAAATACCGTTCCGAACTCGATTCCGACGAAGGCCGGGCCGCACTCGAAAAGCTGAAGGACAGCGTGCGCGGCAAACGGCTCACGCTGTTGTCCGCCACCAAGGACATCGACCATAGCCAGGCGGCCGTCCTGGCCAGGATCCTGGAAGAATCCTAGAAGCTACTGTTCGGAGCTGGAGAAGAGGGCCAGCGCGTCGGGGGACCCTTCGAAGGTCACCAACGCGTGTTCGCGTCGTCCGATGGCATGCATCAGCAGCTCTCCGGGGTCCCCGGTGATGGCCACGGAGGTGGACGCCTTGCGGACGACGTGGCGTTGTCCCTCCGGCCGGCGCAGGATGATGCCCACGTCGGTGCCCCGGTAGAAGACCGCCGCCTGACGGATCAGGGACTCCCACAGGACATCCGCGTAATCGGTGTCCAGCACACGCGGGGCCCACCGATCCATGGCCCGGCGGACGTCCTCGGCATGGACGAAGAATTCGATGAGGTTCGCGGCATGGCCCACGGACGGAAGGGCCAACGGAGACAGCGCGGAGGGGCCTCGGCGGAACCGGTCCACCAACTCCGCATAATGTCCGGGATCCTCGGCCCGACGGGCCGCCTGCTGCAATCGGCGTTCCATGGGGGCACGAAACGCCCCGATGGCGATGCCCGCAGCCCAAAGGCTGTGTTCGCGCAGAACCAGATGTGCCGCCAGGTGTCGTGTCTTCCAACCGGCGCACAACGTCGCCTCGTCCGGGCCGGCTGCCAGCAGGACTTCGGCGAGGACTTCACGGGACGGGTGTACGTATCGCATTACCCCGAAGCTAGCACGTTCCGGGGCCTACGGCCCGGTACCCGAGTCACCGACTGCGTGGCGCGAGTCCACGGCCAGTAGACTGGAGGCGATGCCGCAGAACCCAGCCCCCCGGAGTCCGGATCCCGCACTCGATCCCGAGATCGCTGCGGGCCTCAAACGAGACGCCGACGGCCTGGTGGCCGCCATCATCCAACAACACGACACCGCCGAGGTGCTGATGCTCGGATGGATGGACGACGAGGCCCTGCGCCGGACCCTGACGAGCGGGCGGGTCACCTTCTGGTCCCGATCACGCCAGAGCTACTGGCGCAAGGGCGACACCTCGGGGCACCAGCAACTGGTGCGCTCGGTAGCCCGCGATTGCGACGGGGATGCGCTGCTGGTCCAGGTCCATCAGATCGGGGCCGCCTGCCATACCGGAACGCGGACTTGTTTCGACGGCCGGGCCCTTCCCGCCGTCGAAGGACCGTCCGCGGCCAACGTATGAAGCTTCCAACGACGCAAGGAAATCCAGTACAGCATGCATGAATTCGGGGTTGTTTCCCCCACTCTCGAGGAATTCCGTGAACTGGCGCGGGGTCGCAGCGTCATCCCGGTGAACCTGCGCGTCCTGGCCGATACCGTCACGCCCATCGCCGTCTACGAACGACTCGCGGGCGGCCGGCCGGGCACCTTCCTGCTGGAAAGCGCCGCAGCGGGGGGTGTCTGGAGCCGCTATTCCTTCATCGGATGCGGTTCCTCGGCGACGTTGACCACCCGTGGGGGCCAGGCCCACTGGATCGGGACCCCTCCGGCCGGGGTCCCGACCGAGGGGACCCCGGTGGAGGTCCTGCGGGATACGGTGGCCCGGTTGCGCACCGAACCCCTCGACGGACTGCCCCCGTTCACCTCGGGAATGGTCGGTTTCATCGGGTGGGACAGCGTGCGCCATTGGGAGAAGCTGCCCGACCCCCCACCCGATGACCTGGGCCTGCCGGAGCTGGCGATGAACCTCGTGGCGGATATGGCAGTTCTGGACAACCGCGACTCCACGCTCACCCTCATCGCCAATGCGATCAACCAGGACGGGGCCGACACGGGGGTCGATGAAGCCTACGCCGACGCCGTGTCCCGGCTGCACGTCATGCTCGGGAACTTGACCGACACCGCGCCGGGATCGGCGACCGTCTTCTCCGGGAACCGGATCCCCACCGCCGAGCTCATGGCGGCAGTCACCGAAAGCTGGGATGAAGACGGCTACCGCCAGGCCATCCTGCGCGGGAAGGAAGCAATCGTCGATGGGGAGGTCTTCCAGGTGGTGGTCTCCCGACGGTTCGAACTCGACTGCGCCGCTGACCCGCTGGATGTATACCGGATCCTGCGCACCACCAACCCGAGCCCGTACATGTACCTCTACAACCTCGAGGATGCCGACGGCGATACCTACGCGGTGGTCGGATCCTCGCCGGAGGCGCTGGTCACCGTCAACGAACGTCACGTCGTCACCCACCCCATCGCCGGCTCACGGCCCCGCGGGGAGACCTACGAAGACGACGCCCTCCATGAGAAGGACCTGCTCTCCGATGAGAAGGAGCGTGCCGAGCACCTCATGTTGGTGGATCTGAGCCGCAATGACCTCTCGAAGGTCTGCGAGCCCGGGAGCGTCGAGGTCACCCAGTTCATGGAGGTCGAGCGTTTCAGCCACATCATGCACCTGGTTTCCAACGTCGTCGGACGCCTGGAACCACAGGCCACCGCCTATGACGTGTTGGCGGCCACCTTCCCCGCAGGCACGCTGTCCGGGGCTCCGAAACCCCGGGCCCTTCGACTGCTCGACGAGTTCGAACCCCACCGCCGAGGCGTCTATGGCGGCGTCGTGGGCTACCTGGATTTCGCCGGGGACATGGACCTGGCCATCGCGATCCGCTCGGCCCTGTTGAAGGACGGAAGGGCCTACGTCCAGGCCGGTGGCGGGATCGTCGCCGATTCCGACCCGGATGGCGAGTCGTTGGAAAGCATCAACAAGGCGGCGGCACCGCTTCGGGCCGTCTGGGCCGCCCGGACCCTGCAGCCGGCTGTCCCCGAGGAGGACGCATGAGCCAGACCAACACCCCAACCAGCGACCAGGACCCTGAACGAAAGGTGATCGGACGCTGGATGTCCAAACGCATGGTCGTCTCCGCCGGCGTCATCGGGGCCATTGCCGCCCTGGCGATGAGCACCCGGACCTGGGTCCGGGTCATTCCATCCAGCGGCGCCATCAACGTACAGCCCTTCGATGTCTCCGGTGATGATGCCGCAACGGCAGTGGCGGCTCTGGCCGTGGTCGTGCTGGCAGGTTCGGTCGCCGCGGCGATCGCCGGACGGATGGCCCGATGGATCATCGCCGTATTGATCCTCCTCTCGGGGTTGGGGATCGCCGCTTCGGCGATCAGCGCCCTCTCCGACCCGGTCGCCGCCTCCGTTTCGACGGTGGGCGCGGCCGCAGGGACGCTGAGGGTCAACGGTGACTACCAATTGACGTTCTGGCCGTGGCTGACGGTGGTCATCGGAGTCTGGATCATGGCCACCGCCGTGTGGTTGGCCGTGGCCGGGCACCGGTGGAAGACGAGCCGGAAATACACTCCCGCACCGGCCACGCAGGCCGTTGCCACCCCGGTTGCGGACACGGTCGCCGGGGACGCGGCCCCGGCCACGGCGCAGCGCCCCGGGAGCGGGGCTCCGACCTCGTCCGAGGAACAGCCCGAGGACGAGGAGTCGATGGACGAAATCGACGGTTGGGACAGCCTGACCCGGGGCGAGGACCCCACGGGTTAGCCACACCCGGGTACGCGTGGGGCAACATGGCCTCATCGCAGCCAAAAGAATGGCAGAATGGAACACAGTTTGGCCCCGAATGAGACCGGGGATACTTGAGGCACTGAGGAGTAGATCAGATCATGGCAAGCAACACGACCGTCCAGACAGAACACGGCCCGGACCCGGTTCTCACCGAGCCCGTGGGACACGGAAACAGCATCGCCGCCTGGACGGGCGTCGGAATCATCTTCATCGGCTTCCTGATCGGCAGCATCTCCTTCGCACTCTACGCCGAGGTCGGTGTCTACATCGGCGTCGCCATCATCATCTTGGGCCTGATCGCCGGCTTGGTCATGCGCATCATCGGGTTCGGCGTCGGCGGACACCGGTCCAACAACGACGGACACTAGTCGTGAGTGTTCTCGAGGACATCATTTCCGGAGTTCGCGAGGACCTGCACGATCGAAGGTTGCGGGTCGGCGACGCCGCCATCAGGGCCCGTGCCCAGGCGGCACCGCCAGCCCGCGACGCCCTCGCCGCCCTGGGGGGCCACGTCGATCCCTCCCGACGCGATCAGGTGCTCCATGTGATCTCCGAGGTCAAACGGCGCAGCCCCTCCAAGGGGGCGCTGGCCGATATCCCCGAACCGGCCGTTCTGGCCCGTCAGTACCGCGATGGGGGAGCATCGGTGATTTCGGTGCTCACCGAACAACGCCGTTTCGGCGGGTCCCTGGCCGATTTCGATGCCGTCCGGGCCGCCGTGGACACCCCCCTTCTGCGCAAGGACTTCACCGTCGATGCCTACCAGATCCACGAGGCCCGCGCCCACGGCGCCGATCTGGTCCTGCTGATCGTTGCCGCCCTGGACGACGAGGAACTGGGCAGCTTCCTCGACCTGACCCACGACCTGGGCATGAACGCCCTGGTGGAGACGCATACCGCCGAGGAAGTCGAGCGGGCCGTGCGCGTCGGCGCCCGCATCATCGGTGTCAACGTCCGCAACCTCAAGACCCTCGACGTGGACCGGGAAACGTTCGCCCGGCTCTCCGGGGACATCCCGGACTCGGTGGTCATCGTCGCCGAATCGGGGATCCGTGGCCGCGAGGACGTCGCGCTCTACGGCTCCCACGGGGCGGATGCGGTGCTGGTCGGCGAGGCACTGGTCAAGGACAACGACCCACTCACCGCCCTGCGCTCGTTCATCGAGGTCGGCAGCGCGGCCAAGCCCCCGCGTGGACGCTGACCCACCCCGGACAGCCCTCACCACGCCTGAACGAAGGAAGGCCACGCATGAGCCAGACCCCAGAAGATCCCGCGGCTTCCGCGGAGCACCCCGCCGATGCCTTCCTGGCCGAGGGCAGGAGCCTGCGCCACGCCCCGGGCCCGTACTTCGGTGATTTCGGCGGCCGTTGGATGCCCGAGTCGCTGATCGCGGCCCTGGACGAACTGAACGATACGTTCGAGAAGGCGAAGGCCGACCCGGAGTTCATCGACGAAGTCACCGAGTTGAACCGCAACTACTCCGGACGTCCCTCGTTGCTGACCGAGGCCAAGCGCTTCTCCGAACACGCCGGGGGTGTGCGGGTCTTCCTCAAACGTGAGGACCTGAACCACACCGGTAGCCATAAGATCAACAACGTCATCGGCCAGGCGCTCCTGGCCAAGCGGATGGGCAAGACCCGCATCATCGCCGAAACCGGGGCCGGTCAGCACGGGGTCGCCAGTGCCACCGCCGCCGCCCTCATGGGCATGGAATGCGTGGTGTACATGGGGGCCGAGGACACCCGTCGGCAATCCCTGAACGTGGCACGGATGCGTCTGCTGGGCGCCGAGGTGGTACCGGTGACCGCCGGTTCCCAGACGCTGAAGGACGCGATCAACGAGGCCCTGAGGGATTGGGTCGCCAACGTCGACAACACCCACTACCTGTTGGGAACAGCTGCCGGGGCCCACCCGTTCCCGGCCATGGTCCGCTACTTCCACGAGGTCATCGGCGAGGAGGCCCGCGAACAGATCATCGCCCAGACCGGCCGGCTGCCCGATGCCGTCTGCGCCTGCATCGGGGGCGGCTCCAATGCCATCGGGATCTTCCACGGATTCCTCGACGACCCCTCCGTGGCGATCTATGGCTTTGAAGCGGGAGGCGATGGCGTCGACACCGACCGCCATGCGGCCACCATCACCTTGGGGCGTCCGGGCGTGTTGCACGGAGCCCGCAGCTACCTCATGCAGGACGAGGACGGCCAGACCATCGAATCGCACTCGATCTCGGCGGGACTGGACTACCCCGGCGTCGGCCCGGAACACTCCTACCTGCATGACATCGGCCGGGTCACCTACGAACCGGTCACCGATACCGAGGCCATGGATGCCTTCAGCCTGCTCTCGCGGACCGAAGGCATCATCCCCGCGATCGAATCGGCACATGCCCTGGCCGGGGCCTTGCGCGTCGGCCGGAAGCTTGCCGAAACGGCGGCGGATCCGCAGGAGAAGACGATCATCGTGAACCTTTCGGGCCGCGGTGATAAGGATGTGGGGACCGCTGCCGAATGGTTCCACCTCATCGACACGGACGAAGGGGCAGAAAAATGACCCGTATGACTTCAGAAGCAGCCATTGAGCGGGCCCGCAGCCAGGGCCGTCCGGCACTGATTGCCTACCTGCCCGCCGGCTTCCCCGATATCCAGACCACCATCGACGCAGCGGTAGCCGTCGCCGAAAACGGCGCCGACATCATCGAGGTGGGCATCCCCTACTCTGATCCGGTCATGGACGGGGCGGTCATCCAGGCAGCCACCGTGCAATCGCTGGCCCAGGGATTCCGCGTCGCCCAGGTCTTCGACATCGTCCGCGGTATTACCGAGCGTTGCGATGCCGCGGTGATGGTCATGACCTATTGGAACCCGGTACTACGCCTCGGTGTTGACGAGTTCTCTCGTCGCCTGGCAGAAGCAGGTGGTGCGGGACTGATCACCCCTGACCTCGTGCCCGACGAAGCCTCCGAATGGTTCGAGGCCTCCGATCAATACGGTCTCGACCGGGTCTTCCTCGTTGCCCCGAGTTCCACCCCCGAACGCATGCGCGCCACGGTGGAAGCCAGTCGCGGCTTCGTCTACTGCGTATCGATCATGGGGGTCACCGGAGCCCGGACTTCGGTCTCCTCCGCCGCCCAGGCCGTCGTTGATGCCGCGCACGAGGCGGGAGCGCCACGGGCTTGCGTCGGACTCGGGGTCTCCAAAGCCGAGCACGTCCGTGAAATAGGTGCCTACGCAGACGGCGTCATCGTCGGCACCGCTCTGGTAGCCGCCCTGCGCGACGGTGGGGTCAAAGCCGTGGCCGCGCTGGCCGCCGAATTGAGTGGACGCACCGCTTCTGCGGGTTCCTGACGAGCGGGACGACGGCGGAGCCCAGCTGTCGTCCCGCGCCCCGGCCTTCCCGAGGCCGGACGCGCCCTACGCAAAAAAATCAGTCGGCCCCTCCTCCGTCAGCCAAACTACTGCTACTCTAAAAAAACGGTTTTCCTCCGACGGGCCAGCACCCGTTCGCGGAGAAGATGCGGATGCAGCCTCACCGTCACCACGAGTCGACGCGGCCACACTTCACGATGATGTGAGCCACCGATACGACGCCGAACCGGATCCCCAGGTTTTCTGCGACGCTCGGTCGAAGGCCCTGATGCCCCTCACCCCCGGTACACCGTCCTTCGAACACCTGTACCTGCGGTAAGGCCTGTCGTGTTGATGGCGGGTCCCGCCGAGTCGGCACGAGAGGAACCCCATGAACCCGACCGGAGACCAGCAAAATGCCCCCCCGAGGCCGGGGCGAGGACGCGTCCTCGCCCTTCACCCGCTTCTCGGTTCTACCCCGGGCCCAGGGCCTGTACCAGCCCGACCAGGAAAAAGACGCCTGCGGCCTGGCGATGGTCGCCAATCTGCACGGAAAACCCACACATCAGATCGTGGACAACGCACTTCGAGCCCTGCGTAACCTCGAACACCGCGGCGCCGTCGGCGCCGACGAGGGATCTGGAGACGGAGCCGGAATTCTCACCCAGCTGCCCGATGAATTCTTCCGGGAAGTCGTCGACTTCGAGCTGCCCGCCCCCGGCCGCTACGCCGCCGGAATGGCCTTCCTCCCCGATGACGACGCCGGCGAAGCCGCGGCCCGGGCCGGGATCGAGGAACTGGCGGTCGGAGAGGACCTGCAGGTCCTGGGCTGGCGCACGGTTCCGACAGTGACGTCCTTGATCGGGGCCCTGGCCCGCTCGTGCATGCCCCGAATGGTCCAGCTCTTCATCGTCGAAGCCGACCCGGGCGAGGCCTGCGATCCGCTGCGGCTGGATGGCCGCACCTTCCGTCTGCGCAAACGTGCGCAAAACAAATATGGAGTCTACTTCCCCTCGCTTTCCTCGCGCACCCTGGTCTACAAGGGGATGCTGACCACCGCACAACTCGAACCGTTCTACCCGGATCTGTCGGACCCGCGCTTTACCAGCGTGCTGGCCATCGTCCATTCGCGGTTCTCCACCAACACGTTCCCGTCCTGGCCGCTAGCCCAGCCGTTCCGCGCCATCGCCCATAATGGCGAGATCAACACGGTGCGCGGGAACCGCAACTGGATGCGGGCCCGCCAGTCCCAGCTCGCCTCGCCCCTGTTGGGGGAGGACCCGGATGACCTGTTCCCGATCTGCACGCCGGGGGCCTCCGATTCGGCCTCTTTCGACGAGGTGGCCGAACTGCTGATGCTCTCGGGTCGGCCCGTCACCCAAGCCATCATGATGATGATTCCTGAAGCGTGGGAAAACCACACCGAGATGGGCGCGGACCTGCGGGCTTTCTACCAGTATCACTCCATGCTCATGGAACCGTGGGACGGACCGGCGGCGGTCGCCTTCACCGATGGAAGTCTGGTCGGCGCCGTGCTGGACCGCAATGGCCTGCGCCCGGCCCGCTACTGGGTCAGCGACGAGGGCTTGGTCGTGTTGGCCTCCGAGGTCGGCGTGCTGGACTTTCCCGAGGATCGGATCGTGCGCAAGGGGCGCGTCGCCCCGGGCAGGATGTTCCTGATCGACACCGAGGCCGGGCGGATCATCGAAGACGAGGAAATCAAGGCGGACGTCGCCGCCGCCCAGCCGTGGCGTGAATGGGTGGGGGAGAACCTGATGTCCCTGGATGAGCTGCCCGACCGCGAACACGTTTCGCATAACCCTGCCTCGGTCCAATTGCGTCAGCGCACCTTCGGCTACACCGAAGAGGAAAAACGCATCCTCCTGGCGCCGATGGCCCGCAACGGCGCCGAACCGCTGGGCGCGATGGGCAGCGATACCCCGATCGCCGTCCTCTCCGAGCGCCCGAGGCTGCTGTTCGACTATTTTGTGCAGTCCTTCGCCCAGGTCACCAACCCGCCGTTGGATTCGATCCGGGAAGAAGTGGTGACCAGCATGACCACCTCGATCGGCCCCGACGGCAACTTGCTGGATCCGGCGCAGGTGGGAACCCGCCACGTGTCCTTGGATTTCCCGGTCATCACCAACGACGAGCTGGCCAAGATCGCCAATATCCGCGATGAAACCGGGGTGAAGTCCTCGTTGAAGGTGCGCGGCCTGTACCGGGTCGGCGGGGGAGCGGGCGAACTGAAAAACCGGTTGCAGGAGATTTGCGAGCAAGTGTCCGCAGGACTCAACCGCGGGGTGAAGTACGTGGTGCTCTCGGACCGGGACTCCAACTCCCAGTGGGCTCCGATCCCCTCCCTGCTGCTGACCTCGGCGGTGCACCACCACCTGCTGCGCAGCGCGAACCGCACCAAGACATCACTGGTGATCGAGGCCGGCGACGTCCGCGAGGTCCATCATGTGGCCGTGCTGATCGGTTTCGGGGCCTCGGCCATCAACCCGTATCTGGCCTTGGAGACCGTGGAGGAGATGTCCGACGCCGGCCATCTGGGCGACGTGACGGTTGCGACCGCCCACCACCACCTGATCAAGGCGCTGGGCAAGGGGGTGCTGAAGATCATGTCCAAGATGGGCATCTCGACGGTGGCCTCTTACTGCGGCGCCCAGACCTTCGATGCGCTCGGGCTCTCCGCCCAGTTCATTGACCAGTACTTCACTGGCACGCATTCCCCGTTGGGCGGTGTCGGCCTGGACGTCATCGCCGCCGAAACGGCGTCCCGGCATGCCTTCGCCTACCCGCCCGACGGCGTCGAGGAACCCCATAAGCGATTGCAGACCGGCGGCGAATACCAATACCGTCGCGGCGGTCCGCCCCACCTGTTCAATCCCGAAACAGTGTTCCGGCTGCAACATTCCACCCGGGAGCGCCGTTACGACATCTTCAAGGCCTATACCCGGGGCATAGACGACCAGTCGCGGGAGCTGATGACCCTGCGCGGCCTGCTGCGGTTCAAAACCGGGGACCGGCGACCTGTCCCGATCGACGACGTGGAACCCGTGTCGGAGATCGTCAAGCGTTTCGCTACCGGGGCGATGAGCTACGGCTCCATCTCACAGGAAGCCCATGAGACGCTGGCGATCGCGATGAACCGGCTCGGCGGCAAATCCAACACCGGTGAGGGGGGCGAAGATATCGACCGGCTGCTGGATCCCGAACGGCGTTCGGCGGTGAAGCAGATCGCTTCGGGTCGTTTCGGGGTAACCAGCCTGTACCTGACGCAGGCGGAGGATATCCAGATCAAGATGGCCCAGGGCGCGAAACCCGGTGAGGGCGGACAGCTGATGAGCCAGAAAGTGTACCCGTGGATTGCCCGGACCCGGCATTCCACTCCGGGGGTGGGCCTGATATCCCCTCCACCACACCACGACATCTACTCCATCGAAGACCTCGCGCAGCTGATTCACGACGCCAAACGGGCCAATCCGCGGGCCAGGATCCACGTCAAACTGGTCTCGGGCATTGGTATTGGCACCGTGGCCGCCGGGGTGACCAAGGCACGCGCCGACGTCGTCCTCATTTCAGGGCACGACGGCGGAACGGGGGCCTCGCCGCTGAACTCCCTGAAACATGCTGGCGCCCCGTGGGAGCTCGGCCTGGCCGAGGCGCAACAGACGCTGCGACTGAACGGGCTGCGTGAGCGCGTGGTGGTGCAGGTGGACGGTCAGCTCAAAACAGGTCGGGACGTCGTCATCGCCGCCCTGCTGGGGGCCGAGGAGTTCGGCTTCGCGACGGCCCCCCTCGTGGTCTCGGGTTGTGTGATGATGCGGGTCTGCCATCTGGATACCTGCCCCGTGGGGGTGGCGACCCAGAACCCGTTGCTGCGGTCGCGTTTCACCGGAAAACCCGAATTCGTGGTGAACTTCTTCGAATTTTTGGCCCAGGAGGTCCGCGAACTGCTGGCCGAACTCGGATTGCGCAGCCTGGAGGAGGCCATCGGGCAGGCCGGATTGCTGGACACCAGCGAGGCGGTTCGGCATTGGAAGACCGAGGGCCTGGACCTGCGTCCCGTGCTGGATGATGCGGTCGGCGGGGACTCGCCGGTGCGCAACCTCATCGGCCAGGACCACCAGCTCGAGCGACATTTCGACAACCAGCTCATCGAACTGAGCGCGGAGGCGTTCGAGACCCGGGAGCCGGTGCGCATTGCGCTGGACGTGGCGAACACCGATCGTTCGGTGGGCACCCTGCTTGGCCACGAGGTGACCCGGCGGTTCGGCATCGAAGAACTGGCCACCGACACCATCGACGTGACCCTGACGGGGCCTGCCGGACAGTCGCTGGGCGCCTTCCTCCCGGCGGGCATCACCCTGCGGCTGTTGGGTGACGCCAACGACTATGTCGGCAAGGGACTTTCCGGCGGACGGATCATTCTCCGTCCCGGTCGCGGCAGCACCCTGGTGGCCGAACGGAATGTCATTGCCGGAAATGTCGTGGGCTACGGGGCCACCAGTGGTGAGATGTTCCTGCGCGGGCTGGTCGGCGAACGCTTCCTGGTCCGCAACTCCGGTGCCACGGCGGTGGCCGAAGGCATCGGGGACCACGGCTGCGAATACATGACCGGTGGCACCGCCCTGGTCCTGGGCCGGACCGGAAGGAATTTCGGGGCTGGCATGTCGGGCGGCATCGCCTATCTCCTCGATGCCGACCGCGGAGCCTTCAACCGGCAGGCGATCGAGACGGGGGACTTGGTGTTGCGTCCGCTGGAAACCGCGGAACGCGATCTCGTGAAGGCGTTATTGACCCGTCATGCCGAGGAAACCGGCTCCACGCTCGCCGCAGGGCTGCTCTTCGACTTCCCGGCCACCGCGGCACGTATCACCGCCGTCGTTCCCCGGAACTACGCGGCGGTCATGGCCACCCTGCGCCAGGCCGAACGTGAAGGACTCGACCCCGACGGAGTCACTGTCTGGACCCGAATTTTGGAGGCTAATCATGGCTGATCCCCGCGGATTCCTGACCGTCACCGAACGGGTTCCCGCGCCGAGCCGCCCCGTGCGGGTGCGCATCATGGATTATCGGGAGGTCCACGAACGCCAGGAGGAGGGTGTGCTGCGTGAACAAGCCTCGCGCTGCATGGATTGCGGTATTCCGTTTTGCCATCAGGGTTGCCCGCTGGGCAACCTGATCCCGGAATGGAATGACTTGACCTGGCAGGGACGTCGTGCCGAAGCAAGCGAGCGGCTTCATGAGACGAACAACTTCCCGGAGTTCACCGGGCGGCTCTGCCCGGCACCGTGCGAGAGTTCCTGCGTTTTGGGTATCAACCAACCGGCGGTGACCATCAAAGAGATCGAGGTATCGATCGCCGAGCAGGCCTTCGAGGATGGGTCCATCGTCCCGGTCATGGCCGAACGCCATACCGACCAGACGATTGCCGTGGTCGGCTCCGGGCCCACCGGTCTGGCTGTGGCGCAACAGTTGACCCGTGCCGGGCATACGGTGGCGGTCTATGAACGTGACGACGACATCGGTGGTTTGCTGCGGTACGGGATCCCGGACTTCAAGATGGAAAAACGGGTGCTGGAACGACGCGTTGAACAGATGCGGGCCGAGGGCACCCGCTTTCGGTGCAATATCGAGGTGGGACGTGACATTACGTGGGACGAATTACGTCGACGATACGACGCCGTCGTGGTCGCCACTGGGGCCACCGTACCGCGAGATCTGCCCCTGCCTGGTCGGGAATTGGACGGGGTCGAATTCGCGATGGACTACTTGGTTCCCTCCAACCGTTGGGTGGCCGGGAACCCTGAGCCACGGCCGATGAGCGCCGAAGGGCTGCGCGTGGTAATCCTCGGGGGTGGGGATACTGGATCCGACTGTATCGGCACCACGCATCGCCAGGGGGCCGTCTCGGTCACCTCGTTGGCCATCGGCCGTCAGCCTCCGCGGGAACGCTCGCCCCACCAGCCCTGGCCGATGAGTCCGACTCTTTTCGAAGTGGCTTCGTCACATGAGGAAGGCGGTGACCGGACCTATCTGGCATCTACGGTAGAGTTCGTAGGAGAGGACGGTCGTGTGACCGGCGTCATGGTTTCGGAAACGGAATACGTCGACGGCGCCCGACGGCCAAAGGCCGGAACACAACATGTGATTCCCGCCGACCTCGTGATTCTGGCCTTGGGCTTCACCGGGCCGGAACCCGCCGGTCTGAATGAGCAGGCCGGGATCGATTTTGATGACCGGGGCAATGTCGCCCGAGACGGTTACTACATGACCAACACGCCAGGCGTGTTTGCTGCCGGTGACGCCGGACGCGGACAGTCGCTGATCGTGTGGGCCATTGCGGAAGGGCGCTCTTGTGCCGCCGCAGTGGACAAGTACCTGATGGGTGAGACGCGGTTGCCCGCCCCCGTGGCACCGAGCGATCGACCCATCGACATGATGTGAGGGTCGCGGATTCGTCCGCTTCCCCGTTTTCGGACGACTTTAAGGCGGATAGGCTTTCGGTATGAGACGCGCAAAGATTGTGGCCACTTTCGGGCCGGCCATAGGAACCTTCGAGAAGACGCTCCAGGCGCTCCAGGCCGGTGTGGACGTGGCCCGGCTGAACATGAGCCACGGCGAGTATTCAACCCACGCCGAGAACCTGGCCAACGTCCGTCAGGCGTCGGAGAAGCTCGGGCGCCCGGTCGGCGTGTTCGCCGATCTCCAGGGCCCGAAGATCCGGCTCGGACGGTTTTCCGACGGCCCGCACCTGTTGGAGGTCGGTGACCGGTTCACCGTCACCATCGACGACATCGAGGGCACCAAGGACATCTGCTCCACGACGTTCAAGGGCCTGCCCCAGGACGTTGAGGTGGGAGATCGCCTGCTCATCAACGACGGCAAGGTCGGCCTGCGTGCGGTCGAAGTCGATGACCGCAAGGTCGTCACAGAGGTCATCGTCGGTGGAGAGGTGTCAAACAACAAGGGCATCAACCTCCCCGGCGTCGCGGTCAACGTCCCGGCACTGAGCGAGAAGGACGAAGACGACCTGCGCTGGGCCCTGCGCGCCGGGGTGGACATGATCGCCCTGTCCTTTGTCCGCAACGCCTCGGACATCGAACGGGTCCACGAGATCATGGACGAGGAAGGCCGCCGACTTCCGGTGATCGCCAAGATCGAAAAGCCGCAGGCCGTTGATCACCTCGAGGAGATCATCGACGCCTTCGACTCGATCATGGTGGCCCGTGGCGACCTCGGGGTGGAACTGCCGCTGGAACAGGTTCCGCTGGTCCAGAAACGTGCCGTGGAACTGGCGCGGCGCTGGGCCAAGCCGGTCATCGTCGCGACCCAGGTGCTCGAATCGATGATCGAGTCACCCACGCCGACCCGCGCCGAGGCGTCGGACTGCGCCAACGCCGTTCTCGACGGTGCCGACGCGGTCATGCTCTCGGGGGAGACCTCGGTGGGCCAGTACCCGATCGAGACCATCGAGACGATGGCACGGATCATCTCCGCGACCGAGGACCACGGATTGGAGCGCATCCCCGCGCTCGGCACGCTGCCGCGCACCCGCGGCGGAGCCATCACCCGCGCCGCCGTGGAGATCGCCGACCAGCTGGACGCCAAGTTCATCGTCGCCTTCACCCAGTCCGGTGATTCGGCACGTCGCCTGTCGCGGCTGCGCCCCTCGGAGCCGGTGCTCGGCTTCACTCCGTTGAAGCACACCTACAACATCCTGACGTTGGTCTGGGGCGTGCAGCCCCGCCTCGTCGACTACGCCGACCACACCGATAAGATGACGGCCCAGGTCGACCAATCGCTGCAGGCCGAGGGGCTGGCCGAGGTCAACGACATGGTCGTGATCGCCGCCGGTTCACCTCCCGGGCAGGCCGGTTCCACGAATTCGCTGCGGATCCACCGGGTCGGGGACATCGCCGACGCCGGCCAGCTGCTGGAAGGCAGCAAGAACCAGGCACCTTTCCGGGAGAAGGTCGGCCCCTGGCGGACCAAGGCCCAGGCGGCCGAAGACCAGCCGGCCAACCCGCCGAGGCCCGACGGCGACTAGGCCCAAAGGGCAACAGACAACTGAAGTCCGACGGTGGTGCCAGGCAACTTGCACCTTTTCAGGAAGAAGCTGCCGGTCGGCTACTTCACCTGGGCGATGATGGTCTCGGCGACCTCGCGCATGCTCAGTCGCCGGTCCATCGACGTCTTCTGGATCCACCGGAAGGCCTCGGGTTCGGTCAACCCCATTTTGGTAGTCAAGACGGATTTGGCGCGCTCGACCAGCTTGCGGGTGGCGAACTGCTCCTGCAGGTCATCGACCTCGCGTTCGAGGGCGATGACCTCCTCGTGGCGGGACAGGGCGATTTCAATGGCCGGGATCAAGTCGTTCGGGCTGAACGGCTTCACGACGTAGGCCATGGCACCGGCTTCGCGGGCCCGCTCGACGAGTTCCTTCTGGCTGAAGGCGGTGAGCAGGACGACGGGGGCGATCCGCTCCTTGACGATGATCTCCGCGGCAGAGATCCCGTCCATCACGGGCATCTTCACGTCCATCAGGACAAGATCGGGGCGGTGCTCACGGACCAGGTCCACCGCCTTCTCACCGTTATCTGCTTCGGCGACGACCTCGAACCCCTCACCCGTGAGGATCTCGACGATATCCAGCCGGATGAGGGTCTCGTCCTCGGCGACAACTACCCGGCGGGCCGGCGAGGGAGTTGCCTCGGCTGTGTCTTCTGTCATGGTGATTCTCCTGGCTGCCCCGGGAAATCGGGGCGGTGGGTTCTCGGATTCAGTAACAAGCCTATCGGCATGTAGAGTTGTTTAGCGCACCGCGTGACTGTGATGTTCTGCCCGTTTGATTCGGGCGGTTTGACAAGTCCGCGGGGCGAGTTGGGCCCGAGTGGCGGAATGGCAGACGCGTCGCACTCAAAATGCGATATCGAGAGATGTGTGGGTTCGAGTCCCACCTCGGGCACCGATCGGCCCCGACCCCCGGATGACCGGGGATCGGGGTCTTTTTCGTGGGCGGAGCCCCTGGCCTTTCCGGGTCTCCGGGGCGCTGGAAGTGGCGATCTTCAGACACCGCTGCGTGACCTTGTCTGCCGGTCGGTGCAGCAGCACAGGGCCGGCGACGCACGCGGCATGCACGAACCCAGCGAGGTGCTGGAAGGCCGGCAGGTTCTGGGCGGATGCCTCGCGGTCATGGGAGTGGGCAGCGGTCCCGCGTCTCACTGACCGCATACGGCCGGCGCGGTATCGGTGATGGACAAGTGCCCCGGGGGGAGCTGCTGCATGAGTTGGACCAAGACTTTGCCGCCCTTCTGCTCGTGTGGGCGCGCCACCATGATCACCCGATCGCCATGGCTGGTGGTGGTGTTTGAACATCGCGGAACCGTCGAGACGTCTTTCTCCGCCCCCGGCGTTTGGGCTGGGTGCTGACGCCCTGCAGTTCTGAACCGGACGGCGGGTACCTCGGCGAGCCAGGGGAGCGTCAGTCGTCCAGGATCATGGTCTTGTTCCTGGAGTCCTGTGGCGGGGCATGCTGGCCGACGCTGGTCGGAGGGGGCCTGGAGGCTCCCGGGGGGCGGCAGCGGCGGAAACCGGCTCCGTAGTCGGGAGCGCCCCGGGGGATGCGACGGCGACGAGGGGGAGGTCCTGCTCTTGGCCCCACGCCGTCCAATAGGCTGTGGGGCGGGTGGCAAAGGAACGAGTCAGTTCTTCGCGGGTGCCACCGACGAGGCGGGTGAGTCGTTCGGCGAAGTGTGGTTCGATCGCCGCGACGGCAACGAATCCGTCGGCTGTTGCGTACACTCCATACGCAGGTATCGCACCGCCGAGGACGGCACCGGGAGAGGTGAGTCCGTGCCGGGTGCCGGCGGCTGCGGCGTGCGCCGCCTCTTCGAGGACCACCTTCTCGTGGACGCCCTGAAGGCCCTGGTCGCGCTGACGCAACGCCGAAAGGGTGGCGACCACTGCGCGTTCGGAACCCAGGATGTCGGCGACCGGTACCAGCGGCAGGGCCGGGGGAAGCAGTGTTCCATGCTCGGCCTGGTAGGTGAGGTCGTGACCTGGCTGCTCGGCCCGGGCGCCGTCGTGCCCGACGATTTCCACCAGGGCGATGCCGCGGGTCTTCAGTATCTCGCCGAGATCAAGCCGGGCGAGGGCCGAGGGGCGCATCGACGTCAGCAGGACGTCGGCATCGGTGAGAAGTTCTTCGAACTCCGACCTGCTGGCCGGGTCCTTCAAGTCCAGGGGGACGACGTCCTGCCCCGTGACGAGTTCCTCATACCAGTGGGGGGCGACGCTCCGGAGCGGGTCGCCCTGCGGTGGTTCGACCTTGATGACGGTTGCTCCGAGCTCGGTCAGCCGGGATGCGGCCAACGGCCCCGGGAGGTTGATGGCAACCGAGACCACGACAATGCCTGACAGCGGGTGGGACATGAACTCTCCTAATGACTGTGACCTGAATTACTCTTTGTACAGTTGTGCAGCATGCAGTTCGATCGTTCAATGGTTTGTGGTCTAGCATAGCCCTGTGGATAGAACGAAGGCATCAAACCCGGCAGGCCTGTCGACGGCATGGTCCTCCAACGACCTGACCTCCAAGGCCCGGATCCGCAATGCGGCGCTCACCCTGTTTGCGCAGCAGGGGGAGGACGGCACTTCCATGCGGGCGATCGCCACGGCAGCCGGGGTGACCGTTGGGCTGGTCACCCATCACTATGGGACCAAGGACGGGTTGCGGGAGGCCGTGGACACCCTCGTCGTCGAGCTCTTCGCCGATACCCTCGCAGCCTTGCCGAACGAGGGGGGCCCTCGCCGGGTCCTCGGCTTGCGGGACGAGGCCGTGGCCGGGATGCTGCACGCCAATCCGACGATCGTCGACTATCTGCGGCGGTCCCTCCTGCACGGACCGGGACGCCCCGGCGACATCCTGAGCCGGCTGGCCGCGTTGACGGCCGAGCAGACCCGCGTCCTGCGGGACGCCGGAGTGGTGTCGACTGATCGCAGTGTCACCGAGCAGACGGTCACCACGATCGTCCGCCAGCTCGGGCGGCAGCTGCTGCAACCACTGGCCAATCGCATCGTCGACGAGTTCGGCGAACCCGGCGAAAACGCCCCGGAACTCTATGTGGGCGTCAAATCCTGATCGGCAGGCACCGTCCCCCCGGTGGGACCCCGGACTCCGTGCCCGGCACCGTATGATCGCCCTGTAAACGTTCAAAGGAGAATGATGTCAGCACGGATTACGCCCGCCACCGCTTCCGATGTCCTGGACCTCGATGGTCTGTTGAGCGCCCCCGAGCTCGAACTGCGCTCCACGGTCCGCGCCTTCGTGGACTCACGGATCCGACCGAACATCGCCACCTGGTACGAGGAGGCCCGTTTCCCCGTGGAACTGGCCCGTGAACTCGGCAGCCTGGGCTTGCTGGGCATGCACTTGGAGGGGTATGGCTGTCCGGGCCGCAGTGCCGTCGAATACGGGATCGCGGCGATGGAACTGGAGGCCGGTGATTCGGGTCTGCGGACCTTCGTCTCGGTCCAGGGGTCCTTGGCCATGTCGGCGATCCACCGGTTCGGTACCGAGGAGCAGAAGAACAAGTATCTGCCGTCGATGGCCGCCGGAGAGGTCATCGGCTGTTTCGGACTCACCGAGCCCACCGCCGGATCGGACCCGTCGGCGATGGCCACCACCGCGGTGCACGACGGCGATGGATGGGTCCTCAACGGCGCCAAACGGTGGATCGGGTTGGCTACCATCGCCCAGATCGCCGTGATCTGGGCCATGACCGACGAGGGGGTCCGCGGTTTCCTGGTGCCCACCGACGTCGCAGGCTTCACGGCCACCGTGATCGAACCGAAGCTGTCGATGCGCGCCTCCATCCAATGCGATCTGACCTTCGAGGACGTGCGGTTGCCGGATTCGGCGTTGCTCCCCGGTGCGAAGGGGCTGCGCGGCCCGTTCTCCTGCCTGAACGAGGCCCGCTACGGGATCATCTGGGGCGCGATGGGAGCTGCCAGGGATTCCTACGAATCCGCCCTGGAGTATTCCAAGGAGCGGATGCAGTTCGATCAGCCGCTGGCCGGGTACCAGATCACCCAGGTCAAGCTGGTGGATATGCTTCTGGAGATCCAGAAGGGCACGCTGCTGGCCATCCATACCGGACGGCTCAAGGATGCAGGAACCCTGGAGCCGGTGCAGATCTCGGTCGGAAAGCTGAACAACTGCCGGGAGGCGATCTGGATCTGTCGGGAGGCGCGGACGGTCCTGGGCGGTAACGGGATCACCTTGGACCATGCGCCGATGCGCCATGCGAACAACCTCGAATCGGTGCGCACCTACGAGGGGACCGACGAGGTCCACACCTTGATCCTGGGCAACCACATCACCGGCATCCCGGCCTTCAGATGAGGACCGGCGGTGGGGCCCCGCGACTGGTTCGGGGCCCGACCAGCTATTCGAAGGGCGAGGGGTCTCCCATGCCGACCCGGACGATCTCGGGCACCCCGCTGGAGAAATCCACCACGGTCGTCGGTTCTGTGCCGCATTCACCGGAGTCGATGACGGCGTCGACCTGGTGGTCCAGGCGTTCCTTGATCTCCCAGCCCTGGGTGAGGGGTTTCTCCTCGTCGGGCAACAGCAACGTGGTGGACAGCAGGGGCTCGCCCAGCTCCGCCAGCAGGGCCTGAACCACCCGGTGGTCCGGTATGCGGACCCCGACGGTTTTCTTCTTCGGGTGCAGCAGGCGCTTGGGGACCTCGGAGGTGGCCTTGAGGATGAAGGTGTAGCTCCCCGGCGTGGCCGCCTTCAGACTTCGGAAGACCGCGTTGCCCATCTCCACGAAACGTCCCATCTGGGCGAAGTTGCTACACATCAGGGTGAAGTGGTGTTTGTCATCAAGCTGTCGGATGGTGCGGATCCGATCCAAGGCCTTCCGGTTGCCCAATTGGGCGCCGAACGCGTAGCAGGAATCGGTGGGGTAGGCGATCAGCGCACCGTCCTGCAGCAGGTCAACGACCTGTCCGAGGGCACGGGGTTGCGGATCCTGAGGGTGGACGTCGAAGAATCTAGCCATGACAGGAGACTACGACCCGCAGGCGGAACTTGCACGCGACGCCCCGCCGTACGGACCGCGGAGTTGACTGGCGCCCCGCCGGCCCTAAGATGAATGTGCGCCGCGGGTGACGAATGTGTGACCATGGTATGACTTCCGGGTCGAACTACTCCCTGCGGTACGACCGCGCTCTTTTGCCATCTCAAGATTGGTTCCTAGATGGATCTCACACTCATCGTTGTCCTGGTGATTGCCCTGGCTCTGTTCTTTGATTTCACGAACGGGTTCCACGACACGGCCAACGCCATGGCAACCCCGATCGCCACCGGCGCCATCAAGCCCAAGACGGCAGTAGCCCTCGCCGCGGTCCTGAACCTGGTGGGTGCCTTCCTCTCCACCGAGGTCGCCACCACGATTTCAGGCGGACTGATCAACGAAGGGGACAACGGGTTCTCCATCGGACCCGAAATCATCTTTGCCGGCCTCATGGGCGCCGTCGTCTGGAACATGCTGACCTGGTTGCTCGGTCTGCCCTCCAGCTCATCCCACGCCCTCTTCGGCGGACTCATCGGTGCCGCGATCGCCGGTGCCGGTTTCTCCGTCGTCAACTACGGAACCGTGATCTCCAAGGTGCTGCTTCCGGCCTTGCTGGCTCCGTTGATCGCCGGCCTGGCTGCCTACCTATGTACCAAATTGGCCTATTGGGTGACCAAGCGCCCTTCGGGCCTCTCCTCGCCCAAGCGCGGAGGTTTCCGTGTCGGTCAGGTCTTCTCCTCCTCGTTGGTGGCCCTGGCCCACGGCACCAACGATGCACAGAAGACGATGGGCGTCATCACCCTGGCCCTGGTCGCCTCGGGGCTGCAGGAATCGGGAAGCCACGTCCACTTCTGGGTCATCGCCGCCTGCGCCTTGGCCATCGCTCTGGGCACCTACGTGGGCGGCTGGCGCATTATCGCCACCATGGGCACCGGCCTCACCGAGGTCAAGCCGGCCCAGGGCTTCTCCGCCGAGGCCTCGACCGCCGCGGCCATCCTAGCCTCCTCGCACCTGGGCTTCGCCCTGTCGACCACCCAGGTGGCCTCCGGTTCCGTGATCGGTTCGGGTCTGGGACGCAAGGGGGCCTCCGTCCAGTGGCGTACCGCCGGGAAGATCGCCACCGGGTGGCTCTTCACGCTGCCGGCAGCTGCCGTCGTCGGCGCCTTGGCCGCTACCCTGACCTACTTTGGGAACGTCGGTTTGGTTCTGGTGGCCGTCATCGGTTTCGGCGTCGTCCTGTTGATCTGGTGGCTCTCCCGCAAGGACATCATCGGCCCGCATAACGGGGTTTCCGATGTCGATGAAGCAGGTGGTGCCATCAGCATCCCCACGAAGAAGCAGCGTCGCAAGATGCGTAAACGCCAACGTGAAGCCGAGCGGGCCGAGGCCGAGCGCATGGCCCGCGAACTCAAGAAGGCTCAGAAGAACAAGAAGAAGGAAGCCAACGGCAAGACGAAGGTCCCCACGGCGTCGGGATCGAAGTCCCGGGCACAGGAAGCTTCGGCGCCGAAGCGCGAAGCACGCGGAACGGAGGAAAAGCGATGAACATCGAATGGCTCTCCTTCCTGACCGTCACGCTCGTGACCCTGATCGGCTCCCTCTCGCTCGTGGCGCTCTACTCCTTTGCCGTCCGGCTCAAGGCGATCGCCGAAGACGAAGTCCGGGGTGCCGGTCTGGCGAAGTCCGGGGCCGTCGTCTGCTTCGTGCTGTGCGGCTGCCTGGTGCTGCTGGGCATCTACCTGATCGTGCCGCAGCTCGGGGGCTCGGGCGGTCACTGACGCACGCCCGGCGGGGCGACGGAACCGGTATGGCACCATGGGGCCATGACCCGCTTCCGCTATTTCGTAGCCGCCAGCGTCGACGGATACATCGCCGACGAGCACGACTCGCTGGAATGGCTGACCACCTACGACGACTACCATGTGGGGTTCCGCGATCCGGCAGCTGCCTTCCTCGAAGAGATCGGCGCCGTGGTCATGGGGGCCGACACCTACCGTTGGCTGAGCACCCATATGGACGACACCGGAGCCCGGTGGCCGTATGAGAACACCCCGTGCTGGGTCTTCACCCACCGGGAACTGGCGGCCGTGCCCGGCGCCGATCTGACCTTCATCCGCGGTGACGTCGGGGAATGGGCCGGCGATATCGCCGCGGACGCCGGAGACCAGGACGTCTGGGTACTCGGGGGCGGCGGGCTGGCCGGACAACTGGTGGACTCCGGTCATCTCGACGAGCTGATCCTGTTCACCATTCCCCTCCTGCTGGGCGGCGGACGGCCTTTGGCGAGCCTGCGCGCCCCGATGGGACTGAGTCCCACCGGCAGTCGTGAATTCGGCAGGGGAGTGCGTGAAACCCGGTACGACGTCGGCAAGCCTCCCTCCGTGCCCCACACCGGCTCCTAACCACCGATTGGCGCGACGGCGCCAGCGGTCCTAGGCTCGATCACTACCTCCGTATGCAGCGAAAGGACACGACCCATGAAACTCAGCCACCTGCCATTGCGTCTGACCACCGGCGCCTTCATTCTCAACTCAGGGGTGGGCAAGTTGCAGTTGGAGCCCGAAGCGGCGGCCGGACTGCAGAAGATGGGTGCCTCCGCCTTTCCCCAGCTGGCCGACCTCGACCCGGAGCAATTCGGCAAGGTGCTCAGCACGACGGAGATCGTCCTGGGGTCCTCCCTGCTGCTGCCGTTCGTACCGAGCCGCCTGGCCGGCCTCGGACTGACTGCCTTCTCGGCCTCCATGGCGACGATGTACTTCAAGACCCCGGGGATGACCCGCGATGACGGGCTGCGCCCCACCCAGGAGGGCACGGTCATCGCCAAGGACTTCTGGATGCTCGGCATCGGGCTGGCCCTCATCCTCGATTCGGCGCGGAAGAAGAAGCGCAAGACCACCTAGGACCCACCAGCCTCAGTTGGCCGCATCCCCCGGAGGACCCGTGGGGATGCGGCCGTTTTCTGCCACCAGTCGCAGCCAGCGGCGGGTGCGGCGTCGACTCCCGAAACGCACTGTCTTCATCGGGCCGTCGGCGGCGAGGAACGCCTTGACGTGCGCGCGCTTGGGCGCGAAGGAACGCCCGTGCCACAGCAGGATCGAGTCGTTCGAGAACAACTGCTTCCAGGTCTCCGTGTTGCCGTTGCAGACCGGTTCTTCGGTAACCACCCGACGGATGCTGCGGGGATGAGGACCCGGCTCGGGGCGTCGGATGTGGTGGCGGCCGGTGCGTCCCGGCCATCGGTCACGAGGGGCCCAGGATCATGTTCGTGATCCGGGCGGTGCAGACCCGTCGGCCTTCCTCATCGGAAATGATGATTTCGTGGGTCGTGGTGCTGCGCCCCAGATGGATGGGGGTGCACACCCCGGTGACCAACCCCGAGATCCCGGCGCGGTGGTGGGTGGCATTGATGTCCACCCCCACCGGGCGGCCCGTGGGGCCAGCATGGACGGCGGCGGCGAAGGAACCCAGCGTTTCGGCGAGCGCGACGCTCGCCCCGCCGTGCAGGATCCCGGCCACCTGCTGGTTCCCCTCCACCGGCATCGTGGCCACCACCCGTTCGGCGGTGATGCCCTCGAACATGATGCCCAGCTTCTCCACCAGGGGCCCGACCCCGTGCCCGCTGAGCATCGGCCACATCCGTTCCGGCACCTGATGCCGTGCGAGCTGCTCCTCGAAGGGGTTCGATCCGGCGTCATGCCCTGCGTTGGCGGCCGGGCCGCGTGTGTCTTTGTCCGTCATGGGAACTAGGCTGGCACCTGTGAGTCAATCAACCAAAACCGCTGCCAATGACCTTTCCCGTCTGCTCGTCATCGACGGCCACTCGATGGCCTTTCGTGCCTTCTACGCGCTGCCCGCGGAAAACTTCGCCACCGACACCGGACAGCACACCAACGCGGTCTACGGTTTTGTCTCGATGCTCATCAAAATGATCGAACAGCGCAAACCCACCCACGTGGCGGTGGCCTTCGATCTTGACACCCCCACCTTCCGTTCCGAGGAGTACAGCGAGTACAAGGCAGGCCGGAGCAAGACCCCGGAGGAGTTCCACGGCCAGATCGATCTGATCCAGAAGGTCATGGAGGCGATGAACATCCCCTCGATCACCATGGACGGCTTCGAGGCCGACGACATCATCGCCACCCTCGCCCGGGTCGGCGAAGATGAAGGCTGGGACGTGCTGGTGGTCTCGGGGGACCGGGACGCCTTCCAGCTCATCACCGAAAAGACCACTGTCCTGTACCCGAAGAAGGGCATCTCCGACATCCCGCCGATGGACGCCGCGGCCGTGGAAGCGAAGTACTTCGTCCAGCCGGGGCAATACCCGGACCTGGCGGCACTGGTCGGGGAATCCGCGGACAACCTGCCCGGGGTACCCGGGGTCGGACCCAAGACCGCCGCGAAGTGGATCAACCTATACGGCGGACTCGAAGCCATCTTGGACCAGGTCGATTCCATCAAGGGCAAGGTCGGCGAATCCCTCCGGGCGCATCTGGACGACGTCCGCCGCAACCGGCGGTTGAACCGGTTGCTCACCGACCTGGATCTGCCGGTCGAGCTCGGGGCCCTGGAACTGGAACACCCGAACCAGGACGCCATCGAGGAACTCTTCGACGCACTGCAGTTCAACACGCTGCGCAAGCGCCTGTTCGACCTCTTCGGAGCCGACGAGTCCGAACCGGAGCCGGAGATGCAGGTCCCGGCCCCGACCGAGCTGGACGACGCCGAGGCATTGACCGGGTGGTTCCGCGCCCACGGGGGACACCTGATCGCCCTGCAGCTGGATACGGTGCGCTCCGCCGGCGGCGGGGACGATGCGGTGGGTATCGCGCTGGCCGCCGACGCGGCGACCGCCTACATCGGGTTGGAGGAACTCGACGAGGCAGCCGACGGGGCCCTGGGCACCATCCTGGCCAGCGGTCACTACCCACTGGCCCTGCATGACTTCAAGACCGGCTACAAACTGCTGGCCGATCGCGGGATCGAACTGCGCGGGGTCGTGGACGACACGATGATCTCCGCCTATCTCATCCAGCCGGATCGGCGCAGCCACGAACTGGCAGATATCGCCCAGCACCATCTGCGACTGACCCTCAAGGCCGAGGAACAGGCGCAGGAAGGACAGCTGGCACTGGAACTCGAGGGGTCGGGCCAGGCCGCTGCGGCCGTGCGGGCCGCCTACATAGTGCGGGAACTGAGCCTGTACCTGGCCGGGCAGGTCCTCGAACGTGGAGCGACCGGATTGCTGGCGGAGATGGAATTGCCGTTGTCGGTGGTGCTGGCCGAGATGGAACGCACCGGAATCGCCATCGACGCCCGACAGCTCGATGACCTGCTGGCCGATTTCACCACCACCATCGATGCGGCAACGGCCGAGGCCTATGCGGCGATCGGTCATGAAGTGAACCTCTCGTCGCCCAAACAGCTGCAGGTCGTGCTGTTCGAGGAACTCGAACTGCCCAAGACCAAGAAGATCAAAACCGGATACACCACCGACGCCGATTCACTGGCCGACCTGCTGGCCAAGACCCGGCACCCGTTCCTGGCCTCGCTGATGGCCTACCGCGATGCCACCAAACTGCGGCAGACGGTCGAGGGGCTGAAGAAGTCCCTCGCCGAGGACGGACGGATCCACACGACGTACGCCCAAACCGTTGCGGCCACCGGGCGGCTGTCTTCGCTGAACCCGAACCTGCAGAACATCCCGGTACGCAGCGAGGCCGGACGGCGCATCCGTGAGGTCTTCGTGGTCGGCGACGGGTACGAGACCCTGCTGACCGCCGACTATTCACAGATCGAAATGCGCATCATGGCCCACCTCTCCGGAGACGAGGCACTGATCCAGGCGTTCAAGGACGGGGAGGACCTGCACCGGTTCGTCGGTTCACATGTCTTCGGTGTCGAACCGGCGGAGGTCAGCGGGGAAATGCGCGCCAAGGTCAAGGCCATGTCCTATGGTCTGGCCTACGGGCTCAGCTCCTTCGGCCTGTCCAAACAGCTCAACGTCCCCGTGGACGAGGCCCGTGGGCTGATGAAGGACTACTTCACCCGCTTCGGATCCGTCCGCGACTACCTGCGCTCGGTCGTCGACCAGGCCCGCCGGGACGGCTACACCTCCACCATCGAGGGACGCCGCCGCTACCTGCCGGATCTGGCCAGCGACAACCGCCAGCTGCGGGACATGGCCGAACGCGCTGCGTTGAACGCGCCCATCCAGGGGTCGGCGGCGGATATCATCAAACGCGCCATGCTCGGGGTCGACGGCGGGCTGCGCGAACAGAAGCTGGGTTCACGCATGCTCCTGCAGGTCCATGACGAACTCGTCCTGGAAATCGCCCCCGGCGAACTCGAGGCAGTCACCGCCCTGGTCCAGGACCACATGGGCTCCGCGGCCGAGCTCTCGGTCCCACTCGATGTCCAGATCGGCACCGGGCACAGCTGGCAGGAGGCAGCACACTGATGAATGATTCGACCCCCCATACCAACGGCTTGCGCCATGAGATCTTCGACGCGGGGATCCTCCCCGCCGCCGGCGAAGTCGAGCCGGCCCCTGACACGCGTACCGCCAACTGGTTCCGCGCGGTCCGTACCGGCTTCCACGCCCAGCCCTACACCACCGCCGAGGCGGCACGCATCGCCGCCACCTACCGGGTCGATGGGCGTCGGCTGTTGGGGGTGTACGACGACGATGCCCCGGCGCCGTCGCTGGACCCGGCCATCCCGGTGGCCACCTTCGCCGAATTCACCAAGACGCTGAACACCGGCGCGGGGCGGATGATCGACAGCCACCTCATCACCGTGGTCACCGTCCGGCCCAGCCATCGCCGCAGGGGCATCCTGCGGACGATGATGACCGATTCGCTGGACCGCGCCCGTGCTGCGGGTCTGCCCATGGCGGCACTGACCGCGACGGAGGGCACCATTTACGGCCGGTTCGGTTTCGGGCCGGCCACCACCCTGGACACGGTCAAGGTCGACGTGAAGGGCGGGTTGAACGTGGTGGCTCCGCCCGAAGGCACGGTCCTCACCGTGGATCCTTCCTCCCTGCTCGAGCTGGCCCCCTCCCTGTTCGAGGAGTTCCACGCCACACACCGCGGGTCGATCGGACGCCAGGAGGCCTACACCCTGCGCGCCACCGCCCGGCTGGCCCCCGAGGAGGCCAAGGATGATCCTGCCCTGCGGGCGGCGGTGTATCTGGATGCCGAGGGGGTCGCCCGGGGTTTCCTGACGTATGCCTTCGCCGGTTGGGAGACCACGCCGCTGACCATGGAGGTCCGCGATCTGGTGGCGACGACCGCGGCCGCCCGGCGTGAACTCTGGCGCTACCTTGGGGCCCATGACCTCATCGAGCGGGTCGTCTATGACTCTGCAGCCCCGGATGACCCGTTGCCGTGGTCCCTGGACGATCCGCGCAAGGTCGCCGTCACGGAGACCGAGGACCTGTTGTGGCTGCGCATCCTGGATGTCCCCGCGGCACTGGCCGCCCGGGAATATGCGGCGGACGGGGCCCTGCGGCTGCGGATCACCGACCCGCAGGGATATACGACGGGAAGCTACCAGCTGGTCGTGGAGGGGGGAATCGGATCCGTCCGGGTCGAAACCGACCCCGATGAGCCGTCGGATCTGGAACTGGATATCGGCTTGCTGGGCTCGCTGTACCTGGGCGGAACCGGCGTCCGGACATTGGCAGCTGCCGGGCGGGTGCTGGCCAGGAACGAGGACGCGGTGGATCGCGCAGCCCGGTTGCTGGACCTGGGGCGGGCCCCCTACGCGATCAACGGTTTCTAGACCCGGTTTCCGGGCCTGGATCCGGCCGCGAAGCCACGGTGCGATCGGCGCCATGGCGACGCGCCCGACGTTTTGACCGCTCGTGGGCCGGGGACTAAACTAATAAGGCGACTGCCGGGGTGTTTCATGCCCTGTCTCGCAACAATTTCAGTTCCATCTTCGGAATATGCCGGGACTTCCGGCCTTCCGACTGACGTTTCTATCCACATCGGAGCCCCTACTACATGACCATCACCTCCAACGAGAAGACCGGTACCCCGCAGGTCGCGATCAACGACATCGGTACCGCTGAAGACTTCCTCGCAGCTGTCGACGCCACCATCAAGTACTTCAACGATGGCGACCTCGTCGAAGGCACCGTCGTCAAGGTCGACCGCGACGAAGTCCTGCTCGACATCGGTTACAAGACCGAGGGTGTCATTCCGTCCCGCGAGCTTTCCATCAAGCACGATGTTGATCCGGGCGACGTCGTCGCCGTCGGCGACAACGTCGAGGCCCTCGTCCTCACCAAGGAGGACAAGGAAGGCCGCCTGATCCTCTCCAAGAAGCGCGCACAGTACGAGCGTGCTTGGGGCGACATCGAAAAGATCAAGGAAGAGGACGGCGTCGTCACCGGCACCGTCATCGAGGTGGTCAAGGGTGGGCTCATCCTGGACATCGGCCTGCGCGGCTTCCTGCCGGCATCGCTGGTCGAAATGCGCCGTGTGCGCGATCTGGCTCCGTACATCGGCCAGGAGATCGAAGCCAAGATCATCGAGCTGGACAAGAACCGCAACAACGTGGTCCTGTCCCGCCGTGCCTGGCTCGAACAGACCCAGTCCGAGGTCCGCTCCACGTTCCTCAACAAGCTCGAAAAGGGCCAGGTCCGTCCGGGCGTCGTGTCCTCCATCGTCAACTTCGGTGCCTTCGTGGACCTGGGTGGCGTCGACGGCCTGGTGCACGTCTCCGAGCTGTCCTGGAAGCACATCGACCACCCGAACGAGGTTGTCGAGGTGGGCCAGGAAGTCACCGTCGAGGTCCTCGAGGTCGATCTGGACCGCGAGCGCGTCTCCCTGTCGCTGAAGGCGACCCAGGAAGATCCGTGGCAGACCTTCGCCCGCACCCACGCCTTGGGCCAGGTCGTCCCCGGCAAGGTCACCAAGCTGGTTCCCTTCGGTGCATTCGTTCGCGTCGAAGACGGCATCGAGGGCCTCGTGCACATCTCGGAGCTGGCCGTGCGCCACGTCGAGCTGGCCGAGCAGGTCGTCTCCGTGGGTGACGAGCTCTTCGTAAAGGTCATCGACATCGACCTGGAACGCCGCCGTATCTCGCTGTCGCTGAAGCAGGCCAACGAAGGGGTCGACCCCGAAGGCACCGAGTTCGACCCGGCGCTGTACGGCATGGCCGCCGAGTACGACGAAGAGGGCAACTACAAGTACCCGGAGGGCTTCGACTCGGAGACCAACGAGTGGCTCGAAGGCTACGAGACGCAGCGCGCCGTCTGGGAGCAGCAGTACGCCGACGCCCAGGCCCGTTGGGAAGCCCACAAGGAGCAGGTGGCCGCACACCTGGTCCAGGACACCACGGCACCCGAGGCCGGCGGCGGTGGAGCGGGCGAGTCCGCTTCCACCAGCTACTCCTCGGAGGCCCCGGCGGAGGACGCCGGCACGCTGGCTTCCGACGAGGCCCTCGCCGCACTGCGCGAGAAGCTCACCGGAGCCTAGGCTTCAGCCACCGGGCTGAACCAGCCAGGGCGGGGCCCGCACACCATGGTGTGCGGGCCCCGCCTTTTTTAATAGGCGGCAGCCTAGCTCCGGTTGGAGACGGTGACCGTGAACTTCGGGTTGCGGGCCACCTGACGGGTGGGGCCCACCAGCCTGGCCAGGTGCTGACGATAGCCCAACGGGGTGTTCCAGACGCACCATAATTCCCCGCCGGGGGCCAGGACGCGGCCGGCAGCGGCGATCAGCTTCAGGGCGATGCCCGCATGGATGGCGTTGCCGACATGGAAGGGCGGATTCAGTACGACCAGCTCCCGCGAGCCATCGGCCAGACCCGACAGGGCATCATCTCTGACCGCCAGGATCTGATGGGCCACATCGTTGGCTTCGGCGGTGGCGTGGGTGGAGGCGACTGCGGCGGCCGACTGGTCGCAGGCGAGCACTCTTTGTCCCGGGCGGGTGAGGGCCAGGTAGGCGGCAATGGTGCCGTTGCCGCAGCCCAGATCGACCGCTTCCTCCGCGTCCCGGGCTTCGGCCAGATGCGGCAGCAGGAAACGCGTGCCCGGATCAAGTTTTGCGCCCCCGAAGGTGGCGCCGAAGGCCCGCAGTTCAAGCGGCTGGGCAAGCCCGACGTCGTGGGCGGAAGCCAGCGGGAAACGTGGCACGGGTCGATCACCGTCCTGGCGGGGCGCCCTGGCGGTCAGCACGCGTGATTTCCGGGCCCCCAGGCCGGCGCTGACGTGGCTGAAATGGCGTTCGAGGACGTCGTTCATCGCCCGGGACATGTGTTTGGTCCGCCCCCCGGCCAAGAGAGCCACGTCGGGGTCCGCGTGCGCTGCCGCCCAGGCCGCGATCTCCTCCAGCGCCGCCAAGGACCGGGGCAGTTGCAGGATGACCAGCCGGGCCCCGGCGAAGAGTCCGGCGCCCAACGGCATCAGAGTGAGGCTGGATTCCCCCTGGCCGGGGGAGCCGACCCCGGTCCTCTCGGCATTGGCTTCGATGGCTTGTTCACCCGATAGCGCGTCCTGGTGGACCCGCACCCCGCGGGCCCCGGCGGCCACGGAGCCCAGGGCCAGGGCCCCATAGTGGTCGTTGACCACCGTCGTCGTCCCCTCCGAGGTGCCGAGCCCGTACCCGGCCGCGGTATCGAGCAGGAGGAGATCGGCGCCGTCGTACGCCTGCAGTTCGGGGGACTCCACATCGGGCCAGCGCCGGAGACCTTCGGGAATCGGGGTGTTCATCGTTGTCCCGCCACGGCAATATCCGTCCATTCGGTACCCTGCGCTACGGCTGTTCCGGCTCCCGCCGTCAGGGTGGCCAGCCGTTCCGCGAAGTCCGTCGCCGCAGTGGGTCCGTCGGGGACAGCCACCCGCAACGTGGCCGACGAGGGTCCGTAGTCGGTACCTAGAATCGTGGTGCCGTCCTGACGCAATTCGTTGTCCCACCGTCCGGCCTCGGCATGGGGCGCGTCGATGGCAAATACTGCCAGGCGTTTTCTCACGAGAAGATCGGCGCTGTCCATGGCTCCGGAGACGGACTGGGAGTAGGCGCGCACCAGACCCCCCGCGCCCAGGAGCACACCGCCGAAATACCGGACGATGACGGCGGTGATGTCACTGACATCGCATTGTCCGGAAGGCATTTCGCGTTTGGCCAGGGCCTCGAGCATCGGCAGACCAGCGGTCCCCGAGGGCTCGCCGTCGTCACTACTGCGTTGTACCATCCGGTCGGGGCCCAGCAGGAACGCCGAGCAGTGGTGGCGCGCATCGAAATGCCTGCGGCGCAGTTCGGCGATGAAATCCCGGGCTTCGGCTTCGGTGGTGGTGCGTCGCAGGTAGGTGATGAACCGGGACCGTTTCACCTCGAGCTCATGCTGGTGATCGCCGGCCACCGTGGTGTATTGAACCACCGCACTCCCCGTTTCGCCCATCGGTCCAGTCTAATGCGAGTTCACGGGACCAGGGCTGCGGAGCACGGCCCGTCGGACTACCGGATGGTCACATCCCCCGTAGACTCTCCACCACCGGGTGGTCCGTCCGGCCCGCGCATCATGGGGCGTGGGCCTGGAGGGATGGCGACTGTGTCGTCCTGACTCCGGACAGCTCGGAGGAAACGGGGAAGTCGTGGACGTAGTGGTCATTGGCGCGGGCCTGGCGGGCCTGCACGCCGCCGGACTGGCAGCCGCCCAAGGACATGAGGTCACGGTGCTGGAGGCCACCAGTCGGGTCGGTGGACGGGTCGATACCGAGGTCATTGATGGTTTCCGGTGCGACCGCGGATTCCAACTCCTGAACCCGCGCTACCCCGAGGCGCGTCGCGCGTTGGATCTGCAGGCTCTTGGTCTGCAGGCCTGGGGACGCGGAGTCGCAGTGCGCGGCGACGAGGGGCTCCGCGTCCTCGCTGATCCGCTCCGCCATCCCTCCCGGCTCCGAGGGCTGGCCAGCGGTTTGCTGGCGCCCAGGGATCTGCCGGCTGCCCTGCGGTGGGTACGAAAGGCCGGCGATGACTCGCTATCGCTCCACGAATCCCTGGACGGAGCGGCATTCTCGACACCGTTGCGAGGGATCATGGGCCTGTTCTTCGCAGGAGTCCTCGGGGATCCTGATCTTGAGGTTTCCGCCCGCTTCGCCCGTCGGCTCGCCGGATACTTCGCGGTGGGAACCCCCGCCTTGCCGGGGCAGGGAATGGCGGCGATCGCGCATCAGCTGGCCACGCCACTGGCGGGGCGTATCCGGTATGGGCACGTGGCGGAGAGCCTGACCCGCCAGACAGGTCGCTGGACCGTCAGCTGTGGTGCGGGAGAACGCTTCACCGCCGACCGGGTCGTGGTCGCTGCCGGTCCGACGGCGAGCGCTCGTCTGCTGGGCGAGACGGCCCCGCCGATGCACTCCCTGACGACGTGGTGGTTTTCGACCGAACACCAGCCCAGCCGACTGCCGTTCCTGCATCTTGATCCGCGCGCCGGTGTCCGGCTCGCCCACACGTCGGTCGTCTCCAATGTCTGTCCTTCCTACGCTCCGGTGGGTCGGCACCTGGTTCAGGCGACCGCTGTGGGAGCACATGGTCTGGACGACGAATCGGCGCTGAATCAGGCCGCAGCCATCCTCGGTGTCCAGACCCCCGACTGGCAGCTGCTCGTTCGCCATGACATCAGGGACGCCCTGCCCGTCATTTCCCCGGGGCATGCCCCACCGACCAGTGCGTTGGACGGCGTCGTGCTGGCCGGTGATCAGAGCGAGGCTTCCATCCAGGGTGCGCTGGCCAGCGGGGCGGCGGCTGCCGCAACACTCGGCAGTGGAGGGCCAGGCAGCCCTGCTGCGTCGAAGACCCCCGGTACCTTTGAAGTGCGGCTGCGGCGTCCCGGTGATGCTGCCACCCTGTGGGCAAGACTCACGGATCTGGACACCCACAGTGCTGCCATCCCGTTCACTAACGTGACCCCGCGGGGTGCCCGGATGAGTGAGGGCCTGGCATTCGTCGGGCTGACCCGGCTGGGCCCTTTCGCCCTGTCGGACCGGATGCTGGTGCGCCGCGCCGAGGCACCCACGGGGAATCGTCGCGGCAGGTTGGTCGTGTCGAAATTCGGACCCGTGGCCGGTGAGGTCGAGGCCACTGTCGAACAGCAGGGCTCCGACGTGGAGGTCGTGTGGCGCCAAAGCCTGCGACCTTCCTGGCTTCCCCGCCCGCTCAGACCGGCTGCCGCGCTGGTCGCGAAGACCGCCTATGCGGTGGGCCTGCGCAAACTGCTCGCGTGACCTGTTTCCGGACCCGCCTGTGGACGCGGTGCCATAAGCTGGAGCCATGCTTGATGTTGGACTGACGGGCGGGATCGCCTCGGGAAAATCCGCGGTGGCCACGCGCCTGGCCGAACGTGGTGCGGTGCTGATCGATGCCGATGCCATTGCCCGCCGGGTGCTCGAACCCGGCACCGAGGGGCTGGCCGCGGTCGTGGAGGCTTTCGGCCCGGACCTGGTCGACGCCGATGGTGAACTGGACCGTGCCCGGCTGGGCGGCATCGTGTTCGCCGATCCGCAGGCCCGCGAGACACTGAACGGGATCGTCCATCCACGGGTCCGCGCCGAAGCAGCCCGGATCCGTGGTGAAGCCGCCGACCGGGAAACGGCGGACCGGCCCGTGGTCGTGGTCCAGGACATCCCACTGCTGGTCGAGACCGGGCAGGCCGCCTCCTTCGACGTCGTCGTCACCGTCCAAGCACCCCGTGCCGAACGGGTCCGCCGGATGGTCCAGGACCGGGGGATGGGCGAGGACGACGCCGTGGCCCGGATGGCTGCCCAGGCCACCGATGAACAGCGGGCCGCCGTCAGTGATGTCGTGTTGGAGAATTCCGGGACCCTGCAGGAGCTGCAGTCGGCGGTGGATGACCTCTGGACCGGGACTTTGCAGCGGCTGGCCGGACGCCCGGGCCCACGCGACGGGGATCCGGGATGAGGCGCAAGGGTCCGGCCGCGACCTACCGGTTCGGGTACGGGATGAAATGGGTGACGTGGCTGTTCATGGCCACCGGGGTGCTCTGGGTGGCGGCGATCGTGCTGTGGCTCGTGGCCGGTGGCCGCGTTGAATTCACGACCGGGTCGGCGCCGTGGAGCTGGCAGGTGCTGGTGCCGGCCTGGATGACGTTGGCGGGGATCGTGCTGGCCCTGGGGGGATGCGTGGTCTTCGCGCAGCAGATGTTCGTTGCCATCCTCGGCAGGTTCGAACACGACGGCTTATTGGACCCTCCTGGACGGTCGGGCAAACGCCAGCGCCCACCGGCCTGAAGCCCGGTGCGACTGCGGGTCCATCCCGGTCCGTGCCCTGCGGGTTTAAGCCCTGAGCCGTAGCCGTGCACAGCCCTCGACGCAGAGCGTAGCCTTGGACCCATGAGTCTTGCCCAGGAGATCAACCGCGTCGTCGCCCCGTTCGAGGTCATCAGCGATTTCGAACCGGCAGGAGACCAGCCGCAGGCCATCGCCGAGCTTGCCGAACGGATCAACGGCGGGGAGAAGGACGTCGTCCTGCTGGGGGCCACGGGTACCGGCAAGAGCGCCACGACTGCCTGGCTGGTGGAGCAGGTCCAGCGTCCGACCCTGATCCTGGTCCAGAACAAGACCCTGGCGGCCCAGCTGGTCAACGAGTTCCGGGAACTGCTGCCGAACAACGCCGTCGAATACTTCGTCTCCTACTACGACTACTACCAGCCCGAGGCCTACGTCCCGCAGACCGATACGTTCATCGAAAAGGACTCCTCCATCAACGAGGAGGTCGAACGGCTGCGCCACTCGGCCACCAACACGCTGCTGACCCGCCGGGACGTGGTCGTGGTCGCCACCGTCTCCTGCATCTACGGTCTGGGGACGCCGGAGGAATACGTCGCCGGCATGGTCACCCTGCGCAAGGGCATGGAAATGAACCGGGACGAACTGCTGCGCAAATTCGTGTCGATGCAGTACGCCCGCAATGACATGGATTTCCACCGCGGGACCTTCAGGGTGCGCGGGGACACCGTGGAGATCATCCCGATGTACGAGGAGCAGGCGCTGCGCATCGAGTTCTTCGGTGACGAGATCGAGCAGATCCACACCTTGCACCCCCTCACCGGTGACGTGATCCGCGAGGAGGAGGAGATGTACATCTTCCCCGCCAGCCACTATGTCGCCGGGCCGGAACGGATGAACCGGGCCATCAAGGACATCGAGGACGAGCTGCAGGTGCGGCTGGAGGAACTCGAGGGGCAGAACAAGCTGGTGGAGGCCCAACGCCTGCGCATGCGCACCACCTACGATCTGGAAATGATGCAGCAGATGGGGTTCTGCAACGGCATCGAGAACTATTCGCGGCATATCGACGGTCGTGGCCCCGGCACCGCCCCGCACTGCCTGCTGGACTACTTCCCCGACGACTTCCTTCTGGTCGTCGACGAATCACACGTGACGATCCCGCAGATCGGCGCCATGTACGAGGGGGACATGTCGCGGAAGCGCACCCTGGTGGAGCACGGTTTCCGGCTGCCCTCGGCCATGGACAACCGTCCGCTGAAATGGGATGAATTCCTGGAGCGGATCGGACAGACCCTCTATCTCTCGGCGACCCCGGGCAAATACGAACTCGGCAAATCCGACGGATTCGTCCAGCAGATCATCCGACCCACCGGACTGCTGGACCCGGAGATCATCGTCAAACCCACCAAGGGCCAGATCGATGACCTCCTCGAGGAGATCCGGACCCGGACCGCGAACAACGAGCGAATCCTGGTGACCACGCTGACCAAGCGGATGGCCGAGGACCTCACCGGCTACCTCAGCGAACACGGCGTCAAGGTGGAGTACCTGCACTCCGACGTCGATACCCTGCGCCGGGTCGAATTGCTGCGTGAACTGCGGATGGGGGTCTTCGACGTGCTGGTCGGCATCAACCTGTTGCGTGAGGGGCTGGACCTGCCGGAGGTCTCCCTCGTGGCGATCCTCGACGCGGATAAGGAAGGTTTCCTGCGTTCGGGGACCTCGCTGATCCAGACCATCGGCCGTGCCGCACGCAACGTCTCCGGCCAGGTGCACATGTATGCCGACCGGATCACCGACTCCATGTCCCACGCGATCTCCGAAACCAACCGGCGCCGCGAGATCCAGGACGCCTACAACCAGGAGCGCGGTGTCGACCCGATGCCGTTGCGCAAGAAGATCGCGGACATCACCGACCAATTGGCCCGCGAGGATGCCGATACCCAGGAGCTGCTGAATAATCAGCGGTTGGCCAAGGGGGCCCGCCGCTCCAAATCCACCACCGACAAGGCCGAATCCCAGGTCCGACAGGACGGGTTGGCGGCGGCGCCGGCCGAGGACCTGGTGGGGCTGATCACCGATCTGACCGAGCAGATGCACGGGGCCGCCGCGGAACTGAAGTTCGAATTGGCGGCGCGACTCCGCGACGAGGTCGGGGACCTGAAGAAGGAACTGCGTCAGATGCAGCAGGCCGGCCACGCCTGATCCGCGACAGGCCCCAAGCGCAGTGGGGTAGGCTTGTGCCCGGCGTAGGGGAGTATCCCGAACACTGTGGACGTCAACACGCCCGGCAATGCCGCCGGGCCGGGCACAGTGGCCGATCCCGATCCCGGGCGGCGGAGAGACTTGCGGCAATGCCCCCTGTCCCCTGCCGGCGCTTCCTGCGCCCCGAGAGGTTACCGTGTCGGACCATCTGACCACCCAATTCGAAGTCATTTCCCTGGCCGCCCTGGGCCTGATCCTGCTGTTCGACCTGCTCTATGTGGTCAAGCGTCCCCATGAGCCTTCGATGAAGGAAGCCGGCCTGTGGGTCGGTTTCTACGTCACCCTCGCGCTCGTCTTCGCCGGGGTGCTCTTCTGGCAGGCGGGCCCCGACTACGGCCAGGAGTTCGTCGCCGGCTGGATCACCGAATACAGCCTGAGCGTGGACAACCTCTTCGTCTTCATCATCATCATGGCCCGCTTCGCCGTCCCGCGGAACTACCAGCAGGAAGTGCTGATGTTCGGCATCATCATCGCGCTGATCCTGCGCGGCGGGTTCATCCTGGTCGGGGCGACATTGATCGAGCACCTGACCTGGATCTTCTACATCTTCGGCGCCTTCCTGCTCTGGACCGCCTGGAAGCAGGCCACCGACAGCGACGACGACGAAGGTGAAGGCGAAAGCAGCCTGGTCGCCAAGGTGACCGCCAAGCTCCCCGTCGCCAAGAAGTATGACGGAAACAAACTGCGCACCACCGTGGGTGGAAAACGCATGTTCACCCCGATGGTGCTGGTCTTCGTCACGATCGGCATGACCGACCTGCTCTTCGCCGTCGACTCGATCCCCGCCATCTTCGGCCTGACCCAGAGCCCCTTCATCGTCTTCACGGCCAATATCTTCGCCCTGATGGGATTGCGCCAGCTCTACTTCCTGCTCGGCGGGTTGATGGAACGACTGATCTTCCTCAAACACGCCCTGTCGATCATTCTGGCGTTCATCGGGGTCAAGCTCATCTTCCATGCCATGCACGAGAACGAGCTGCCGTTCATCAACGGGGGCCAGGGCATCGACTGGATCCCGGACATCAGCACCGGTCTGTCTCTGATCGTCATCGTCGCCACCCTCGTGATCGCCACCGTCGCCAGCCTGCTCAGTCCGGCAGGCAAGCGCGCGGCTGCCGAGGCGCAGGCCAGGAGCAATGCCGACAAACACGACGAGGACGACATCTAGCCCCCGTCCCGGGGCCGCCGCGGCACCCCGGCGTTGGTAGGCTACAGCGGTGAGCGAGAACCAGGGCGCCGTTCCGGTGCAGTCAATCCCCGGAAACCACCAACGCCGGGTGGTCCTCTCGCTGTCCCTCGGCCAGCTCTTCAGCGGCCTCGGAAACGGTTCGGGGTTGGCCCTGGGATCGCTCATGGCAGTGGATCTGACCGGGAGCAATGCCTACGCCGGCGCCACCACGATGGCGATCTCCGTCGCCGGCGCCCTGACCGCCCTTCCGCTGGCCGGATTGGCCATCCGGCGCGGACGACGGGTGGCGCTCTCCGCCGGCATGCTCGTCGCCGCGCTGGGTGCCCTGGGAATGCTCCTGACCCCGATCCTTGAGAGTTTCCCGCTGCTCCTGGTTTCGGCCGCGCTGTTGGGGGTCGGAAATGCCGCCAACCTGCAGGCCCGCTTCGCCGCGACCGACCTCGCCGAACCGGCCACGCGGGGTCGGGACCTCGGGCTGGTGGTCTGGGCCATCACCATCGGCGCCGTCACCGGACCGAACCTGATCGGCCCCGGCGCCGCCATGGGCCGGTCCCTGGGCCTGCCCGATGAAAGCGGACCCTTCATCTTCTCCATGGCAGGAATGCTGATCGCCGTCCTGATCCTCAATATCGGGCTGCGGCCCGATCCGCTGGGCAGCTCCCGGGAACCGGGCACCCCGGCACCGGTACGGCTCTCGCTGGGCGGCGGCCTGTCGGTGCTGCGGCATAATCCGGCGGCCCGGCTCGGGGTCATCACCATCGTGATCTCCCATCTGGTGATGGTCGCCGTGATGTCCATGACCCCGGTGCACTTCAAGGACCTGGACGCCATCGCCGCGGGGGCGAGCGGGGGAGCCATGGCAGGGCACCATGCGAGCCTGGATGTCCTGGTGCTCATCGGGTTCACGATTTCACTGCATATCGCCGGAATGTATGCCCTCTCGCCGTTCATCGGGATCCTGGCCGATCGATGGGGGCGCCGGCAGACGATGCTGGCCGCACAGGCGGTGTTGGCCTCCTCGCTGGTCTGCTGCGCGGTGGGGGCGGCAAGTCAGCTGGCCGTCACCGTGGGGCTGGTCTTTTTGGGGGTGGGCTGGTCGTTGGCGACGGTGGCCGGCTCCGCGTTCGTCTCCGAAAGCGTTGAGCTCGGCCACCGGGTCCCCGTCCAGGGACTGTCCGACGCCCTCATGGGGGCCGCCGGGGCCATCGGCGCCGCCGGCTCGGGCCTGGTGCTCGCCTTCTGGGGCTTCAGCGGGCTGAACGTGGCCTGCCTGGTGCTGGTGGTGCTGGTCGGGCTCGGGGGAGTCGCCGAACTGCGTCGGCACCGTAGGACGATCCTCGAGGTCGGGTACGACGACGCCGTCGCCGGCTGAGCCGCCGGGAACCCTCAGTCAGGCCGACTGATGGCCGGCTCCGCCGATTCCGCGTCGGAAGGGGACGTCATGCCCAGCAGCCGGGCGAAGATGCCCGCCCCGTCGTCGGCGATTCCGTCATGGTGGAAGTCGGCGGTCTCCCAGACGCGTAGGCCACGGACCTTTTCTGCCGTGGCGCGGCTGATGTCCCGGTCCACGTACACGTCATCGGAGTACACGGCGGCCGCCACAGGCACCGTGGTGGCGGCGAGCTGTTCGGCGTCGTACAGGGCCGGCCACTGCTCATGATCCGCGAGGATCCGGGCCACGTCCTCCAACGGTCGGAGGAGGGGATCCTCCCGGAAGTACCAGCTGTAGACCATCTCCCCGGTAAGCAGGGGCTCGGCGGAGGCCGGATCGAACTCGGGGAACTCGGCGGCGACGCGTTCGGCGGCCCAGCGGGTGGCCCGCCCGTGCGCGTAGATCGATTCGTGCAGTAGGGCGTAGAGCGGATTCGGGCCCCGGCTGGCCTGCTGGAACAGCACCCCCGTGAAGGCATCCGACAGCCGGGGGCCGTCGGGGGTGGGGATGAACGCCGATTCGAAGACGAAGTGGAGCTGGTCCATCCGGGTGTTTCCGCCCAGGAACTGGCCCAGGATCTGGACGAGGCCACCCGTGACGCCCCGTCCGTCGGGGAGTTGCTCATGTTCCTGCTCGACGTGGCGCATGATCCGGTTCAGGACCAGGCGGTCCTCGGGATACCGGGCGAAGTACTCGGTGTTGCGCGCGGCCATGCGCGCATACGTGGCCCGGTAGACCTCTTCGGGGTCGCCGTCGACCGGCCCCAGGCCCCCGGTGACCAGACAACGGTCCAGCGATCCGGGGGCCAGCGACAGGTAGGTCAGGGTACAGAATCCCCCGAAGCTCTGCCCGAAGGTGCTCCACGAATCGATGCCCAGTTCGGCACGGATGGCCTCGGCATCACGCACGATCGAATCGGCACGGAAGTGCGTCAGATAGGAGGCCTGCGCCGCGGCATCACCCCGCAGTGGCAATGATTGCCGGTTGGCGGGGGTGCTCAGCCCGGTCCCGCGCTGGTCCAGCAACAGGATCCTGAAGGTCTTCGCTGCCTCGGCCATCCATCCCGTCAGCGAGGAGACCCGGGGGCTGGCAGCTCCCGGCCCGCCTTGCAGATAGAGCAGCCACGGCAGCTGGCCGGGGTCCTCGTGCTCCAGGGAGGAGACCTCCCGGGCGAAGACGGTGATGGTCTCACCATCGGGCCGGCCATGGTCGAGCGGGACGGTGAAGTAGTGTTCGGTGGCGCGGAGGCCGCGGAACTCGTGGGTGGCGGACACACGGTGCATCAGGGCGGTCATGTGATCAACACTACCGGCCCCGGCGCCGGCCCCCGACGTCCAATCGACACCGGGGGCCCCTAGGCTGGGACCCGCCGTGGCCGCCGGTCGGAGGCCGAAGCACCAACCCGTCTTCCATCGGATGAAAGAGAGCCAAGCCCATGATGGGAGGCCACCATGCTGCCAGTGGTGCAGCGGTCTGGATCGCCGTCACCACCCAGCCGGTACTGGGCTTGGGTCCGGTGGCGGAGTGGCTCTCCTTCCTCCCTGCCCGCATCCCGTTGGGTTTCGGCCTGCTGGAGGTCTCTGACGCCGGGGTGCTCGCCGGGGCGCTGGTCTGCGCCGGGGCGGCCCTGCTGCCCGACGCCGACCACCGACACGCCAGCATCGCCCAGTCGCTGCCGCCGGTGTCGAACCTGATGTGCGCCGGGATCGGCCGGGTGGCCGGGGGACATCGCAACGGCACCCATTCCCTGCTCGGGATCGCCCTCTTCACCCTGATCGCCCATGCATTGGGCCTCTGGGAGGTCCATTCCCCCCGGTGGGGAACGGTCTTTCCCGGGGCGGGACTGTCGGCGGTACTGCTGATCGCCTTTGCCCTGAAGGCGTTGAAGTTCATCCCGGATGCCATGCGCAAACTGCCGTGGGTGGTGTCCATTCCCGCCGGGGCCTTCGTGGCCCTCTTCGCCCCCGAGGAGCAGTACTGGTTCGTGTTGGCCGTGCTGCTCGGAACGGCGACCCATGTCCTGGGGGACCTGCTGACCGTCGGTGGCTGCAACCTGCTGTGGCCGCTTCGACTACGCGCGCCAAGTAAGCTGCGCAGACTCCCGTTGCTGCGCCAGATCTGGCGTCCCAGCGGCAGGCTGGCCGTCCCGGTCCTGGGTGTGGCCGGGTCCTGGCGCGAATGGTTGCTCTGCGTACCGGTCTCGCTCTACGCATTCCTGGGGATCATGGCGCCCGTCCTGGGCATCGCCGCGGCCAGATCCCAGCCGTTGTATGCCGCGTTCCTTCCCTGAGACACCACCCCGGGGCGACGGCGCCGGGGCCCGGGCCCTAGTCGAGCCGGCCCACACCAGTGACGGTCACCACGGCGGTCCCCGCCTCGTCGGAGTCCGCCAGATTGATCACGGCGTCAATGCCCCAGTCGTTGTTCCCGGCAGGATCCTTGAAGATCTGCCTGACCTTCCATTCGGTGGGGGACGGGGTGATGATCAACAGTTGGGGGCCGCGGGCGGCCGGCCCGTCATCGATGTCGTCGTGTTCGTCGAAGTAGTCGTCCATGGCGTCCGCCCAGGCATCGGCGTCGAAGCCGTGGTGCCCGTCGAGCTGGCCCAGGGTTTGTTCCTGCTCATCGGCGAAGAGCTGGACACGACGGAACATCTCGTTGCGGACCATCACCCGGAAGGCCCGCTCGTTCGAGGTCAGGCGTTCGGGCTTCGGCGGGGTGATCTGCGCCGAGGGGTCCTGGGGCATCTCCCCGCTGGAGAGCTTCTCCCATTCGTCCAGCAGCGAGGAGTCGGTCTGGCGGACCAGTTCGCCCAGCCACTCGATGAGGTCCTCGAGATCCTCACGCAAGGCATCGCGGGGCACCGTCTGGCGCAACGCCTTGAAGGCATCGGTCAGGTAGCGCAGCAGGATGCCCTCCGAGCGCGCCAACGAATAGAAGGCGATGTACTCCCCGAACGACATGGCCCGTTCATACATGTCGCGGACCACGGATTTGGGGGCGAGCTCGAAATCACCGAGCCAGGGGGCCCCGCTGCGGTAGGTCTCGAAGGCCTCGCCCAACAGTTCGGCCAACGGTTGCGCATAGGTGACTTCGTCGAGCGCGTTCATCCGCGCCTCGTATTCCATCCCCTCGGCCTTCATCGCGGCCACGGCTTCGCCGCGGGCCTTCTTTTCCTGGGCGTTCAGTACCTGGCGTGGCTTCTCCAGGGTTGCTTCGATGACCGAGACCACGTCGAGGGCGTAGCTGGGTGAATCCCGGTCCAGGATCTCCAGGCTGGCCATCGCGAACGGGGAAAGCGGCTGGTTCAGCGCGAAGTTCTCCTGCAATTCAACGGTCAGGCGCAGCATGTTCCCGTGTTCGTCGGGCTCTTCCAGACGTTCGACCACCCCGGTGGCCAGGAGCTCGCGCAGGATTCCCAGGGCCCGACGCAGCAGGGCACTCTGTCGAGCCGGCGGCTCATGGTTTTCGGTCAGCAGCTTGCGGGCCGCGACAAAGGAGTTCCCGGGGCGCTCCAGCAGATTGAGCAACATCGAGTGGGTGACCTTGAACGACGAGGTCAGGGGCTCGGGGGTGGAGGCCACCATCTTGTCGAAGGTCTTCTCGGACCAGGAGACGAAACCCTGCGGCGGCTTCTTCTTGACCACCTGGCGTAGCTTCTTCGAGTCATCGCCGAACTTCGCGACGGCCTTGGTCATCGACTTCTTGTTTTCGATGGCGAATTCCGGGGCCTGGACGACGACGGTTCCCGCCGTGTCGTAGCCGGCTCGTCCGGCCCGGCCGGCGATCTGGTGGAACTCGCGGGCATTCAGCGGCCGGGTGCGGATGCCGTCGTATTTGGAGAGTGCGGTCAGCATCACCGTGCGGATGGGGACATTGATGCCCACCCCGAGGGTGTCGGTGCCGCAGATGACCTTGAGCAGGCCGGCCTGGGCCAGCTGTTCGACCAGTCGGCGGTATTTGGGCAGCATGCCGGCGTGGTGGACCCCGATCCCGTGACGGACCAGGCGGTTCAGTGTCTTGCCGAAGCCCGTGGCGAAACGGAACCCGGCGATCAGTTCGGAGATCCGGTCCTTCTCCTCCCGGGTGCACACGTTGATGCTCATCAGGGACTGGGCGCGTTCGATGGCTTCGAGCTGGCTGAAGTGCACCACATAGACGGGAGCCTGCTGGGTGGACAACAGTTCCTCCATGGCTTCCTGGACCGGCTCCTCGGAATAGTAGTAATGCAGGGGGATGGGGCGCTCGGCGTTGGCCACCGTCGTGGTGTGCCGACCCGTGCGCTGGGTGAGTTCGTCCTCGAAGCGGGTGACGTCGCCCAGGGTCGCGGACATGAGCAGGAACTGCGCCTGGGGCAACTCCAGCAGCGGGACCTGCCAGGCCCAACCGCGTTGCGGGTCGGAGTAGAAGTGGAACTCGTCCATCACCACAGGGCCCAGATCGGCGTCGCCCCCTTCGCGCAAGGCGATGTTGGCGAGGATCTCCGCGGTGCAACAGATGATCGGAGCGTCCTGGTTCACCGAGGAATCCCCGGTGACCATCCCGACGTTCTCGGCTCCGAAGATCTCACAGAGGGCGAAGAACTTCTCCGAGACCAGCGCCTTGATCGGCGCCGTGTAATAGCTGCGGTCCCCGCGGGCCAACGCATGGAAGTGGGCGGCGACGGCCACCAGGGATTTCCCGGAGCCGGTCGGGGTCGCCAGGATGACGTTGTTGCCCTCGACCAGTTCCATCACCGCCTCGTCCTGCGCCGGATACAGGGAAATCCCGCGATCCTCCGCCCAGGTCAGGAAAGCGGCATAGGTCGATTCGGCGGTGGCCCCACGCGGCGGGGAATCAGGCAGCAGGTCAGTAAGATTCATGGTCCCTCCAGCCTATCGTCCAGCGACCCCGGCGTCGGTGTGCACGCGTCGAACCCGTCGAGGCCGGAATAGGGTGGGGCCATGAAATGGAACCCCGCCAAGTACGTCCAATTCGCCACCCACCGCGACCGCCCCTTCTTCGAGCTGATCGCCCGGATCGAAGAAGACGCCCCGAGGCGGGTCGTCGACCTGGGTTGCGGTCCGGGTCCGCTGACCGCCGCACTGGCCGATCGGTGGCCCGACGCCCGGATCACCGGGCTGGATGCCTCACCCGAAATGATCGGGAAGGCCACCGCGGATCATCAGCGGCCCCGTGTGGACTTCGCCGAAGCCGACGCCGCAACCTGGACTCCCGAAGCGGAAACCGACGTCCTCATCAGCAATGCGATGATGCAGTGGATTCCCGGGCACGGGGAGCTCATGGCGGGATGGCTCGATGCCCTCAAGCCGGGCGCGTGGTTCGCGGCCCAGGTACCGGGCAACTTCGAGGCCCCCTCGCATGCGTTGATGCGAGGACTTGCCGCGGAAGCGCAGTGGGCGGACCGCTTGCAGGGATTGGTGCTGCGCAAGGACGCGGTCGCCGAACCGGAGACGTACCTGCGCCTGATGTTCGACCATGGTTTCGAAGCAGACGTGTGGGAGACCACGTACGAGCAGATCCTGCACGGTCCCGACCCGGTGCTCGACTGGGTCCGCGGTACGGCACTACGCCCGATCCTCTCGGTGCTGGAGGATGCCGACGCCGCGGAGTTCGAGGCGGAGTACGCCGCGCTGGTCCGTGAGGCCTACCCTCCCTTCACCGGCCCGGATGGCGGGGAACTGACGGTCTTCCCCTTCCGGCGCATCTTCATGGTCGGGCGCAAGGAGGACCGGCGGTAGGCATGGAGGCCCGCATGAGGCCGATAGGGCCGCGGTCTTGGCACCGGCCTAGCCGCCGGATTCGTTGCACTGCTGCGGATCCCCGTAGGGGCTACGTGCACCGTTGATCAGCCAGTTGAGTCCGTCCCAATGCATTTTGTACTCGATCGCCCAGTCTGAACAGTCCTGCTGGCCGTCCTTGCTGTCTTCAGTGTCCTGCACCGTTTGTAGCTGGACGAGGGCCACCAGGTCGTCGCCGTGTCCGCTGACATCAACGACGTTGAATCCGAGCCAGTACGACGAGGCCAGACCTGCCTGCCATGTGCCCAGTCCGCCCATGCCCTCCTGCATTTCAGGAGTGAAAAAATCGAATGCCGCCTCGTAGGCGCCATCGTTGATGCCCTGACCGTGGATCTGCAGGCTCTGGGCAATGTTCATGGCCTGATCGTGCTCTGAGTCGATGGAGACCTCGACCTCGACGCTCCGGGCCAGGGCATCTTCGCACTCGGCAGGCCGCACCGGGACGTTCCGTTGCTGCCATGCCTCGACTGCTTGTGCCGTACGGGGTCCGGAGACGGCATAGGCCATGCCAGCGACGGATCTCTCACTGCGGCGGTCCGGACGCATGCTCATGACCCCTGCAACCGAGCCGTCCCGGGTGATGAGAGGGCCACCGCTGTTCCCGGGGTTGACCGGTGTGTCTGTCAGGACGAAGTTGCCGGAGTCCACTTCGGATTCGGGCGCGCCTCGTTTCAGCCCGCTGACCGTTCCCTTGGAGAAGGAAAGGTCGTCGCCAAAGGGGAAACCCAGCGCCGCCACCTCGGTCCCGACGGGTGGATCCTCCTGCCGCAAGGTAAATACATGGCCCGGGGCGGTGTTGTTCAGGCGCAACAAGGCGAGATCAGCGTTGTTGTTCACTCCCATGACTTGAGCCCCGGAGAGATCGCCGTCGATCTGGGTCGTGACTGAAGTTGCCCCCTGTACGACATGGGCTGCCGTCACGAGCAAGTCATCCGCGACCAGGAAACCCGAGCCGGTCCCTCCACCGTCACAGGTGACGACCTGGATTTTTGCCAGGCCGCTGGTGACGTCCTGTGCCGTCTCGGGCCACGTCGCGACCGACTCACTCGAGGCGGCTGGTGTAGTGGGTGGGGAGCTTGGTGGTGGGGATGGAGTTTTCGGTTCCGGTGCGGAGGAGGTCGCTGGTGACGAGGGGGCCGCAGGTCTTGGCACATCGGCTTGGGGTGAAGCAGTCAGGGCCGCTCCGCCGCCTGATAAGGCACTGCAGCCGGTGATGGCAGTTCCGATGATGGTTCCCAACGCGATCAACTGATACGTTTTTCCGGTCCGGGGCTTCACGTCGGCTCACTCTCCTTGTCGTCGGAGCCGCCCGGGCAATCTTGGTGGACAGCGCGAAAGTTGACTTAGCTTAGAGCGTTCTGCCGGCTAGGACCAGTGTTCAAGGGATCCCGTTCTACGGGGGCTGGTGAAGGGCGCGGCCTTTAGTCAGCGGACCACGTGGTGACCGATGGTGGGAGGAGTGGCTGCGGAATCTGGGGGGCCCGACGCCGGGGGTATCTGTTGCCGCACGGAAGTGTCTGCGTATGGACGGCGCCTGCCCTGGGGTGCTGCCCTCGGGAACTTGAAGTATCACCGAGGCTTCGAAACCCCCGGAATGGGGAGCCGTGGGACGTCCCGTCCAGCTACAGTTCCATGGTCGGGAACCGTGGCCCGACCGGGAGGCCTCCGCGCAGTCAAACCTTCCCGTGCCGTGTCCGGGGTGGTAGAGCTGGGGTCAGCAGCGACGGAACACCGCACAGGAGGAACCGGCCATGGAAAACCCACTACCCCGCGCCTACCAGAGCTATCTGGAGGGGGCCGAACCAGCCTTCCTCGATACCGTCCGACCCGTCATGCAGGAATCCGTGGCCGAAGGCGAATACGGGGTCCTCGTGAGATTCCTCGGATCTGGCGTCCAGGCCCTGGTGTCGGAGACGGTCCCGTTCGGAGAGGTCCGGGAACTGCATAACGAGTAGGGGGCGCCAGCCAGCCGTCTACCAGCCGCGCTGTTTCCATTCAGCCAGTTGCGGGCGTTCCGCGCCCAGGGTGGTGCCCTTCCCGTGACCGGGATGGACGAATGCGTCATCCGGGTACTGCCCGAAGAGACGCTCAGAGACGTCCTCATGCAGGGAGGCAAACCGGGAGGGGTCGCCATCGGTGTTCCCCAAGCCTCCGGGGAAGAGGCTGTCACCGCTGAAGATATGCGTCGGGCCCGAGGGGTCCTCATACACGTAGGCGATGGAGCCGGGGGTGTGTCCACGCAGGTGCACGGCCCGCAGATCGAAGCCGTCGAAGTTCCCGATATCGTCCTGGCCCAGGACCACAGCGGGTTCGACTCCCGTGGCCGCCCGGATCCCTTCCACGTCGTCGGCCCCGCAGGCCGTCCGCACGCCGGTCTCATCGGCCAGCTCGCGCAGCGCCCGGACGTGGTCCCAATGCTGGTGGGTGGTGGCGATCAGCTCAAGGTGCGGGGTCACCGCCGCGTCCTCGGCGGCCTCACTGATCAGACCGCGCAGTGCCGGTGCGTCGGCGGCGGCATCGATCAGCACCTGCGCGCCGGTCTGCTTATGGGTGATGAGGTAGGCGTTGTTGTCCATCGACGAAACGGACACGCGGCGGATGGTGACCTCCGCCAGGTCATGCAACAGCGAATTCTCTGGGCTCATGCCGCCAGCCTAGGCGCTCGCCGGAGCGGGGGAAAAGCGCCGGCGGGTACTGTGGGGGGCACCCGAAGCCACGGCCAGCGATGACCGGCCCGGATCCCCGAGGAGACCCAGTGAACGACGACGTCTTGGATTTTGTCGCCATCAGCAAGGACGTGCCTGAGAACCCGTATGACCAGATCCGCCAACAGATCCTGGAGGCCATCGGTTCGGGGAAGCTGGTTCCGGGAACCCGGCTGACTTCGGTCCGGGCGCTCGCCGGACGACTGGGGGTCGCCGTGAACACGGTGGCCCGGTCCTACCGGGAACTCGAACAGGCAGGAGCAGTCCAGACCCGAGGGCGTCACGGGACCGTCGTCCTGGCCACGGGCTCCGAGGGCGACCGCAGACTCGCGTCCGCGGCCCAGGAACTGGCCTCGCAGGCCAGGACCTGGGGCGTGGGGGAGGACCGCGCCGTTGAATTTCTGCGGGCCGCCTTCCGCGTGCAGTGAACACCGGCGGTCCAAACCCGCTGAAACCCGCAAAAACATGAGTCTTCGAACGTGTGTTCGAGGCCGAATTCGACTACTCTGGACCCGTGGCTATTTCCTCCAGCGAATTGCAATCCGTTCCCAGCGTTTCCATGGAATCCATCGAGCGTGCCCACGACCGGTCGCGACTTCTCGTGAAGGGCGCCCGGGAGCACAACCTGCGCAATGTGGATCTGGATCTCCCGCGGGACGCGATGATCGTCTTCACGGGCTTGTCCGGATCGGGCAAGTCCTCCCTGGCTTTCGACACGATCTTCGCCGAGGGCCAGCGCCGCTATGTCGAATCGCTCTCCGCCTATGCCCGCCAGTTCCTCGGCCAGGTCGACAAGCCGGACGTGGACTTCATCGAAGGACTGTCCCCGGCGGTCTCGATCGATCAGAAGTCGACGTCGAAGAACCCGCGTTCCACGGTCGGGACGATCACCGAGATCTACGACTACATGCGCCTGTTGTGGGCCCGTGTCGGCCACCCGCACTGCCCGGTGTGCCATGAACCGGTCACCCGGCAGACCCCGCAGGCGATCGTGGACCAGCTGCTCGAGCTCGAGGAGGGGATGCGTTTCCAGATCCTCGCTCCGGTGGTCCGCTCACGCAAGGGCGAGTTCGTCGACCTTTTCAAGGAGCTGGCTGCCAAGGGCTATGCCCGTGCCCGGGTCGACGGGGACACCATCCAACTCAGCGACCCCCCGAAGCTGGGCAAGCAGTACAAACACACCATCGAGGTCGTCATCGACCGGTTGGTCGCCAAGGACGGCATCCGGCAACGGCTGACGGATTCGATCGAGACGGCCCTGGGCCTGGCCGACGGCCGCGTGCTCGCTGACTTCGTCGACCTGCCCGCCCAGGACGACGCGCGGGTCCGGGCCTTCTCGGAACATCTGGCCTGCCCCAACGAACACCCGTTGGCGATCGACGAGGTCGAGCCGCGCTCGTTCTCCTTCAACAACCCCTTCGGTGCCTGCCCCGCGTGCACCGGCATCGGGACCCGGTTGGAGGTCGACGAGGAACTCGTCGTGCCCGATCCGGGCAAGACATTGGCCGAAGGGGCCATCGCGCCCTGGTCGCTGGGCGTGGCCACCACCCAATACTGGAACCGGCTGCTGCAGGGCCTGGGCGACGACCTGAAATTCGATCTGGATACCCCCTGGCGCAAGTTCACCGACGTCCAGCGCGATGCGATCCTCAACGGCAAGGACCATAAGGTCGTGGTCCAGTACCGCAACCGTTTCGGACGGGAGCGCAAATACAGCACCGGGTTCGAAGGTGTCATCCAGTACATCCACCGCAAACACCTGGAAACCGAATCCGATCACGCCCGGGACCGGTACGAGGAATACATGCGGCAGATTCCCTGCCCCGTGTGCAACGGCGCCCGGCTGAACCCCGCCTCCCTGTCGGTGCTGATCAACGGCAAGTCCATTGCCGAAGTCTCCGCCATGCCGATGCGCGAATGCGCCGACTTCCTCAATGCCCTGGTCCTGTCGGGACGCGAAAAGCAGATCGCCCACCAGGTGCTCATCGAGATCCAGGCCCGGCTGCGCTTCCTGCTCGACGTCGGACTCGAGTACCTGAACCTCGAACGAGCCGCCGGAACGCTCTCCGGTGGGGAGGCCCAGCGCATCCGCCTGGCCACCCAGATCGGTTCGGGGCTGGTCGGCGTGCTCTACGTCCTGGACGAACCCTCCATCGGCCTGCATCAGCGCGATAACCGACGCCTGATCGAGACCCTGAACCGCCTGCGCGACCTCGGGAACACGCTCATCATCGTCGAGCATGACGAGGACACCATCCATCAGGCCGACTGGATCGTCGATGTCGGCCCGGGGGCCGGCGAACACGGGGGCACCGTCGTGCACTCGGGGTCGTTGGAAGGGCTGATGGCCAATACCGATTCGATGACGGGCGACTACCTCGCGGGCCGCCGCAGGATCGAATTGCCGGCCAAGCGCCGCAAGGTCGATCGCAAACGCCAGGTCACCGTCGTCGGCGCCCGGGAGAACAACCTGCAGGACGTCACGGTGAAGTTCCCGCTCGGGGTGCTGACCGGCATCACCGGGGTCAGCGGCTCCGGGAAGTCCACGCTGGTCAACGACATCCTCTATAAGGTGATGGCCAATAAGCTCAACGGCGCCAAGCAGGTGGCCGGACGGCATACCCGCGTCGAAGGCCTCGACCAGCTCGACAAGGTGGTCCACGTGGACCAGAGTCCGATCGGCCGGACCCCGCGTTCCAACCCGGCGACCTACACCGGGGTCTTCGACCATGTCCGCAAGCTCTTCGCCGAGACCAACGAGGCCAAGGTCCGTGGCTACCTGCCCGGGCGCTTCTCCTTCAACGTCAAGGGCGGGCGCTGCGAATCCTGTTCCGGCGACGGCACGCTGAAGATCGAAATGAACTTCCTGCCCGATGTGTACGTCCCCTGCGAGGTCTGCCACGGGGCCCGGTACAACCGCGAAACACTCGAGGTCCAGTACAAGGGCAAATCCATCTCCGATGTGCTGAACATGCCGATCGAGGAGGCGGCGGAGTTCTTCGCGGCCTTCACCCCGATCGCCCGCCATCTGAAGACGTTGGTGGACGTGGGGCTGGGATACGTCCGGCTCGGCCAGCCCGCCACGACCCTGTCCGGCGGCGAGGCCCAGCGGGTGAAGCTCGCGTCGGAACTGCAGAAGCGTTCGAACGGGCGCAGCATCTACGTGCTCGATGAACCGACCACGGGTCTGCACTTCGAGGACATCCGCAAACTGCTGCTGGTCCTGCAGGGGCTGGTCGACAAGGGCAACACGGTCATCACGATCGAACACAACCTCGACGTCATCAAGAGCACCGACTGGGTCATCGACCTCGGACCCGAAGGCGGCCACGGCGGGGGACAGGTCGTCGCCCAGGGCACCCCCGAACAAGTCGCCAAGGTCGAGGCCAGCCACACCGGCAGGTTCCTGGCCGAGGTCCTCGGCTAGGGTCCCGGCCGGCGTCCCGGCGCGGCGTAGGCGCCGCGTGAGTATGCCGTGGCGGGCATGCCTGCCGTGGAGCCCGGGTGGTCCGTGCGACAATATCCCGGTGATGATTCCTGCCCGCACCGTGCTTTTTGACCTCGACGGCACCCTCGTGGACCCCGCCGGAGGCATCACCGGAGGCATCCTGCATGCTTTGGAACGCAATGGGCTGGACCACCCGGGCGACGACGCCCTGAACCTGTTGATCGGGCCCCCGCTGGCCATCGGATTGCTGGGCCTCCCGGGCATGACAGAGGAACTCCTGCCTCGGGTCATCGCCGACTACCGGACCGAATATGACCGCCACGGCCTGGACGCCAGCCGGGTCTATTCCGGCATCCCCGCACTGCTGGGCCAGCTGCGTGAGGCAGGATGCCGTCTGGCGGTCGCGACCTCCAAGCCCGAACCGCTGGCCCGCCGGCTGCTGGCCGCCAAGGACCTGGATGCCTTCTTCGATTCCATCCACGGATCGGCCCCGGAAGAGGCCTCCACAGCCCCGGCAACCGCCGGGAAAGCCCATATCGTGGCCGCCGCACTCCACGCCACCGGCGGCGGGACCGGAGACACCGTCATGGTCGGGGACCGGCTCTACGACATCGAAGGAGCCCGGGCGAACTCACTGACCGCCCTCGGCGTGTCCTGGGGCTTCGCCGCCGACGGCGAGTTGGAAGCGGCAGGCGCGGCCGCCGTCGTGCACTCCGCCGAGGAACTGGGGCGCCTGCTGGGCCCGGCCACTGCCGGTACACAAGCGCACCGGGGGGCTTCCGCCTAGATGGGGATGTTCGAAGGAGTCCGCGCCGGTTTCCGCGGAACCATCCGTACGCTCTGCCGCCCGGAGATCATCGGGCTGGAGAACGTACCGACCGATGGTCCGTTCATCGTCGCCTCCAACCACCTGTCCTTCCTGGACAGCATCATCATCCAGGCGATCTGTCCGCGTCCTGTCGCCTTCTTCGCGAAGGCCGAGTACTTCACCACCCCGGGGGTCAAGGGACGGGCGATGAAGGCCTTTTTCGAGTCCGTGGGGTCCATCCCCGTCGAACGCGGGGAACAGGCCGCCAGCGTTGCCGCGCTGGACTCGTTGGTGGACCTGCTCGAATCGGGCCAAGGCGTCGGGATCTACCCGGAGGGGACCCGGTCGCGGGACGGGCGGCTCTACCGGGGGAGGACGGGGGTGGGCTGGCTGGCCCTGTCCACCGGGGCGCCGGTGGTTCCCGTGGGGTTGATCGGCACCGAACGCCTGCAACCGGCCGGGAGCAACAGGATCGTCCCGCATCGGTTCACGCTCTCGGTGGGGGAGCCCCTGCAGTTCGAGCATGTCGGGCGTAAGCACCCGCTGCCGCAACGACGCCAGGCCACCGATCAGATCGTCGATGCCATCGCCGGGCTCAGCGGGCAGGAACGGTCAGGCAACTACAACCAGTCGCCCTCGGCAGAGTAGCGTTGGGGGTATGGCCGATCCCAGCAGTTACCGTCCGCGGACCGGCGAGATACCCACGTCTCCCGGCGTCTACCGCTTCCGCGACCCCGCGACACGGGTCATCTATGTAGGCAAGGCCAAGAACCTCCGGTCGCGACTGAATTCCTATTTCGCCAATCCGACGACGCTGGCCCCCAAGACCCACGCCATGGTCCATACCGCGGCCAGTGTCGAGTGGACCGTGGTGGGCAGCGAACTCGAGGCGTTGCAGCTCGAGTACACGTGGATCAAGGAGTACGCCCCGCGGTTCAACATCATGTTCCGCGACGACAAGTCCTACCCGTACCTGGCGGTGACGATGGGGGACAAGTTCCCTCGCGCCCAAGTCATGCGGGGAGACCGCCGCAAGGACGTGAAGTACTTCGGTCCGTTCTATCCGGCCAAGGCGATCCGCGAAACCCTCGACACGTTGTTGCGGGTCTTCCCGGTACGCACCTGTAGCCCCGGGGTCTTCCGCCGGGCCCAATTGACCGGACGTCCCTGCCTGCTGGCGGACATCGGCAAATGTTCGGCGCCGTGCGTGGGCCGGATCAGCCCCGAAGACCACCGGAAACTGGCCGAGGAACTCTGCCAGTTCATGGGAGGCGAAGGCACCCGGTTCATCCGGGATCTGGAAGGCCGGATGAAGGCCGCGGTCGCCGAACTGGATTACGAACAAGCAGCCCGGCTGCGTGACGACATCGCAGCCCTGCGCCGGGTGTTCGAACGCAACGCCGTCGTGCTCTCCGAGGACACCGAGGCGGATATCTTCGCCGTCGCCGAAGACGACCTCGAGGCCTCGGTGCAGGTCTTCCACGTCCGCAACGGCCGGATCCGCGGGCAGCGGGGCTGGGTCGTGGAGAAGGTGGAGGACACCGACGGACCGAAGTTCATCGAACACCTGCTGCAGCAGGTCTACGGGGAGAACACCGGTGGGGACCGGATCCCCCGGGAGGTCCTGGTGCCGGTTGAACCGGAGAACCGGCAGGAACTGGCGATATGGCTGCGCGGGCTGCGCGGCAGCGCGGTGAACCTGCGGGTGCCCCAACGCGGGGAGAAGGCCACCTTGATGGGCACCGTGAAGGAGAACGCCGAGCAGTCCCTGCGCCTGCATAAATCACGCCGCGCCGCCGATATCACCACGCGCAGTGCCGCTCTGCAGGAACTCCAGGAGGCACTCGCGCTGCCGATACCGCTGATGCGCATCGAATGCTATGACATCTCCCATGTCTCGGGTACCAATGTCGTGGCCTCCATGGTGGTGGTCGAGGACGGCATGCCCAAGAAGTCCGAATACCGCAAGTTCTCCATCAGCGGTGAAGCGGCCCGGGATGACACGGCCTCCATGTACGACGTCATCACCCGCAGATTCCGCCACTACCTCGAGGACCAGGCGGCCATGGCGCCGGTGATTTCCGGAGAGATCAGCATTGAGGAACAGGGTGAGAAGGCCCCGCCGAAGAAATTTGCCTACCCGCCCTCCCTGGTCGTGGTCGACGGCGGTCCGCCGCAGGTCGCCGCGGCGGTCCGGGCGTTGGAGGACCTGGGGATCGACGACGTCTACGTCGCCGGGCTGGCCAAGCGGCTGGAGGAACTCTGGCTGCCCGAGGATCCGTTCCCCGTGGTTCTGCCGCGGGCGTCCCACGGGTTGTACCTGCTCCAGCGCATCCGTGACGAGGCGCACCGGTTCGCCATCACCTTCCACCGGCAGAAACGTAGTTCCTCGATGGTCTCCTCGCTGCTTGACCAGGTTCCCGGGCTGGGGCCGGCCAAACGCCAGGCGGTCATCAAGCACTTCGGTTCGCTCAAGCGCATGCGGGCGGCGACCGCCGAGGACTTCACCCGGGTCAAGGGGGTCGGAACCGTCCTGGCCGGACACCTGGTCGAGGCCTTGGCCCTGCCGCAGGAGCCCGACGACACCGCAGAGGACGACGACGGTGCCACCCCGGCGGTCAACACCACCACCGGGGAGCTGCTCGACTGAGAACGGCCGTGTCGGAACACGACTAGACTGAAACCATGAGTATCGAGCTGAGCCCCGTCAAGCCCGAAGCATCAGAAATGCTGGTCGTGACCGGCATGTCCGGTGCCGGCCGCACCACCGCCGCCCACGCCCTGGAGGACCTGGGCTGGTACGTGGTGGAGAACCTGCCCCCGCAGCTGTTGGGCACCCTGACCGATCTGGTTGCCCGCACCCCCGGGTCCATCCCCAAGCTGGCCGTGGTCATGGACGTCCGGAGCCGGGCGCTGTTCGCCGAACTGCGCGAGAACCTGGGCCAGCTCAGGGCCGCCGGGATCGAATACCGGGTGTTGTTCCTCGACGCCAGCGATGAACTGCTCATCCGTCGTTTCGAGCAGGGGCGGCGTCCCCACCCGCTGCAGGGGGAGGGGCGGATCTCCGACGGCATCACCGCCGAACGCGAGGTCCTGAAGGAAATCAAGGACCACGCAGAGATCGTCATCGACACCACCCCCTTGAACGTCCATGCCCTGGGCCGGTCGATCATCGAACTGTTCTCCGATTCGGGACCGGTGGTCCTGCGGCTGAACGTGATGAGTTTCGGTTTCAAATACGGGTTGCCCACCGATGCGAACTTCCTGGCCGATGTCAGGTTCATCCCGAACCCGCACTGGGTACCCGCGCTCCGCCCGCATACCGGCCAGGAGAAGGTCGTCAGCGACTACGTCCTGGAAGCCGACGGGACGGCCGACTTCATCTTCCACTATCTTGAAGCGCTCGAACCGGTCCTGGAGGGGTATCGCCGCGAGAACAAGCACTACGCGACCATCGCCATCGGGTGCACCGGTGGCAAGCACCGGTCGGTGGCCGTGAGCGAGGAGATGGCGCGCCGACTCAGGCAGATCCCCAACGTCACGGTCATGGTCAACCACCGCGATCTGGGCCGGGAGTAAGTCCATGACGTTCCTGACCGGACAGATGCCGATGCTTCCCCCACGTCCGGCGGGCAGCGGCGATGAGATGACCACCACCCGGGTCGCAGCACTCGGCGGCGGACATGGCCTTTCGGCCTCCCTCTCGGCGCTCCGGCGGCTCACGAATGACATCACGGCCATCGTCACGGTCGCCGACGACGGCGGATCCTCCGGACGATTGCGCCGCGAATTGGGCGTCCTGCCGCCCGGTGACCTACGCATGGCCTTGGCCGCCCTTTGTGACGAATCGGACTGGGGACGGACCTGGCGCGACGTCATGCAGCATCGTTTCGTCGGCTCCGAAGGGGTAGAAACCTCGCTGGAGAACCACGCGGTGGGCAACCTGCTGATCATCACCCTATGGGAGCTGCTGGGAAATGCCGTGGCCGGGCTGCGCTGGGCCGGTGCCCTGCTCGGGGCCCGCGGCGCCGTGCTGCCGATGAGTACCGTGCCGCTATACATCTCCGGGGAGGTCCTGGCCACCGCCGGGGACGGAAGCCTAGTCCGACGACGGATCCATGGGCAGGCGGCTCTGGCCGAAGCCGGAAACGACACCCTGGTCAGCAATGTGACGTTGGCCCCCACCGATGCCCCGGCCTGCCCCGAGGCGTTGGACGCCATCGAACTGGCCGACTGGGTCATCCTGGGCCCCGGCTCCTGGTACACCTCGGTTTTGCCGCATCTGCTCCTGCCGGAAATGCGTGAGGCACTGCAGAACACCCCGGCCCGTCGCCTGCTGACGATGAACCTGGTCACCGATACCCAGGAGACCTCGGGAATGACCGCCGCAGCACATCTTGACGTGATTGCCCGCTACGCCCCGGACCTGAGAATCGACGCCGTTCTGGCCGATCCATCGTCCGTCGATGACGAGCAGGCCTTCCGTGCGGCAGCCGGCCGGCTCGGCGCCGAGTGCTTTTTCGGTAAGGTGGCTACTGGGCATGACCGTGCCGTCCACGAGCCCCTGCGGCTTGCGGCGGAGTATCAGGATGTCTTTGAGGCGTTTGCCCGGAATACAACGCGACGTGAGGAAGAGTAGCCATGGCACTGACCGCTTCGGTCAAGGACGAGCTGTCCCGGCTGGACGTCAAGAAGTCCTCCGTACGTAAAGCCGAAGTGTCGGCGACCCTGCGCTTCGCCGGGGGACTGCACATCATTTCAGGTCGCATCGTCATCGAGGCGGAAGTCGATCTTGCCGCCACCGCCCGGCGGCTGCGTCAGGCCATCTCCGAGGTCTACGGACACATCGCCGAGATCATCGTCGTCTCCGCGGGGGGCCTGCGCCGGGGCAGCCGCTATGTCGTCCGGGTGGTCAGGGACGGCGAATCGTTGGCCCGCCAGACGGGTCTGCTCGATGGCCGGGGCCGCCCGGTCCGGGGACTGCCCTCGGTCATCGTCAACGGTTCCACCGCCGACGCCGAAGCCGTCTGGCGCGGAGCCTTCCTCGCCCATGGCTCGCTGACCGAACCCGGCCGCTCGTCGGCACTGGAGGTCACGTGCCCGGGCCCCGAAGCGGCCCTGGCCCTGGTCGGGGCCGCCCGGCGGCTCGATATCGTCGCCAAGGCCCGCGAAGTGCGGGGGGTTGACCGCGTCGTCATCCGCGACGGCGACAGCATCGCCGCATTGCTGACCCGCATGGGCGCCCACGACACGTTGTTGGTGTGGGAGGAACGGCGCATGCGCAAGGAGGTCAGGGCGACGGCCAACCGGCTGGCGAACTTCGATGACGCCAACCTGCGCCGCTCGGCCCAGGCCGCCGTGGCGGCGGGTGCCCGGGTGGAACGGGCCCTGGAGATCCTGGGAGACGACGTCCCGGACCATCTGCAATATGCCGGGGCCCTCCGCGTGGCGCATAAACAGGCCAGCCTGGATGAACTGGGCCACCTGGCCGACCCCCCGATGACGAAGGACGCCATCGCCGGAAGGATCCGTCGCCTGTTGGCGATGGCGGACCGCCGGGCCGCTGAACTGGGAATACCCGGGACCGAGGCCAGCGTTACCGCAGATATGCTCGACGGCTGATCAAGCCGCTGGATTTCCGTCGCCGCGAGGCACGGGAAGCACTACCCACCAGCATGCCCGTAGAGCGGGCGTGTGAGAGACAAATGGAGGAGATCATGGCGAAGTACGAACTTCCTGACCTGCCGTACGACTACGCGGCGCTGGAGCCGAACATTTCCGCGCGCATCATGGAGCTGCACCACAGCAAGCACCACGCGTCGTATGTCGCCGGCGCCAACACCGCGCTGGACAAGCTGGCAGAGGCCCGCGAAAAGGGCGAGTACGGCAACATCCCGAAGCTGTCCAAGGATCTGGCGTTCCACCTCGGTGGGCATACCAACCACTCGATCTTTTGGCAGAACCTTTCCCCCGAAGGCGGGGACAAGCCCGAGGGTGAGCTCGCTGCGGCCATCGATGACGCCTTCGGCTCGTTCGATGCCTTCCGCAACCACTTCACCAACGCCGCACTGAGCCTGCAGGGCTCGGGCTGGGCGCTGCTGGCCTTCGAGGGCCTGGGTGAAAACCTGGTCATCGAGCAGCTCTACGACCAGCAGGGCAACGTGCCGGTGGGCACCACCCCGCTGCTGATGTTGGACATGTGGGAGCACGCCTTCTACCTGGACTACGTCAACGTCAAGGCGGATTACGTCAAGGCGTTCTGGAACATCGTGAACTGGGCCGACGTGTCGGCCCGCTTCGAGGCGGCGCGCTCCGGCGCGAAGTCGCTGATCGTTCCGGGCAAGTAGCCCGCGCCCCCGGGTCCTCGGACCCGGGGAAAAGAGCAGGTAATTTTGCTCACACATCAAAGGCCTTATGGCGTAAGATGTTATCAACGGCTTCAGTGGGCCCCGCATCCGGTTTTCCCCGGATCGGGAGCCCGCTGAACCGGTCGGCCCACAGGCCAAGGACACAACGGGGTGTCACAAAATTTCCATTGCCATCCCCGCGTCCATATCTCCCTACCCGGAGCACGGTGGTGGCTACCTTCCGGCAAGGAGAATATTCACGTGACTACCCGTGTTGGCATCAATGGCTTCGGACGCATTGGACGTAACTACCTGCGCGCCGCGCTCATGAACCAGGCAGACGTCGAGATCGTCGCCATCAACGACCTGGCTGACATCGACAGCCTGGCCATGCTCCTCAAATACGATTCGGTCCTCGGCCGGCTCTCCGAGGAAGTGTCCGTCGATGGGCAGGATCTGGTCGTTGGCGAACGCCGCATCCGCATCCTCGCCGAGAAGGATCCGGCCGATCTGGGCTGGGGCGCACTCGGTGCCGACGTCGTCATCGAATCCACCGGCCGTTTCACCAAGGCCGAAGGCGCCCGCAAGCACCTGGAAGCCGGCGCCAAGAAGGTCATCATCTCCGCCCCCGCCAAGGGCGAGGACATCACCATCGTGATGGGGGTCAACGACAACCTGTACGACCCGGAGAACCACGACATCATCTCCAACGCCTCCTGCACCACCAACTGCCTCGGCCCCATGGTCAAGGTCCTCAACGACCAGTTCGGCATCGTCGACGGGTTGATGACCACCATCCACGCCTACACCGCCGACCAGAACCTGCAGGACGGCCCGCATAAGGATCCGCGTCGTGCCCGGGCCGCCGCGCTGAACATGATTCCCACCTCCACCGGTGCCGCCAAGGCGATCGGCCGGGTCCTGCCCGAGCTCAAGGGCAAGCTCGACGGCTATGCAATGCGCGTTCCGGTCCCGACCGGCTCCTCCACCGACCTGACCGTGACCCTGGCCCGCGAAACGACCGTCGAGGAAGTCAACGCGGCATTCCGCGCGGCCGCCGAGGAGGGCCAGCTGGCCCCGTACCTGAAGTACAACGAGGACCCGATCGTCTCCAGCGACATCGTCACCGATCCGCACTCGACGATCTTCGACGCGCCGCTGACCAAGGTCATCGGCAGTACCGTGAAGGTCATCGGCTGGTACGACAACGAATTCGGCTATTCCAGCCGCCTGGTCGACCTGACCGAATACGTCGGCTCGAAGCTGGCGTAGTCGCGGCGATCCGATAGCCTGAAGTCATGACTTCCAACACTCTCGACGATCTGCTCGCCGATGGTGTCCGTGGGCGGCACGTTCTGGTCCGTAGCGACCTGAACGTGCCGCTCGATGGCTCCACCGTCACCGACGACGGACGTGTCCGCGCGTCCCTTCCCGTCCTCGCGAAACTCTCCGAGGCCGGTGCCCGGGTCCTGGTGATGGCCCATCTGGGCCGCCCGAAGGGGGCCCCGGAGCCGAAGTACTCCATTCGTCCCGCCGCCGACCGGCTGGACGAGCTCGCCGATTTCCCGGTCGAGGTGGCCCAGGACGTCGTGGGCAGCAGCGCCCGCGAACTGGCCTCGAAACTCCAGGACGGCTCCGTGCTGGTCCTGGAAAACGTCCGCTTCGATCCGCGCGAGACCAGCAAGGACGACGACGAACGGGCCTCGTTCGCCCGTGAGCTGGCCGACCTGACCGGCAGCAACGGTGCCTACGTGGATGATGCCTTCGGTGCCGTGCACCGCAAGCACGCATCAGTGGTCGACATCGCCGCACTGCTGCCCTCCTACCAGGGCGATCTGGTCAGGACCGAGATGGAGGTGTTGCGTCAGCTCACCGAGGGCCCCCAGCGGCCCTACGTCGTCGTCCTGGGCGGGTCCAAGGTCTCCGATAAGCTCGCGGTGATCGACACGCTCCTCGGCCGCGCCGACCACCTGCTGATCGGCGGTGGCATGGCCTTCACCTTCCTGGCCGCCCAGGGACACCCGGTCGGGAAATCATTGCTGGAGGAAGACCAGCTCGAAACCGTCCGCGGATACCTGGCCCGGTCCAAGGAAACCGGCTGCGACATCATCCTGCCCACCGACGTCGTGGTGGCCTCCAAGTTCGGGGCCGACGCCGAACACGAGGTGCGCCCCGTCGACGGGATCGAAAACGGTCGGTTCGGCGATACCGGACTGGGCCTCGACATCGGACCGGCCTCGGGAGAGGCCTTCGTCAGTTACATCCGCTCCGCCAACACCGTGTTCTGGAACGGCCCCATGGGGGTCTTCGAGATCGAGGCCTTCTCCGGGGGAACCCGGGCCGTGGCCCAGGCCCTGGCGGACTCCGAGGCGTTTTCCGTCGTCGGGGGCGGGGACTCCGCCGCAGCCGTCCGCACCCTGGGTTTCAGCGAGGACGATTTCGGCCATATCTCCACCGGAGGCGGGGCCAGCCTCGAATACCTGGAGGGCAAGGAATTGCCCGGACTCACCGCGCTCGAAGGGAACTAGCCACCTATGACCACCTCCACGAACGGTCAATTCGACCGGAAGCCGCTGATTGCCGGCAACTGGAAGATGAACATGGACCATGTCCAGGGCATCACGCTGCTGCAGAAGCTGGCGTGGACCCTCGAGGATGCCAAACACGACTTCAACCGGGTCGAGGTCGCCGTCTTCCCGCCGTTCACCGATCTGCGCGGCGTCCAGACGCTGGTCGCCGGCGATGACCTGCCGGTCGTCTACGGGGGCCAGGACCTCTCACCGGAGGATTCCGGCGCCTTCACCGGGGACATCTCCGGGGCCTTCCTCTCCAAGCTCGGCTCACGGTATGTCCTGGTCGGGCATAGCGAACGCCGGGCCATCCACGGCGAAACCGATGAGTTGCTTTCCCGCAAGGTCGCAGCAGCCTACAGGCATTCAATGGTGCCGGTGCTCTGCGTGGGCGAGGGCCTGGAGGTCCGGCAGGCCGGGCGCCATGTCGAGCACACGCTCGAGCAGTTGCGTGGCTCGCTGGCGGGATTGGATGCGGCCCAGGCCGCCGATCTCGTGGTGGCCTACGAGCCCGTCTGGGCCATCGGCACCGGGGAAGTCGCCGGACCCGAGGACGCCCAGGAGATGGCCGCGGCGCTCCGCGCCGAGCTCGTGAGTCTCTACGGAGCCGACACGGCAGCAGGAATCCGGCTGCTTTATGGCGGTTCGGTCAAGGCCGCCAACGCCGCCGCCATCATGCGTGGCAGCGATGTCGACGGGCTGCTCGTCGGGGGTGCCAGCCTGGACGCCGCGGAATTTGCTAACATTATTAGGTTCGAGCATCATCTGGTGACGGACTAACCGGCTGCGGCCGTTCTCGACCGAAAGGTAGTAGTGGACACACTCAAGATTGTCCTGCAGGTGGTGCTGGGACTCGTGAGCCTGTTGCTGGTCATGCTGATCCTGCTCCACAAGGGACGTGGAGGCGGCATGTCGGACATGTTCGGCGGCGGCATGACCACCAGTCTCGGGTCCTCAGGTGTTGCCGAAAAGAACCTCAACCGGATCACCGTCGTGCTCGGGGTGTCTTGGGGCGCGATCATCGTGGCGCTGGGCATCATCATGCGCTTGAGCTCGGAGATCTAGGACCCCGCAATCCCCGCGGGGGCATCCCGGGCCCAGGCCCGGCGCGCCCACCGCCGTAGAACCATGAAGAGGCGGCTTCCCCCACGGGGGAAGCCGCCTCTTTGGCGTTTCGTGGTGCCCGCAGGCTCAGCGTTCGGAAGCGGTCACGGAGCGCAGGTTGGTCTGGGCCAGACCCTCCCGCAGGACCTCGCCGAGGACCTCGTCGGGGTCCAGCCGGCGCAGTTCCTCCGAAAGACAGACCGAGGTGTTGCGCCGCGGCAACGACACCCGTTGGACGGGCTGTCCCGGCTGGTACAACTCGGCCACGTCGTCATGGGGGCGGGTCAGCACCACGTCGCCGTCCTCGCGGGAGAACCTCACGCTGCGCACCCCGGTCCCGTTGGAGGAGGAGGCGATCGTGACCGGGATGTCCAGCCGGAGCGTCAACCAGGCAGCCAGCAGCAGCACGCTGGGGCTCGAGGACGAACCCTTCACGGTGGCGGCCGTCAGGCAGGAGGCATCGAGCTGGTCTAGGACGGCGGCCAATTGGGCCCGCCAGAGGGTCAACCGCGTCCACGCCAGGTCGGTGTCCCCGGCCACATGGCTCTTCGCCAGGGCGAAGAGCGCCTTTTGCGGCTCATCGGCGGTCCGGCTATCGGTGATCCGGCGGTGCGCGATCCTGCCGATGGCCGTTTCGGAGGCACATTCGGGCATCCCATGGGGCCACCAGGCGACGATGGGGGCATCGGGGAGCAGGAGCGCGTTGACCAGTGATTCGTTGGCCGTGGCCAGGTCCCCGTCGGCATGGAGGACGATGACTTCCGAGGCCCCGGCATCACCGCCGACCCTGATCTGTGCCCCGAGGCTCGTCGGGGCGTCGGTGGCCCCTTCGACCACGACGATGATGCGGCACGGGTGCTCCCGGCTGGCCAGGTTCGCCGCGGCGATGGCCTCCTCCTCGAACCCGGACTGCGTGACCACCACAAGCGTCAGCACGCGGCTCAGGGCGACGACACCGCCGGTCTCGCGGAGGTTCATGACCTTCTTGGCCACCTTCGAGGTGGTGGTGTTCGGCAGGTCTACGATCATGGTCGCCGCCACGTCCTTCCATCTCGGGCCAGCAGTTCATCAGCCGAACTCGGGCCCCAGCTTCCGGGGGCATACGGTTCGGGCTGTTCGTCCAGGGACGCCCAATAGTCCTCGAACGGGTCGAGGATCTTCCAGGACAGCTCCACCTCCTGATGCCGGGGGAACAGGGGGGGTTCGCCGAGCAGGACGTCCAGGATGAGCCGCTCATAGGCTTCGGGGCTGGACTCGGTGAAGGAGTGGCCGTACCCGAAGTCCATGGTCACGTCCCTGACCTCCATTTGCGTGCCCGGGACCTTGGAACCGAAACGGATGGTGGCGCCTTCGTCGGGCTGAACGCGGATGACCACCGCATTCTGGCCGAACTCCTCGGAGGCGTTGTCGCGGAAGAGCAGGTTGGGCGCCCGTTTGAAGACGACGGCGATCTCGGTCACCCGACGCCCCAACCGCTTGCCGGCGCGCAGATAGAAGGGCACCCCGGACCATCTGCGCGTGTTGATGTCCACGCGGATGGCGGCATAGGTCTCGGTTTGCGATTCCGGGTTGAACCCTTCCTCGTCGAGGAAACCGGTGACCTCCTCGCCTCCCTGCCAGCCCCCGGTGTATTGACCGCGGGCCGAGTGCCGGGAGAGGTCCTCGGGGAGTTTGACCGCGGCGAGGACCTTTTCCTTTTCGGCGCGCAGGTGATCGGCGTTGAAGGAAATCGGTTCCTCCATCGCGGTCAGGGCCAGCAGCTGGAGCAAGTGGTTCTGGATGACGTCGCGGGCGGCCCCGACGCCGTCGTAGTATCCCGCCCGGCCACCGATGCCGATGTCCTCGGCCATGGTGATCTGCACATGGTCCACGTAGTTGGCGTTCCACAGCGGCTCGAACAGCTGGTTGGCGAAACGCAGGGCCAGCAGGTTCTGGACGGTTTCCTTGCCCAGGTAGTGGTCGATGCGGAAGACCGCGTCGGGGGGAAAAACGGATTCCACGATGGTGTTCAGTTCGCGGGCCGATTCCAGATCGTGGCCGAAGGGCTTCTCGATGACCACCCGGCGCCAGGGGGCCGGCTCCTGCGGCTCCGCGGAGGCGTCGGCGTGGATCTGCTCGTCCTGGGCCAGCCCGTGGCGGGAAAGCTGCTCACAGACCTGCTCGAAGGAGTTCGGGGGGATGGAGAGGTAGAAGACGTGGTTTCCGCGGGTGCCGCGGGAGATCTTGAGCTCATCCAGGGTCTCGCCGAGACGTTCGTAGGCTTCTTCATCGCCGAACCCGCCGGTGACGAAGCGGAAGCCGCCGGCTAGTTGGGCCCAGACGGTTTCGTTGAAGGGGGTCCGGGCGCTGGCCAGGACCCATTCCCTGGCCTGGGCGACGAAGTCCTCGGGCGACCAATCGCGGCGACCGAAGCCGACGACGGCGAAGCTGGGCGGGAGGAGCCCGCGGTTGGCGAGGTCGTAGACCGCGGGGATGAGTTTCTTGCGGGCCAGGTCGCCGGTGACGCCGAAGAACACCAGGGCAGATGGCCCGGCAATCCGGTTCAGGCGGCGGTCCCGACGATCGCGCAGGGGGTTGTGCGCGGTGGTATCTGCCATGGGGTGCTTTCTGTGGTGAAACAACGGGGGGAGCGGGCGGCCACCGGGGCCGCCCGCCCCCGATGTTACTGGTGAATTCCGGGCAGTGCGCTGATCGCGGCACGCAGCTGGCGGATTCCTTCGTCCCGGGAGCCCAAATGCAGGCGCAGGACCGGGCGGCCGTTGTCGGCGAGCACCTGGGCGTCACCGGTGGCCTGGGCGGAGATCAATTCACCGAACGTGAATGGACGGTCGGGGATGCTGATGTCCGTATCGGAGTCGGCGGTGATCTGCAGGTAGACCCCGATGCGGGGTCCACCCTTGTGGAATTGCCCGGTGGAGTGCAGGAAGCGTGGGCCCCACCCGAACGTCGTCGGACGGTTCGAGGCCACGGACAGATCCTCGCGCAGGGTCGCCAGATCGGCGTGCCCGATGCGATCCAGATACGCCTGGATGCTCAGGTAGCCGTCGGCCGGCAGGGCACCGAGCAGGTTGGCCACGGCGTCCGTGACGCCTGCCGCCCCCTCGAGCAGGCCTTCGGTGGCCCGGAGCTCGATGTCGCCGTCGACCAATTGGGCGGTCTCCGGCTCGGGGGTGGCATCGAGGAGCCCGCGGGCAGCGATCTTCGCCGCCTCGACATCCGGCTGGTCGAAGGGGTCGATGCCCAGCAGCTTGCCGGCCACGACGGTGGCGTACTCCCACAACAGCATCTGGCTGCCCAACGATCCCGAGACATACACATGGTGTCCCTGGGTGGCGATGACCGGGTCCTCGTCGTCGGAGACCAGGTGGACCAGGAGCACGTCGTCGGCCTGGTGGACCGTCTCCTCGGCCCCGGGTTCCACCACGACCGGTAGCAGGCCGGTGCCGTGCTTGCCGGTGGATTCGGCAATGAGCTGTTCGGCCCAATCGGCGAATCCGACGATGCCGGATCCCTCGTCGACGAAGACGATCTTATTGCGCAACGGCGTGGTCCCGGCCAGGGCCGCGCCCAAGGCGAGTCCGAGGTTGTCCTCGTCGTCGTCGGCCAGGAATTCCGCGGCTTCCTCCGCCTCGTCCAGCAAGGTGGCGATATCCACACCGGCCAGACCGGAAGGCACCAGCCCGAAGGCGGTGAGGGCGGAATACCGTCCTCCGACGTCCGGGTTGGCGTTGAAGACCGCCCGGTAGCCGGCCTTGCGCGAGGCCTTATCCATGGGGGACCCCGGGTCGGTGACCACGATGATGCGCGATGCCGCATCGATTCCCGCATCCTCGAACGCCTGGGAGAACACCCGTCGCTGGGAATCGGTTTCCACGGTCGACCCGGATTTCGAGGAGACGACCAGAGCCGTGGTGGCCAACCGGTCGGTCAGGGCATTGCCGACCATTTCGGGGTCGGTGCTGTCCAGGACGACGAGTTCGACGTCGGCGGTGGCGGTGATGACCTCGGGTGCCAGCGAGGAACCGCCCATTCCGGCCAAGACGATCCGGTCGATGCCGTCCGCCTGCAGTTCCCGGCGCAGATCCAGGATGGGCTCGACCAGGGGACGCGAGGTCTCGGCCAAGTCGACCCAGCCGAGGCGCTTGGAGGCCTCGGCCTGGGCCTCGGGACCCCAGAGGGTGTCGTCCTTGGCCGCGATGCGCGAGGCCGTCTTCTCGGCGACCAGGGCAGGGACATGCGCCTGGATGGCAGCTTGTGCGGCTCCGGTGGCCGTGAACCCCAGGGCACTCATGCCGACGCCTTTCCTGCTGCTTCCAGTGCCTGGCGGACATCGGCCAGCAGATCGGTCCAGGCGGCCTCGAACTTCTCCACCCCTTCGTTCTCCAGCAGCAGGACGACCTCGTTGTAGTCGATGCCCAGTGCGGCCAGCGAATCCAGGACCCGGTTCGATTCGTCGTAGGTGCCGGTGATCGTGTCGGCGGTGACCTCGGCGTGGTCGGCCGTGGCATCCAGCGTCTTCTCTGGCATCGTGTTCACGACCTGTGGGGCAGTGAGCCCGGTGACGTACAGGGTGTCGGGCAGCGCGGGATCCTTCACCCCCGTGGACGCCCAGAGCGGACGCTGCGGACGGGCGCCGGACGCGGCTAGGACGCCCCAGCGTTCGGAGGAGTAGTCCTCCTCGAAGACCTGGTAGGCCAGACGGGCGTTGGCCAGACCGGCCTTGCCCTTGAGCGCGGTGGCTTCTTCGGTACCGATGGCGTCGAGACGCTTGTCGATCTCGGTGTCCACGCGGGATACGAAGAAGGAGGCAACGGAGTGCAGTTTGGACAGGTCGTGGCCGTTTTCCTTGGCCTGCTCCATGCCCGAGAGGAACGCGTTGATCACGGCGCGGTAACGCTCCAGCGAGAAGATGAGCGTGACGTTGACGCTGATGCCTGCCGCCAGCGTCGCGGTGATGGCTTCGAGCCCTTCGACGGTGGCCGGGATCTTGATGAAGACGTTCTCGCGGTCGACCTTGGCGGAGAGCTTCTTGGCCTCGGCGATGGTGGCGGCTGCGTCATGCGCCGAACGGGGATCGACCTCAATCGAGACCCGCCCGTCGATGCCTTGGCTGGCGGTGGCCACGGGGGCGAAGAGGTCGCAGGCCCGGGTGACGTCCTGGGTGGTGATCTGGAAGACCGCTTCTTCGACGTCGGCGCCGGCGGCAGCGAGTTCACCCACCTGCTCGGTGTAGTCGGCGTCGCCCTTGGACAGGGCCGCGGCGAAGATCGAGGGGTTGGTGGTCACACCGACCACGTTCCGCTCGCCGATGAGCTTCTGCAGCGAACCCGAGGTCAGGCGGGAGCGGGAGAGGTCATCGAGCCAGATGGAGACGCCGGCATCGGAGAGGGCCTGGGTGTTGGGGTTGCTCATGAGATGGATCCTTCCAGGAGGGAAATGAGGTCTGCGCCGTTCCTGCGGGTTCGGGCCACGGGAACGGAAACCGGTCGGCCACTATTCCAGTGGCCGACCGGCGTCGTGCTATTTCGCTGCGTTGATCGAGTCGCGCGCCGCCTGGGCCACGGCCTCGGCCGTGATGCCGAATTCGGTGTAGAGGCGCTTGTAGTCTGCCGAGGCACCGAAGTGCTCCAGCGAGACCATGCGGCCGGCGTCGCCGACCAGTTCGCGCCAGCCCTGGGCCACGCCGGCCTCGACGCTCACCCGGGCCTTCACCGACGGCGGGAGGACGGAGTCGCGGTAGGACTGCTCCGCCCGGTTGAACCACTCGACGCAGGGCAGCGAGACCACCCGGGCGGCAATGCCTTCAGCGGCCAATGCCTCGCGGGCATCGACGGCGAGCTGGACTTCCGAACCGGTGCCCATGAGCACCACGTCCGGGTCCACGACCTGGCCGTCACGCATGGCATCGACGAACACGTAGCCACCGTCGGCGACTCCGGAAGCCGGCCCGAATCCTGGCTGGTTCCTGTCGTAGACCGGCAGTCCCTGACGCGAGAGCACGAGCCCCGCGGGGTTGGAGGTGTTCTCCAGGACCGTCTTCCAGGCCCAGGACACCTCGTTGGCGTCCGCCGGGCGGACGACGTCGAGGTTCGGGATGGCACGTAGCGAGGCCAGCTGCTCGACCGGCTGGTGGGTCGGACCGTCTTCGCCCAGACCGATGGAATCGTGGGTCCAGACATAGATGGACGGCACACCCATCAACGCCGAGAGCCGGATGGCCGGCCGCTGGTAGTCGGAGAAGATCAGGAACGTACCGGAGAACGCCCGGGTCGGCGACGCCAGGGTGATCCCGTTGACGATGGCTGCTGCGGCGTGCTCGCGGATGCCGAAGTGCAGGACCCGGCCGAACGGGTCGCCCTTCCAAGAGTCCGTCTGCTTGGTTTCGGGGATGAACGACGGCGCCGATTTGATGGTCGTGTTGTTCGAGCCGGCCAGGTCGGCCGAACCGCCCCAGAGTTCCGGCAGGACATCGGCGATGGCATTGATGACCTGTCCCGAGGCGGCACGGGTGGCCAGATCCTTGCCCGCTTCGAACTCGGGGAGGTTGGCATCCCATCCCTCCGGGAGCCTTCCGGCCTGGATGCGCTCGAGCAGGGCGGCGTTCTCCGGGTTGGCTGCCTTCCAGGCGTCGAAACCCTTCTGCCATTCGGCGTGGGCGGCGGCCCCGCGATCGGCGACTTCGCGGGCATGGGCCAGGACCTGGTCATCGAGGGCGAAGTGCGCGGCAGGGTCGAAGCCCAGTTCCTTCTTCAGTGCCTCGAGTTCCTCGGTTCCCAGCTTCGAGCCGTGGATGCCACCGGTGTTCTGCTTAGTCGGCGCGGGCCATCCGATGATGGTGCGCAGCGAAATGATCGACGGGCGGCTGGTCTCGGCCTTGGCCTCGTTGATGGCCAGGTGCAGGGCCTTGACGTCTTCGACGTAGTTGCCGGTGCGGGTCCAATCCACGCGCTGGGTGTGCCACCCGTAGGCGGAGTACCGGCCGAGGACGTCCTCGGTGAAGGACACGTCGGTGTCGTCTTCGATCGAAATGTGGTTTTCGTCATAGATGACGACCAGGTTGCCCAGTTCCTGGTGGCCGGCCAAGGAGGAGGCTTCGGAGGTCACGCCTTCCTGTAGGTCGCCGTCGGAGGCGATCACGAAGACGGAGTGGTCGAACGGGCTGGTCCCTGCTGCCGCCTGCGGATCGAGCATGCCGCGCATGCGACGCTGGGCGTAGGCGAATCCGATGGCGGAGGCCAGGCCCTGTCCCAGCGGGCCGGTGGTGATCTCCACGCCCTTGGTATGGCCGACCTCCGGGTGTCCGGGGGTGAGTGAATCCCAGGTGCGCAGCGCTTCGATGTCCTTCATCTCCAGGCCGTAGCCGGAGAGGAAGAGCTGGAGGTAGAGCGTCAGGGAGGTGTGCCCGGGGGAGAGGACGAACCGGTCGCGGCCGATCCAATGCGGGTCGCTCGGATCGTGGCGCAGATGCTGCTGGAACAGGAGATAGGCCGCGGGGGCCAGGCTCATCGCCGTACCGGGGTGGCCGCTTCCGACCTTCTCCACCGCATCGGCTGCCAGGACGCGGATGCTGTCCACGGCCTTCTGATCCGATTCCGTCCACGACAATTCCCGAACATCTGACTGTGGCGCCACGTGGCGGCCCCTCTCTCTGGTCCTGTATTGGCGGTCGGTGCCGAGGAGTGGAGTCGGGGGAAGCACAGATGCTGCACGCCCACGTACGAATACTGAGCTCCAGCGCTCCGGCACATCGCTTCAACCATATCTCTTTGGGGGTGCCCGTGGCCTGTTTATTCCGATAATTTCCGGGGCGTTCGCGGCTGGGGGAAAGATGCCTGAGTTCTACAGCCGGTAAAAGGGTATGATTGGGGTTGTCTGTGTATTTCCCGCGAAGAACTGAGTGGCATGTCCGTGAAGACCGTACCGACCGACGTAGAGCTCGCACCTCGTGCGTCACGTCAAACCGATGAATCCCTGGGTGGTTTCATCGGACGCAAGGCCCGGGCCTATGTGGCCCTGACCAAGCCGCGAGTCATCGAGTTGCTTCTGGTCACCACGCTGCCGACCATGATCTTCGCGCAGCGCGGCTTCCCCGACCTGATCACGATCGTGGCGACCCTGCTGGGTGGCGCCCTGGCCGCCGGAAGCGCCGGCGCCTTCAACTGCTATTTCGACCGGGACATGGACCGGCTCATGCACCGGACCTCGAAGCGTCCGCTGGTCACCGGCGAAGCCACGCCCCGTGAAGCACTGATCTTCTCGTACGTGATCGGCTTGGCCTCGATCGGGATCCTCTGGGCCGGTGCAAACCTCTTCACCGCTGTCCTCGGACTCACCGCGATCCTGCTGTATGTGGTCTTCTACACACTGATCCTCAAGCGCCGCACCTCGCAGAACATCGTCTGGGGCGGAATCGCCGGCTGCATGCCCGTGCTCATCGGGTGGGCAGCGGTCACCGGGACCCTGGCTTGGCCGGCCATCATCCTGTTCCTGATCATCTTCCTCTGGACCCCACCGCACTACTGGCCGTTGTCGATGAAGTATGCCGACGACTACAACAACGCCCACGTCCCGATGCTCGGGGCCATTGCCGGGGCCCGGACCGTGTCCGTGCAGGTCGTCCTGTACGCCTGGGCCACCGTCGCCTGCTCCTTGCTGCTGGTTCCGATGGGTGACGCCGGTATCGTCTACACAGTGCTGGCCGCGGTTTCCGGTGGCTGGTTCATCTTCGAATCCCATGTGCTCTACCGCGAGGCACAGCGAGAACACCTGCCACGCGACATGAACCGCAAGGCGATGAAGGTCTTCCACATCTCCATCAGCTACCTCACGGTCCTGTTCGTCGGGCTGGCGATCGACCCGTTCGTCGGGACTCCGATCTTCGGCTAAATCTTTTGCTCAATGGCCGGCCCCTGCACTGCGGGGGCCGGCCGCTTGGCTTCTGCCTGCCGACGACTATGAGCAGCTAATTGTTCGAAATCGAGCGCATGTAATGTCAGGGGCTTCCGTGGTTTGCGTTGCGCAGCCGCCCGCGTTCAATGGCTCGATAGACAGTGGAGCGACCGACGCTAAACAGCTCAGGTAGCTCCGCCTTGCTGTGTTCCCCAGCGGCGTGCAGTTCGAGGAGGTGCTCTTCCTGCTTCGCTGAGAGTTTGGGCTGCTTGCCCCGCAGCCTGCCCTTGGCCTTGGCAACCTTCATTCCTTCGCGGGTGCGCATCCGAATAAGGTCAGCTTCGAACTCGGAGATCATCGCCAACACGTTGAACAGGAGTTTGCCCATTGGGTCGGTAGGGTCATGGACGGGACCGCCGATGCTGAGTTTGATTTCGCGTCTGGCGAGGTCATCGGCAATTTCGTGGGCGTCCCGGACGGAGCGGGGG